>NZ_JAGRQZ010000027.1:0-172107 GCF_018223915.1 Klebsiella sp. 64
CTGATAAAGCGGCCAAGGCGGCAGCAGCAAAAGCCGCGGCGGCGAAGAAAGCGGCGGCTGCGAAAGAAGCGGACGGCGTTGACAACCTGCTCGGCGATCTGAGTTCTGGTAAGAATGCGCCTAAAACAGGCGGTGGGGCCAAAGGAAACAATGCCTCCGCTGCCGGGAGTGGTAATACTAAAAACAGTGCCTCAGGGGCTGATATCAACAACTATGCCGGACAGATAAAATCGGCGATTGAAAGTAAGTTTTATGACGCATCGTCCTATGCGGGCAAAACATGTACCTTGCGTATCAAACTTGCTCCTGACGGCCTGTTGTTAAATATACAGTCCGAAGGTGGTGATCCTGCTCTGTGCCAGGCCGCTCTTGCCGCAGCCCGACAGGCTAAGTTTCCGAAACCACCTAGCCAGGCAGTATATGAAGTCTTTAAAAATGCGCCACTGGACTTCAAACCTCAGTGACATTTTTCCCCGTGCAAACGGGGAAAAACAATCTATGGTAGTCACAGGGTTTTGGTAGTTTTGTATATTTGAGTTTGTTAACATTCTGCTAAATTATCGTGGGCTTTCCGCCCGGATAAGGGAGATATGATGAAGCAGGCATTACGAGTAGCATTTGGTTTTTTAATGCTGTGGGCGGCGGTGCTGCACGCAGAAGTACGTATCGAGATCACCCAGGGGGTGGACTCGGCGCGCCCTATCGGCGTGGTACCGTTCCAGTGGGCCGGCCATGGCGCTGCGCCGGAAGATGTCGGTGGTATCGTGGCAGCTGACCTGCGCAACAGCGGTAAATTCAATCCGCTGGATCGCTCTCGTCTGCCGCAGCAGCCGACCAGTGCCCAGGAAGTGCAGCCTGCTGCCTGGTCTGCGCTGGGTATTGACGCCGTAGTCGTCGGCCAGGTCACGCAAAATCCGGATGGTTCTTATCAGGTTGCGTATCAACTGGTGGACACCGGCGGAGCGCCGGGCACAACGCTGGCGCAAGGTTCTTTTAAAGTCACTAAGCAGTACCTGCGCTATGCGGCGCACGCGGCCAGCGACGCGGTATTTGAGAAGCTGACCGGCATCAAGGGCGCCTTCCGTACCCGTATCGCCTACGTGGTGCAGAAAAACGGCGGCCAGTACCCTTACGAACTGCGCGTGTCCGACTACGATGGTTACAACCAGTTCCTGGTTCACCGTTCCTCCCAGCCGCTGATGTCCCCGGCCTGGTCTCCGGACGGTTCTAAACTGGCCTACGTTACCTTTGAAAGCGGTCGTTCTGCGCTGGTGGTTCAGACCCTGGCGAACGCCTCTGTGCGTCAGATCGCCTCCTTCCCGCAGCACAACGGCGCCCCGGCGTTCTCACCGGATGGTTCTAAACTGGCGTTCGCGCTGTCGAAAACCGGTAGCCTGAACCTGTACGTAATGGATCTGGGATCCGGTCAGATTCGTCAGGTGACCAACGGTCGCAGCAACAACACCGAACCAAGCTGGTTCCCGGACAGCCAGAATCTGGCCTTCACTTCTGACCAGGCAGGTCGTCCGCAGGTATATAAAGTCAACATTAATGGCGGCACGCCGCAGCGTATCACCTGGGAAGGTTCTCAGAACCAGGACGCCGACGTGAGCGCGGATGGTAAAACCATGGTAATGGTCAGCTCGGCCGGCGGTCAGCAGCACATTGCCAAACAAGATCTGGAAACGGGTGGTGTACAGGTTCTGTCATCAACGTTTTTAGACGAAACGCCAAGTCTGGCACCTAACGGCACTATGGTAATCTACAGCTCTTCTCAGGGGATGGGATCCGTGCTGAATCTGGTTTCTACAGATGGGCGTTTCAAAGCGCGTCTTCCGGCAACTGATGGACAGGTAAAATCGCCTGCCTGGTCGCCGTATCTGTGATAATAAATAATTGATTATTAAAGGAATCAAAGAAATGCAACTGAACAAAGTGCTGAAAGGGCTGATGATCGCTCTGCCGGTTATGGCAATCGCGGCATGTTCTTCTAACAAGAACGCCAGCAACGACCAGAGCGGTGAAGGCATGCTGGGTGCCGGCACTGGTATGGACGCTAACGGTAACGGCGGCAACATGTCTTCTGAAGAGCAAGCTCGTCTGCAGATGCAGCAGCTGCAGCAGAACAACATCGTTTACTTCGATCTCGACAAGTACGATATCCGTTCTGACTTCGCTGCTATGCTGGACGCGCACGCTAACTTCCTGCGCAGCAACCCGTCCTACAAAGTGACTGTAGAAGGTCACGCGGATGAGCGCGGTACGCCGGAATACAACATCGCTCTGGGTGAGCGTCGTGCTAACGCCGTTAAGATGTATCTGCAGGGCAAAGGTGTTTCTGCCGATCAGATCTCCATCGTTTCTTACGGTAAAGAAAAACCAGCAGTACTGGGTCATGACGAAGCGGCATATGCCAAAAACCGTCGCGCCGTACTGGTTTACTAAGAGAATTGCATGAGCAGTAACTTCAGACATCATTTATTGAGTCTGTCGTTACTGGTTGGCATAGCGGCCCCCTGGGCCGCTTTTGCTCAGGCGCCAATCAGTAGTGTCGGCTCAGGCTCGGTCGAAGACCGCGTCACTCAACTCGAGCGTATTTCCAATGCTCACAGCCAGCTTTTAACCCAACTCCAGCAACAACTCTCTGATAACCAGACTGACATTGATTCTCTCCGCGGGCAGATCCAGGAGAACCAGTACCAGCTGAATCAGATCGTTGAGCGCCAGAAACAGATTCTGCTGCAGATAGATAGTCTAAGCAGCGGTGGCGGCGCAGCATCAGGTGCGCAGGCTCCGTCGTCTTCTGGCGATCAGAGCGCGGCTGCCACCAGCGCAGCGCCAGCGGCCACCTCAGGCGCCCCGGCGATGACCGGCGATGCGAACACCGATTATAATGCCGCTATTGCCCTGGTGAAGGATGCCTCACGCCAGGATGACGCGATGGTGGCGTTTCAAAACTTCGTCAAAAAGTACCCGGATTCAACCTACCAGCCAAACGCTAACTACTGGCTCGGGCAGTTGAACTACAATAAGGGGAGAAAAGACGACGCGGCGTTTTACTTCGCTTCGGTGGTGAAGAACTACCCGAAATCGCCAAAAGCGCCTGACGCGATGTTTAAAGTCGGCGTGATCATGCAGGACAAAGGTGATACCGCGAAAGCGAAAGCGGTTTACCAGCAGGTGATCAATAAATTCCCCGGCACCGACGGTGCGAAACAAGCGCAAAAACGACTTAATGCTCTTGGTTGATTACGGCATGACCAGAAATCGCGTTATTTCTGGTCTTGTCGCCTGAATCGCCAGCAGTTAAGTGATCTTTATCGAAATTTTAGTTGCGCTGAATTCTGAAATCAGTAATATATGCCGCCGTTGCCAAGGGATATCAAACAAGCCCAAAGCGATGCCAGAGTGGGTCGTTAGCTCAGTTGGTAGAGCAGTTGACTTTTAATCAATTGGTCGCAGGTTCGAATCCTGCACGACCCACCAATCGTTCTGGTGGAACGCGATAGTAAAACGTGAAGGATAACGTTGCGTCAGCAACGGCCCGTAGGGCGAGGCGAAGCCGAGTCATCCTGCACGACCCACCGCTTAGTAGTATCCAGCGTAGTATCGGGTGATTAGCTCAGCTGGGAGAGCACCTCCCTTACAAGGAGGGGGTCGGCGGTTCGATCCCGTCATCACCCACCACCGGGTCGTTAGCTCAGTTGGTAGAGCAGTTGACTTTTAATCAATTGGTCGCAGGTTCGAATCCTGCACGACCCACCATCTTTAACATCGAACGTCGGTGTTAAACGTGAAGGATAACGTTGCTTCAGCTACGGCCCGAAGGGCGAGCGAAGCGAGTCATCCTGCACTCCAATCATTTTTATGATGGGGTAGGTGGACGCAGTATCGGTAGTATCCAGCGCAGTTTCGGGTGATTAGCTCAGCTGGGAGAGCACCTCCCTTACAAGGAGGGGGTCGGCGGTTCGATCCCGTCATCACCCACCACTCGGGTCGTTAGCTCAGTTGGTAGAGCAGTTGACTTTTAATCAATTGGTCGCAGGTTCGAATCCTGCACGACCCACCAATTTCAGCATTTAACTCAGATGCTGAACGTGAAGGATAACGTTGCGTCAGCAACGGCCCGAAGGGCGAGGCAAAGCCGAGTCATCCTGCACGACCTACCAATTTCTGAATTGGTGTCGAGTGAAATTATTCAGGTAGTACCAGAGCGGGTCGTTAGCTCAGTTGGTAGAGCAGTTGACTTTTAATCAATTGGTCGCAGGTTCGAATCCTGCACGACCCACCAATTTCAGCATTTAACTCAGATGCTGAACGTGAAGGATAACGTTGCGACAGCAACGGCCCGAAGGGCGAGGCGAAGTCGAGTCATCCTGCACGACCCACCATCCTGAATGATGGCAGCAGTAAAATCCCGCAAGGGGTCGTTAGCTCAGTTGGTAGAGCAGTTGACTTTTAATCAATTGGTCGCAGGTTCGAATCCTGCACGACCCACCAATGTAAAAAGGCGCCCTAAAGGCGCCTTTTTGCTATGCGCAGAACTCAACGATTCGACAAAATTGTCGGGAACAATTTTGAACAACGCGGCAGCGTTGGCCCGCAGGGCGAGTCTCAGGATGAGACGAGTTTCTCTGCAGCAGGTTCGGGTCGAACGTAGTGAGACAACGGAGCCGCTTGCGGCGACGGCCCGCAGGGCGAGGCGAAGCCGAGTCATCCTGCACGACCCACCAATGTAAAAAGGCGCCCTAAAGGCGCCTTTTTGCTATCTGCATTTTCCCTGCCACTCATCAATGTTAATAATTTCTTAATTCATCATTTTCCCACGGTCACGCTGCGCTTACCGTGCCTGCACAGGATACGAACCGGTCGTTCGGGCAGATGCGCAGCACCGTCCCCGGGAAAAGGGTCTGATGTACAAAATTCATCACGACTTTTAGCTCGTAATCGGCTATCTTGTTTAGCATATAAAACACCATGACCGTGTTAAGCCGCCGAAAGGCCATACAGACGGTTGTAGAGTTAAGCCAGTAAAACGAGATTGCATGATGAGCGTAATGTTTGATCCTGAAACGGCGATTTATCCTTTCCCTGCTAAACCGCAGCCGCTGACCGTCGACGAAAAGCAGTTTTACCGCGAAAAAATCAAGCGCCTGCTACGCGAGCGCGATGCCGTGATGGTGGCGCATTACTACACCGATCCTGAAATTCAACAGCTGGCGGAAGAGACCGGCGGCTGTATCGCCGACTCGCTGGAGATGGCGCGCTTTGGCGCCCGCCATTCGGCCTCCACGCTGCTGGTCGCCGGGGTGCGTTTTATGGGGGAAACCGCCAAAATTCTCAGCCCGGAAAAGACCATTTTGATGCCGACCCTGAACGCCGAGTGTTCATTGGATCTGGGCTGTCCGATTGAGGAATTCAACGCCTTTTGCGACGCCCATCCTGACCGCACCGTCGTGGTCTATGCCAATACGTCCGCCGCGGTGAAGGCCCGCGCCGACTGGGTGGTGACCTCCAGCATCGCCGTGGAACTCATTGACCATCTGGATAGTCTTGGTCAAAAGATCCTCTGGGCGCCGGACCGCCACCTTGGGCGTTACGTTCAGCGTCAGACCGGCGCAGACGTGCTGTGCTGGCAGGGGGCGTGCATCGTGCACGACGAGTTTAAAACCCAGGCGTTGATGCGGATGAAGGCTCTGCATCCCGAAGCCGCCGTGCTGGTCCATCCCGAGTCGCCGCAGGCGATCGTTGAGATGGCCGATGCCGTAGGCTCCACCAGCCAGCTGATTGCGGCGGCGAAAAGCCTGCCCCAGCGCCAGCTGATCGTGGCCACCGATCGCGGTATTTTCTATAAAATGCAGCAGGCGGTGCCGGAGAAAACGCTGCTGGAAGCGCCCACCGCCGGCGAAGGAGCGACCTGTCGCAGCTGCGCGCATTGTCCGTGGATGGCGATGAATGGCCTGAAAGCCATTGCCGAGGGTCTCGAGCAGGGCGGCGCTGCACATGAAATCCATGTCGACGAAGCGCTGCGAACCGGCGCATTAATTCCCCTTAACCGGATGCTGGATTTTGCGGCTACACTACGGGGATAACCTATTGTCGCGTCGCCAGACGCTGAGGGGAGGAAATGGATTTTTTTAGCACGCAGAATATTTTAGTACATATACCCATCGGCGCTGGGGGGTACGATCTCTCCTGGATAGAGGCCGTGGGGACGATTGCCGGGCTGTTGTGTATCTGGCTGGCGAGCCTGGAGAAGATCAGTAACTATGCTTTCGGGCTGGTCAACGTCACGCTGTTCGCCATCATCTTCTTTCAGATCCAGCTGTACGCCAGCCTGCTGCTGCAGCTGTTCTTTTTTGCCGCTAACGTTTACGGCTGGTATGCATGGTCGCGACAAAGCAGCAACCATGAGGCTGAGCTGCAGATCCGCTGGCTGCCGCGCAGCAAAGCGCTGGGCTGGCTGGCGGCCTGCGTGGTAGCGATCGGCTTGCTGACCCTGTTTATCAACCCGTTCTTTGCTTTCCTGACGCGGATCGCTGTCAGCCTGATGCAAGCGCTCGGTTTGCAGGTCACTATGCCGGAACTGCAGCCGGATGCTTTCCCGTTCTGGGACTCCTGCATGACGGTGCTGTCGGTGGTGGCGATGATCTTAATGACCCGCAAGTATGTTGAAAACTGGCTGCTGTGGGTGATCGTCAACGTGATAAGCGTGGTGATTTTTGCCCGTCAGGGCGTCTATGCCATGTCGCTGGAATACCTCTTGCTGACGTTCATTGCGTTGAACGGCAGCCGGATGTGGATAAACAGCGCGCGTGAGCGAGGTTCTCACGCGTTTTCTGGCTAATGGTGGTGGTGATGATCGTGCCCGGCGTGCATCGTGTTGAGATGGCACTCCGGGCCGCTGCAGGGCTGGTACTCCATCTGCACCGTGGCATGCGCAATTTCATATTTATGTTCCAGGAAATGCAGGATGCGGTTGAGTAACGCGTCATGGTCGTGCGGTGGAACGACCTGTACATGGAGCGTCATCACCGGTTTTTCCCCCACCAGCCAGACGTGGACGTGGTGAACATCGCGTACCTCCGGGATAGAGCGACGGATATCCCGCTGCAGGGCCGCCACATCCAGCGAACGCGGCGCGCCTTCCAGCAATTCATTCAGACTCTCTTTCAGTAATCGCCAGGCACTACGTAATACCAGGCAGGAAACCAGCACGGAAAGAATCGGGTCGACAGGCGTCCAGCCGGTGGTGAGGATCACCACGGCCGCCACGATCGCGCCGACCGAGCCCAGCAGGTCGCCAAGCACGTGTAGCGCTGCGGCGCGTACGTTAAGATTCCGCTCCTCGCTACCCCGATGTAGGATCCAAAACGCCAGCACGTTGGCCAGCAGACCGGCGACTGCAATGACCATCATCGTCACGCCGGCTACCGGCTGCGGATGCTGGAAGCGCTGAATCGCCTCCCAGACAATCAGCATGGTGATCACCACCAGAGCAATAGCATTGAGAAACGCCGCCAGGGTGGTTAAACGCAACCAGCCAAAGGTATGGCGGGCATTTGGTGGGCGGCTGGCGAAGCGAACCGCCAGCAGCGCAAACAGCAGAGCGGCGGAGTCGGTGAGCATATGGCCGGCATCCGCCAGCAGGGCCAGCGAGCCGGAGATCGCGCCGCCGACGGCTTCAATCAGCATAAAGCCGGCGGTGACGATAAACGCCCATAGCAGCCGGCGGGCGTTGCTGTTATCCGGAGCCTGGACAGAGGAGTGCGAATGCGAGTGCGCCATAGTGTCGTCCCTTAATAGTTATCATTATTACGCTATGACATCATAAACAGAGAGCGATAAAAAACGAAGAAAAGGCGAGACCGGCTCGCCTTTTCTTCGATCTGCCCACCTCATGTGTTACTGGGTGGTGCCGTCGGTTTTGCTGTTGTCTTGGGTCGTATTGCCGCCGTTGTCCAGTTTTTTACCGGTGTCCGGACAGCGGCCGTCTTTACACATCGAGTTTTTATGTACCTCATCGCTCGACATATTATCCTGGGTCATCGTCGAGCCCGTGGTGCCCCCAGAGCCAGAGTTGATCTGACTATTGTCCACGTTGTTCGGCGCCACGTTCTCACGGGCATCCGGCGCCACCTGACCGGCATCCGCGGAAGAGTTGGCCTGGCCATTATTGGACTGGGCGCCGGTGTCTGCCGCCAGGGCCGCGCCGCTGGCAAGACCTAAGGTGGCGGTGAGCAAAAGGGTCGTCAGTTTTTTCATATTCATCGGATACTCCTGTTAAGCCGGGAAGGGGAAATGCGCTTCCCGCGGTGAGTGTGCCAGGGATCTGACTCGCTATGGTTTAAGACTCCGCAGACGATCGCAGTGTCACTATATAATCCTGAAACGTAAGACTTAATTAGCTTTAACAGTTAAATATTGTAGTTCATGAGCCTGGTTTCGCTACTTTATGGCGTATTTTTGCCTATTTCCAGGATTATTCCATCACTACTGTAAAATCACGTTTACACTATTTCAGCGAAGAGATAGATTGGAGGGATTGCATTTCATTGAATAAGTATGGCAACGCTGGAAAGAAGATGAATTATCAGAACGACGATTTACGCATTAAAGAGATCAACGAATTATTACCTCCCGTTGCGCTCCTGGAAAAATTCCCTGCTACCGAAAATGCTGCAAACACCGTTGCACATGCTCGCAAAGCGATCCATCAGATCCTCAAAGGCGACGATGACCGTCTGCTGGTGGTGATTGGGCCTTGTTCTATTCACGATCCGGCAGCGGCGAAAGAGTATGCCGCCCGCCTGCTGACCCTGCGCGAGGCGCTGAAGGGCGAGCTCGAGATCGTCATGCGGGTCTATTTTGAAAAACCGCGCACCACCGTCGGCTGGAAAGGGCTCATCAACGATCCCCATATGGATAACAGCTTCCGCATCAACGACGGGTTGCGCATCGCGCGCAAACTGCTGCTGGACATTAACGACAGCGGCCTGCCGGCGGCGGGGGAATTCCTCGATATGATCACCCCGCAGTATGTCGCCGATCTGATGAGCTGGGGCGCCATTGGCGCGCGTACCACCGAATCCCAGGTGCACCGTGAGCTCGCCTCCGGACTCTCCTGCCCGGTGGGCTTTAAAAACGGTACCGATGGCACCATCAAGGTGGCTATCGATGCGATTAACGCCGCCGGCGCGCCGCACTGTTTCCTGTCGGTCACCAAGTGGGGCCACTCCGCCATCGTGAATACCAGCGGTAACGGCGACTGCCATATTATTTTGCGCGGCGGCAAAGAGCCTAACTACAGCGCGAAGCACGTGGCGGAGGTGAAAATCGGTCTGGCGAAAGCGGGTCTTCCGGCCCAGGTGATGATCGACTTCAGCCATGCCAACTCCAGCAAGCAGTTCAAGAAGCAGATGGAAGTGGGCGCCGACGTATGCCAGCAGATCGCCGGCGGCGAGCGCGCCATTATGGGCGTGATGATTGAAAGCCATCTGGTGGAAGGCAACCAGAGCCTCGAGAGCGGTGAACCGCTGACCTACGGCAAGAGCGTCACCGACGCCTGCATCGGCTGGGAGGATACCGAAACTATCCTGCGTCAGCTGGCGGAAGCGGTGAAAACCCGCCGCGGCTAAGCTACTCCGCGCTAGCGCAGGTCATAAAAAAAGCGTGGAGATTTCCACGCTTTTTTGTTCTCACCAGGAGAAATTACTTCGCTTTACCCTGGTTGGCGACGGCAGCAGCTTTCGCCGCGATCTCTTCCGCGTTGCCCAGATAGTAATGTTTGATCGGCTTGAAGTTTTCATCGAACTCATATACCAGCGGTACGCCGGTCGGGATGTTCAGTTCGAGGATCTCGTCTTCGCCCATGTTGTCGAGGTATTTCACCAGCGCGCGCAGGGAGTTACCGTGAGCGGCGATGATCACGCGCTCACCGCTTTTCAGGCGCGGCAGAATGGTTTCGTTCCAGTAAGGCACGACGCGGTCGATGGTCAGCGCCAGGCTTTCAGTGGTCGGCAGTTCGGCGTCGGTCAGTTTTGCATAGCGCGGATCGTGGCCCGGGTAGCGCTCGTCGTCTTTGGTCAGCTCCGGCGGAGTGACAGCGAAGCCGCGACGCCACTGTTTAACCTGCTCGTCACCGTATTTTTCAGCGGTTTCCGCTTTGTTCAGGCCCTGCAGCGCGCCGTAATGACGCTCGTTCAGCTTCCAGGATTTCTCAACCGGCAGCCAGGCCTGATCCAGTTCGTCCAGCACGTTCCACAGGGTGTGGATGGCACGTTTCAGCACGGAGGTATAAGCAAAATCAAAGCTGAAGCCTTCAGCCTTCAGCAGTTTACCCGCTGCTTTCGCTTCGCTAACGCCTTTCTCGGACAGATCCACGTCGTACCAACCGGTGAAGCGGTTTTCGTTGTTCCACTGGCTTTCGCCATGACGAACCAGTACCAGCTTAGTTACAGCCATTCTCTCACTCCTCTCTACACGCCATCCCTCGCGCCGCGAACGGTGCGCTGAATGTGATGGTGTATGTGTTATTGATTGATAACTATTCTCATTATATTGCCGTGATTTGGCGCACGGCAATGCTTATCCCTAACCATAGCGAAAATAGTGGCGCAGTGTAAGGTGCTTGTAATACACAGGTTATTTTTTTGTCCTTTGGTGACGGAAAATAGAGCAGGTTGCTGAAAAAAGAGGCGGCAGAGAGGAGGGCGGGGACGAAAAGCAGCGCCCCCTGATGGAGGGCGCTGGCGATTATCGGGCGATAAACTGATATTCCGTCAGGCTGACGTACTCCTGGCCCGGACGTAATACACAGTCCGGCTGCGGCCATTGCGGATGGTTCGGCGAATCCGGCAGGAATTCGCTCTCCAGCGCCAGCCCCTGCCAGTCGGCGTAGGGCTCCGTCGTCTGCGACGGGGTGCCGCCGAGATAGTTGCCGGAGTAAAACTGCAGCGCCGGAGCGGAGGTATAGACCGTCATCTGCAGCTTGCCATCCTGCGACCAGACCTGTGCCGCAGGCTGGCTGGCGTCGCCTTTGGCATCCAGCAGGAAGGCATGATCGTATCCCTTCACCTTTTGCTGATCGGCATCCGCGAGGAAGTCGGCGGCGATGGTTTTCGGCTGGCGGAAATCAAAGCTGGTGTTAGCAACATCTTTCAGTTCGCCATCCGGGATACCGTCGCTTTCCACCGGCAGATACCTCTGGGCGAGGATCTGGAGCTGATGCTGGCGCACATCGCCCTGCTCACCGTCGAGGTTGAAATAGACGTGATTGGTCATATTCACCGGGCAGGGTTGGTCCACGGTGGCGCGATAGGTAATCGCGATGCGGTTATCGTCGCTCAGACGATAGTGCGCGGTGGCCTGCAGGGTGCCCGGAAAGCCTTGATCGCCATCAGGCGAGGTCAGGGCGAACAGCACTTCCTGCTCGTCGGCGCGGACAATGCGCCAGCGGCGCTTATCAAACCCTTCCGGGCCGCCGTGGAGCTGGTGGCCCGCGTCGTTTGACGGCGTGACGTTGACGACCTGGCCGTCAAGCGGGAAGCGGCTGTGGCCGATACGGTTGGCGTAGCGGCCTACCGAGGCGCCAAGAAATGCGGCCTGGCGAGCATAGTCTTCCAGCTTTGCGCAGCCCAGCAGCGGTCGGCGCAGGCTGCCATCGGCCAGCGGCACCTCGGCGCTGAGCAGCGTCGCGCCCCAGTCCGCCACGGTGACGGTCATCCCCGACTTATTGCGCAGGGTCACCTGCTGCCATGGCCGGCCGTCCGGGGCCAGCGCGGTGGTTTGCGTTAGCATTGCCCGGCCCCCTGTGACGGTTTGCAGACATAGAATGTCTCTTTAATACCGGTTTTCGCTTCATACTCGTTGGCAACGGCCTGCTGAACGGTATCGACCAGATCTTCCGGGATTAACGCTACCACGCAGCCGCCAAAGCCGCCGCCGGTCATGCGCACGCCGCCCTTATCGCCGATCGCGGCCTTAACGATCTCCACCAGGGTGTCGATCTGCGGGACGGTGATCTCGAAATCATCACGCATCGAGGCGTGGGACTCTGCCATCAGCTCACCCATCCGCTTCAGGTCGCCTTTTTCGAGGGCGCTGGCGGCTTCCACAGTGCGGGCATTCTCCGTCAGCACGTGGCGTACGCGCTTCGCGACGACCGGATCCAGCTCATGGGCGACGGCGTTAAATTGCTCAAGGGTGACATCGCGCAGGGCGGGCTGCTGGAAGAAGCGCGCGCCGGTTTCGCACTGTTCACGACGGGTGTTGTACTCGCTGCCGACGAGGGTGCGCTTAAAGTTGCTGTTGATGATCACCACCGCCACGCCTTTCGGCATCGAGACGGCTTTGGTGCCCAGCGAACGGCAGTCGATCAGCAGCGCGTGGTCTTTTTTGCCCAGCGCTGAAATCAGCTGATCCATGATGCCGCAGTTGCAGCCGACGAACTGGTTTTCCGCCTCCTGGCCGTTGAGGGCGATTTGCGCGCCATCCAGCGGCAGATGATACAGCTGTTGGAACACGGTGCCGACGGCGACTTCCAGCGAGGCTGAGGAGCTTAACCCCGCACCCTGCGGTACATTGCCGCTGATCACCAGATCCGCGCCGCCAAAGTGGCTGTTCCGCTGCTGCAGATGCTTTACCACGCCGCGGACATAGTTCGACCACTGCTGGGTGTCGTGGCTGATAATCGGCGCGTCGAGAGAGAACTCATCGGTCTGATTGTCGTAATCGGCGGCAATCACCCGCACGGTACGATCGTCGCGCGGCGCACAGCTGATCACCGTCTGGTAGTCGATAGCGCAGGGCAGCACAAAACCGTCGTTGTAATCGGTATGCTCGCCGATCAGGTTGACGCGGCCTGGCGCTTGAATGACATGGCTGGCCGGGTAGCCGAAGGCGTCAGCGAACAGGGTTTGGGTTTTCTCTTTCAGACTCATCATTACACTCCGGATTCACGAAAATGGACGTCGCTGACGGCGCGCAGTCGTTCGGCAGCTTGCTCGGCGGTCAGATCGCGCTGAGTTTCGGCCAGCATCTCATAACCAACCATAAACTTGCGGACCGTCGCGGAGCGCAGCAGCGGCGGATAAAAGTGGGCATGAAGCTGCCAGTGGTTATGGTCTTCGTCGTTAAACGGCGCGCCGTGCCAGCCCATGGAGTAGGGGAATGAGCACTGGAACAGGTTGTCGTAACGGCTGGTCAGCTTTTTCAACGCCAGCGCCAGATCGCTGCGCTGGGCGTCGGTGAGATCGGTTATGCGCTGCACGTGCGCTTTCGGCAACAGCAGCGTTTCGAACGGCCAGGCGGCCCAGTAGGGCACCACCGCCAGCCAGTGCTCGGTGTCCACCACCGTGCGGCTGCCGTCGGCCAGTTCGCGCTGCACATAGTCCAGCAGCATCGGCTGGCCCTGTGCGGCGTAATACTCTTTCTGCAGACGGTCTTCCCGTTCCGCTTCATTGGGCAGGAAACTGTTGGCCCACACCTGACCATGCGGGTGAGGGTTGGAGCAGCCCATCGCTGCCCCTTTGTTTTCAAAGACCTGCACCCACGGGTAGCTTTTCCCGAGGTCCGCGGTCTGTTCCTGCCACGTTTTAACCACGTCTTCCAGCGCTTCAAGGCTCAGTTCCGGCAGCGTTTTGCTGTGGTCTGGCGAGAAGCAGATCACCCGACTGGTGCCGCGGGCGCTCTGGCAGCGCATCAGCGGATCGTCACTCTCCGGTGCGTCCGGGGTGTCGGTCATCAGGGCCGCAAAGTCGTTGGTAAATACGTAGGTACCGGTGTAATTCGGGTTGGTGTCGCCGGTCACCCGGGTGTTGCCCGGGCACAGGAAACAGTCCGGATCGTGGGCCGGCAAGGTCTGTTTTGCCGGCGTTTCCTGCGCCCCCTGCCAGGGGCGCTTGGCGCGATGCGGAGAAACCAGAATCCACTGTCCGGTTAACGGGTTATAACGACGATGTGGATGGTCAACGGGGTTAAATACGCTCATGAAGGTTCCTTAGTCTGGATAACCCTGCGGATGACGGGACTGCCAGTGCCAGGTGTCCTGCGCCATTTCGTCCAGGTTGCGCGTTACGCGCCAGTTCAGCTCGCGGTCGGCCTTGGCAGCATCCGCCCAGTAGGCCGGGAGGTCGCCATCGCGGCGCGGCGCGAAATGGTAGTTAATGGGTTTGCCGCAGGCCTTGCTGAAAGCATTGACTACGTCGAGCACGCTGCTGCCGACGCCGGCGCCAAGGTTGTAGATATGCACCCCGGCTTTGTCAGCCAGTTTTTCCATGGCCGCGACGTGGCCATCGGCGAGGTCCATCACATGGATGTAATCGCGCACGCCGGTACCATCTTCGGTCGGATAGTCGTTACCAAAAATGGCCAGCGATTCGCGACGGCCAACGGCGACCTGGGCGATGTAGGGCATCAGGTTGTTCGGGATCCCCTGCGGGTCTTCCCCCATGTCGCCCGACGGGTGGGCGCCGACCGGGTTGAAGTAGCGCAGCAGGGCAATGCTCCACTCCGGCTGGGCTTTCTGCAGGTCGGTCAGGATCTGCTCTACCATCAGCTTGCTTTTGCCGTAAGGGCTTTGCGGGGTGCCGGTCGGGAAGCTTTCGACATACGGGATTTTCGGCTGATCGCCGTAGACGGTAGCGGAGGAGCTAAAGATAAAGTTCTTCACGCCAGCGGCGCGCATGGCAGAGACTAATTTCAGTGTGCCGGTGACGTTATTGTCGTAATATTCCAGCGGCTTGGCGACGGACTCCCCGACGGCTTTCAGCCCGGCGAAGTGGATCACTGCCTCAATGGCGTGATCGTGGAGGATCTCCGTCATCAGCGCTTCGTTACGAATATCGCCTTCAATAAAGGTGGCTTCTTTGCCGCCGAGACGTTCAATCACCGGCAGTACGCTGCGCTTGCTGTTGCAGAGATTGTCGAGGATCACCACCTCGTGTCCCTGCTGCAGCAGTTGAACGCAGGTATGACTTCCAATGTAACCGCTACCACCTGTAACCAGAACTTTCATGATTCGCTCCATTCGGCTTATCGTTTGTGAGGAAGATAGCATATCAAAGAAGTGAAAAGTGTGACATAGCACAAGTTAGTGGAATCGTTTACACTTGGGGTGTAAATAACGTAAATTTTATATTTTGAATTTTAATTCAATGACTTAGGTTTGTTTGGCGCTATTTTTCTGAAAAATACCAGGGATCTTTCGATCCCCGGCAGGGGGCGTCAGGCCACGGGGCCGAGCTGATAAGTGTAACCGTCTCCACTGGGAACGAACGCCAGGCGATGGGTAATACAGTCCGGGGCATCTTCCGCATGGTGCGAGACAAACAGCAGCTGTGTGGCCCCTTCGCCAATCAACACGTCGACAAAGCGGCGCACCAGCTGGCGGTTGAGGGGGTCCAGCCCCTGCAGCGGTTCATCGAGGATCAGCAGGGTTGGATGCTTCACCAGCGCGCGGACGATAAGCGCCAGCCGCTGCTGGCCCCACGACAGACTGTGAAACGGCGCGTCGGCGGTGCGCTTATCGATGCCGAGAATATCCAGCCATTGCTGCACCAGCTTATGCTGCTTGTCGGAGACCGCCTGATAAATGCCGATCGAGTCAAAATATCCCGACAGGATGACGTTGCGGACGTTGGTGCTGACCCGGTAGTCCAGATGCAGGCTGCTGCTGACGTAGCCGATATGCTTTTTAATATCCCAGATGGTCTCACCGCTGCCGCGCCGGCGGCCAAAGAGCGTGAGATCGTTGCTGTAGCCCTGCGGATGATCCCCGGTGACCAGGCTCAGCAGCGTAGATTTACCGGCGCCGTTGGGACCGACGATCTGCCAGTGTTCGCCCGGATTCACGGTCCATGAGAGGTGATTGATGACCGGGCGATCGTTATAGGAGACCACGCCGTCGTTGAGCACGATACGCGGCGCCGAGTCTGCCAGCGCATGACGGGCCGGTGGGACATCCGGCTCCGGCAGGGTGATGCCGTCCAGTTTTTCACTGTGCGCCAGCTGGGCGACCAGCGCCTGCTGCAGCAGGGAAGACTTCTCGCCGGTCTCGCTAAGGGTGCAGTCAGCCAGCACGCCGGCGAATTGCACAAACTCCGGGATCTCATCGAAGCGGTTGAGCACCAGCACCAGGGTGATGCCGGCGCTGTGCAGGTCGGCCAGCAGGGCAGCCAGCTGCTGGCGGGAGTTGACGTCGAGACCGTCGAAAGGTTCATCGAGGATCAGCAGTTGCGGATCGGTCATCAGGGCCTGACACAGCAGGGTCTTACGCGTTTCCCCGGTCGACAGGTATTTAAACCGGCGGTCCAGCAGGGCGCTGATGCCAAACTGTTCGGCCAGGCGCGCGCAGCGGGCAGGATCTTTCACCTCATCCTGGATAATCTCCGCGGTGGTGCGGCCGGTGTCTTCTTCGCCTGGGCTGAGCAGGTCGGTGTTATTGCGCTGCCACTCGTCGCTGACCAGCTTCTGCAATTGTTCGAAGGAGAGGCGGGTCACGCGGGAGAAATGGCTTTCGCGCTGGCCGCTGAGCAGGGGCAGGTCGCCGGCCAGGGCTCGCGCGAGGGCGGATTTGCCGCTGCCGTTGCTGCCGACGAACGCCCAGCTTTCACCCGCCGCCACGCTCAGGTGGTCTATTTTTAAGGTCTTTGTATCGCTCAGGCGAAACGTGCCTTGCGAAATTTGCAATGATGACATGATGTATCCCATTTTTTGCAGCGATGTGCATCAGGGATACGACTTCAGACGCGTAATGTCAATGGGGTCAGCATAACGTCGCGAGGATGATGCGATCGGCATTGAAGTAAGCGATCGCCTCCGTTCCTTCCGCCAGGCCAGCGGCCTGCGCCTGTGGCAGGGTGGCGCACAGGGTTTGACCGTCCGCCAGGGTCATCAGTACTTCGCACTGTCCGGACCCGCATTCGATATGACTGATACGTCCCGACAGCTGGTTATCAGCCTGGCGGGCTGCTGCGGGATCGAGGGTGATGCCGACCCATGGCGCTTTGAGCAGGACCAGCACCTCCTGGCCCTCATCGAGTCCCAGCTTCTCAGCGCTTTGCGCGGTGATGGCGACGTTCAGGCGGGTTTTTCCGTCAGCCAACAGTACTTCCACGTGCTGCTGCACCTGCTGGCGATCGCGGCCGGTAATGGTGCCGAACCACTGGTTGCGGGCGCTGGTCTGCAGGGAAAAGCGCGAGATGGCCGCCAGCAGGCTATCCAGCGGCAGGGCATCGTCATCGCTGAGTACATCAAACGCTTTCTGCTGGATCTGCGCCAGCAGATCGTACAGCTGGATCAGACGCTGCCCGTAGCGGGTCAGCACCGCGCCGCCGCCGCCCTTTCCGCCGGTGGCGCGATCCACCAGCGGCTGTTCGCTGAGCTGGTTCATCTCATTGATGGCATCCCAAGCGCTCTTATAGCTGATACCCGCATGCTTCGCCCCCTGGCTTATCGAACCGGTCTGGTCAATTTGTTTGAGCAGGGCGATCCGCCGCGGATCGGCAAACAGGCGCTGCTGTAGCTTAAGGGTAAGAAGAATTTCGGCCTGCATAATCGTTTCCTGACAAAAAAGGGTATTGTGACCGATAGTCGCCCACTTGCAAAACCTCTCTGCGCGGTTGGTCATTACCCACCGCACAAATGGGACGTGTTTTTTCGGCTGAAATCGTTACAATCAGGAAATCATACTATCTGGAGTGAACCATGTTAGAGCTTTTGAAAAGTCTGGTTTTTGCGGTCATCATGGTACCGGTGGTGATGGCGGTCATCCTGGGACTGATTTACGGTCTTGGCGAAGTGTTCAACTTCTTCTCCGGCGTAGGCCACAAAGATCGCAGCCAGCAAAATCACTGATTTCCCGGCGCCCGGTTTAACCGGGCGCTGTGCTATTTCCCTCCTGTATCATTTCCCTTCGTTTTATTGTCCTGTATCACTATAAAAACGCTTCGCATATCGTTATATTATCGACTACATAACGCATTGACAGGAGAGTAAGATGGCAGGTTCTTGGTTACGCGGGGTTGTCGGGGTATCACTCACGCTGTGCGTCGCGGGTCAGGCGCTGGCGGCAGAGGGTAAAGTGACCGTTTTCGCCGCCGCATCGTTAACCAACGCGATGCAGGATATTGCCCAGGCGTACAAGAAAGAAAAAAACGTCGAGGTCGTGTCGTCGTTTGCCTCGTCTTCGACGCTGGCGCGGCAGATAGAAGCGGGTGCGCCAGCGGACCTGTTTATCTCCGCCGATCAGAAATGGATGGATTACGCGGCAGATAAAAAGGCCATCGATCCGGCAACCCGCGCCACTCTGCTTGGCAACAGCCTGGTAGTGGTCGCGCCGAAAGCCAGTGCGCAGGGGGCGATAACCATTGATGAGAAAACCGACTGGACCAGCCTGCTGAAAGGAGGCCGTCTGGCGGTGGGCGATCCACAGCATGTCCCGGCCGGTATCTATGCCAAAGAGGCACTGCAGAAACTCGGTGCCTGGGAGACGTTGTCGCCGAAGCTCGCCCCGGCTGAAGACGTGCGCGGTGCGCTGGCGCTGGTGGAGCGCAACGAAGCGCCGCTGGGGATTGTCTATGGCTCCGATGCCGTGGCCAGCAAGGGGGTGAAAGTGGTCGGCACCTTCCCGGAAGCCTCGCATCAGAAAGTCGAGTACCCGCTGGCGATTGTCGATGGGCACCGCAATGCGGCTGTGAGCGCCTTCTATGACTACCTGAAAGGGCCGGAAGCGTCCGCTATCTTTAAACGTTACGGATTTACCACCCGCTGATGTTTCTGAGCGAACCCGAATGGCAGGCGGTGCTGCTGAGCCTGAAAGTCTCCTCCCTGGCGGTGGCCTTGAGCCTGCCCTTTGGCATCTTTTTTTCCTGGCTGCTGGTCCGGCGCACCTTTCCCGGCAAGGCCCTGCTCGACAGTATTCTCCATCTGCCGCTGGTGCTGCCTCCGGTGGTGGTGGGGTACCTGCTGCTGGTGGCCATGGGGCGGCGCGGGTTTATTGGCAGCTGGCTGTATGACTGGTTCGGCATCAGCTTTGCTTTTAGCTGGCGCGGGGCGGTGCTGGCGGCGGCGGTGATGTCTTTCCCGCTGATGGTGCGCGCCATTCGCCTGGCGCTGGAAGGGGTGGACGTCAAACTGGAGCAAGCGGCGAGAACCCTCGGGGCCAGCCGCTGGCGGGTATTTTTGACCATTACGTTGCCGTTGACTCTGCCGGGGATTATTGTCGGCACGGTGCTGGCCTTCGCCCGCTCGTTAGGGGAATTTGGCGCGACCATCACGTTCGTTTCCAATATTCCCGGTGAAACGCGCACCCTCCCTTCGGCTATGTACACCTTGATTCAAACCCCGGGCGGGGAGGGGGCGGCGGCCCGCCTCTGCCTCATCGCCATCGGTCTGGCGCTGGTTTCGCTGCTGATTTCGGAATGGCTGGCCCGCGTGAGCCGCCAGCGCATGGGAGGATAATGATGCTGGAGCTGGACTTTACCCAGACCCTCGGTAGCCACTGCCTGCAGATCCGTGAAACTCTGCCCGCCAGCGGGATCACCGCCGTCTTTGGCGTCTCCGGCGCGGGCAAAACCTCGTTGATTAACGCCATCAGCGGCCTGACCCGACCCCAGGCGGGGCGGATCGTGCTCAATGGCCGGGTGCTGAACGACACCGCGCAGCGTATCTGCCTGGCGCCGGAGCAGCGCCGTATCGGCTATGTCTTTCAGGATGCGCGCCTGTTTCCCCATTATAAAGTGCGCGGCAATCTGCAGTATGGGATGGCGAAATCCATGGTCAGCCAGTTCGATAAGCTGGTGGATCTGCTGGGGATTGCGCCCTTGCTGGATCGTCTGCCGGGCCGGTTATCCGGCGGCGAAAAGCAGCGAGTGGCTATCGGCCGCGCCCTGCTGACCGCGCCAGAGCTACTGCTGCTGGATGAGCCGCTGGCCTCGCTGGACATTCCGCGCAAACGCGAGCTATTGCCCTACCTGCAGCGGCTGGCGCAGGAGATTCATATTCCGATGCTCTACGTCAGCCACTCGCTGGATGAGATCCAGCATCTGGCCGATCGTGTGCTGGTGCTGGAGGCCGGTAAGGTGAAAGCTTTCGGTCCGCTGGAGGAGGTCTGGAGCAGCAGCGTGATGCACCCCTGGCTGCCGGCGGAGCAGCAGAGTACGATCCTTAGCGCCACCGTCGCCGCGCAGCACCCGCAGTATGCGATGACGGCCCTGGCGCTGGGGGACCAGTTGCTGTGGGTCAACCGGCTCGAACGTCCCGCAGGCGACACCGCACGGATCCGCATTCAGGCGTCGGACGTTTCGCTGACACTGGCCCAGCCGTCCGGGACCAGCATCCGCAATATCTTGCGCGCCGAGGTGGCTCAGTGTCTGGAGGTCAACGGACAGATTGAAGTGCAGCTCAGAGTGAGTGACCGTCTGCTATGGGCCAGGATTAGCCCATGGGCGCGGGACGACCTGGCGATAGCGCCAGGTCAGCAGGTGTTTGCCCAGATCAAAAGCGTGTCGATCGCCGCCTGATTACAGCAGTTGGCGGTAGATAAACTCGGCGATGCTCGTGGACTCATTGTCGCCGATGACTATGTTGGCGCGGGCTTTCACCTCGTCCACCGCGTTGCCCATCGCCACCCCGGTGCCCGCCGCTTCCAGCATGCTAAGATCGTTGTAGTTATCGCCGAAGGCCACCACATCCTGCATCGACAGCCCCTGGTCGGCCACCCATTGCGCCAGGCGTTTGCCTTTGCTGTTGCCGGCGCGCGCGATATCTACCTGATCGTGCCACGACCATTCGCACTCGAGGCCCAGCGTCTCGCCAACCTGCTGCGCAAACCGCTGCAGGCGGGGAATGTCGTCATCGGTGAGAGCGAATTTCCATACCGCGTTAACTTCGCGAACCGCCTGCGCCAGCGAATCGACCTGAGCGAAAACTGGACGCTGATCTTCCGGTAACGCTTGCGCCCAGTTGCGGGTGCGGATCACATGCCCGGTGGGGTGTTCATAAAGCATCGCGTCGTCCACATATGCCAGGCCGTGGATCTGCTGTTTGGCAAGCATGGCAGTGAGGCTTACCGCTTGCTCCACCGGCATAGGATCGGCGGCCAAAACCTTTTTTGCGTGATAATCATACAAATAGGTGCCATTACAACAAATTGCAGGTGTATCGAGAGCCAGTGCCTGATAAAAAGGATGGATAGCGACGTGATGACGTCCGGTGACGACGATGACCTGATAGCCTGCCTCTCTGGCGCGGGCCAGCGCCTCCAGCGAAGCGGGCAGAATGGTTTTTTTGCTGGTAAGCAGGGTGCCGTCTAAATCCAGGGCAATCACGCGTGTTGTCATGTGTTATTTCCGGTTGATGTTGAAAGTGACCTGGCCATGATGGTACACCGCCGTGGCGTCAGGACCAATTTTTCCACATCTGCCGTGAATGTCTGTATGCCCTTTGTGCCGCCGTCCGGCGGAAATTCGGCGGACGATGCGAGTATCATGGGCGGATGTCTTATAATTTTCAGGGTGCTGTTATCCTGAAAATGAAAATTCCACGTGCAGTGAGGGAAGGAGTAGTCATGAAACAAACCGTTTATACCGCCAGCCCGGAAAGCCAACAAATCCATGTCTGGAGTCTTGAAGCGGACGGCAAACTGACGCTGGTGCAGGTGGTTGATGCCCCAGGGCAGGTCCAGCCGATGGTGGTCAGCCCCAACAAGGAATTTCTGTACGTTGGCGTTCGTCCGGAGTTTCGCGTGCTGGCCTATCGCATCACGCCGGATAACGGGGCGTTAACCTTTGCGGGCGAAGCTGCGCTGCCGGGCAGCCCGACCCATATCTCTACCGATCACCATGGCCGCTTTGTCTTCAGCGCCTCCTACAATCAGGGCTGTGTCAGCGTGACCCCGCTGCACGATGGCCTGCCGGGCGAAACCATCACCGTGGTGGAAGGGCTGGAAGGCTGCCACTCGGCCAATATCTCCCCGGATAATCGCACCCTGTGGGTGCCGGCGCTGAAGCAGGATCGCATTTGCCTGTTTACCCTCAGCGACGATGGTTTCCTCTCGGCACAGGAGCCCGCGGAAGTGACGACCGTCGAGGGCGCCGGTCCGCGTCACATGGTATTCCATCCCAACCAGCAGTATGGTTACTGCGTCAATGAGCTAAACAGCTCGATTGACGTCTGGGAGCTGAAAGATCCTAAGGGCAACATCGAATGTGTACAGACCCTGGATATGATGCCGCCTGATTTTAGCGGCGTGCGCTGGGCGGCGGATATTCATATCACCCCGGATGGCCGTCATCTTTACGCCTGCGATCGTACCGCCAACATCATCACGGTGTTCAGCGTTTCGGAAGATGGTAGCGTGCTGGCGGTGGAAGGCTATCAGCCTACCGAGACCCAGCCGCGCGGCTTTAACCTCGATCACAGCGGTAAATATCTCATTGCCGCCGGGCAGAAGTCGCACCATATCGCGGTGTACGATATCGTCGGTGAGCAGGGACTGCTGCAGGAGAAAGGCCGCTATGCGGTTGGGCAGGGGCCGATGTGGGTGGTGGTCAACGCCCACTGAACCGCCATCAGGTAAAAGAAAAAACCTCGCCTTAGCGAGGTTTTTTTTGCTCAGAGCGGACAGGCTCTGCGGAGAAGGCGTTGTCCTGGCGGGCCAGAAGCGTGACGACGTTAGATATCGTCCATGGTGTAGCCAACGACAATCTCCAGCGTTTTTCGGATCACGTCCGCGGTCACCACGTCATCGGTGGTTTCCAGCGCCTGAATCAGCCATAAAATAATGGCCTTATTGTTCAGGTGGCCCTCGGACTGGAGAATACTGTTGATGGCGAGCGACATGACGGCGGACTCATCAACCAGTTTATCACCGGCGTTACGGAAATAGTCGGAGAGCGCGGTGTCCTGCAGTCTTGCGTAAATATCTGGTTGCTGATGCATAGTCTGTCTCATCACATTCTCACTCTGTTTAATTCACCATGGTTGGGATAATCAGTGGATCTTTTTAGCTTCCGACGGCATGCTGTCTGGCGCCAGCGAACCTCTGGTTTCCCAACGGCCATTGATTTTCTTTACCTGTAAAGGCGCGTACTTCCGCTGACGGATAAGCTTCGCGCAAATTTCTTCGATCACGGCAGCGATGATCTTTCTACGCTGGCGATCTGGTTCTGTCGCCTGCATTAACCGAAGTCGAACCAGCAGGGTCGGGGTGGTAATCGGGCGATTCGTTTTCAGAAGCGCTAGAACCGCCTCGCCGATGATTTCATCGGTTATTTCCTCAGTTTCACTGTTATTCATAACCGTCTCTATGCATGCCACCCTTTTCCTGAATAGGCGAACGGGCATTCAGGTCAGCAGCAGGTTTGTGGAAGCGATCGCCCCTCATCTGCTACTGCGGCGCTGCAACAGGCGACGATCGATGACGTTATTCCTGGCCAGCAAACAGCAGACCAATTAAGGTCTGATAATGGCTCTCTTCCTCCGGCGCGCGAGCGCGGTCCAGGCGGCTCAACAGTTTGGTGCATAGCGCTTTGCGGTTGAGATGACGCCCTTCGTTAAGAATATCCATCACGATCTGACCCAGGGTTTCCTGCTGGGAAGGCAAAGATGCTTTGTTGAAATACTGGGCAATTGCGTTCGCTGTATCTGGAATGTAACCATTCTGCTGCATATGTGCTCCTTTCATTTCATTCATCTGTTAACTGCCATTAAACTTATACAATAATTATTAACCTGTACACACAAAGTTGCACAATAATGATTCATGTTAGTTTAACTATATGATTTTTAATTGTTTAATTTTTTTTACCTGGCGCGGTTCTGGCTTGTAAAGGTGGGGTTTAGCGTTGTATGTTGTACAAGGAAAGAAAAAAAGGGAAAACCTTGCACAAAAAAGGGATTTTTAGTGTATCTTTTTTGTTAAGACAAAACGTAGTTTTACGAGACCCTTAGCCTGATAACTGCTACTGTGAATGCTTATCCCTCCCATCTGGAATCACTATGCTAACCACCATCATTTATCGCAGCCATATCTGCGACAATGTCTCATTCAAATCGATCGAGGCCATGGTCGCCAGGGCAAACGAAAGAAATGGGCAGGCGGACGTCACCGGTATTTTACTTTTTAACGGGACGCATTTTTTTCAACTCATTGAGGGGCCTGAAGAAAAGGTTCAGGATATTTATCAGCATATCTGCCAGGATCCTCGCCACTATAATCTGGTGGAGTTGCTTTGCGATTATGCGCCGTCCCGTCGTTTTGGTAAGGTCGGGATGGAACTGTTTGATTTACGCGAACACGATCGCGAGGAAGTTCTGCAGGCGGTGATGGACCGGGGGACGTCAAAATATCAGCTCACCTATGATGACCGGGCGCTGCAATTTTTCCGTACTTTTGTCGAAGCCACAGAAAAAGCGAACTATTTTGAGATTCCTTCCGCAGATAGTTGGGTTTTTATTCCTGATAAGGAGACGTTCTATCCTGATACCCCGATTATCGATAATACGGAAGGTTGTTCCTTTGCCTTCCAGCCGATTGTCGACCCTTTCGCCTGCGAAATTATTTCGTGGGAAGCGCTGTTGCGTACACCGGACGGGCAATCCCCCGGCGCCTATTTTGCCGGGCTGACCGGGGACGATATTTATCTCGCCGACCTGCACAGTAAACGGGTGGCGTTGTCGCTGGCGGGAAAATTAGGTTTACGTAATAAGGCGTTAAGCATTAATTTACTGCCGATGACCATGGTCAAAGCGCCGAATGCGGTGGCTTTCCTGCTCGACGAAATTAGTCGCAATGACCTTATTCCGGAGCAGATTATTGTCGAGTTCACTGAGCGGGAAGTGATTTCGCGGATGGACGATTTTACCGATGCGGTGCGCAAACTGAAGGGCGCGGGAATTAATCTTGCCATTGATCACTTCGGCGCCGGGTTTGCCGGGCTATCGCTGCTGGCGCAATACCAACCCGACAGAATTAAAATCGACCATGAGCTGATCCGCAATATCCACCAGGACGGACCGCGCCAGTCGATTGTACAGGCGATTATCAAATGCTGTACTTCTCTGGAGATTGCGGTCTCAGCCGTCGGCGTTGAGCGTGCTGAAGAGTGGATGTGGCTGGAATCAGCCGGTATTTCACAGTTTCAGGGCAATTTGTTCGCCAGCGCGCGCCTGGGGGGCCTACCCGCCGTCGCATGGCCGGAGAAAAAATGAACCACCGCGAAATCAGCTAAACATTTTTTCATCTTTTTTCCCGGGCGCTGTGAGCCGCAACCTGATATCTTTATCTGTACAAGAAAATAGAGTTGTACAGGATGCCTGAATTCGTTAGTTTAGGTATTAAGGTATCAGGTTGATGTGAGGCTGCTATGGCGTTTTACAGTATCGGTGAAGTCGCCGAACGTTGCGGAATCAATCCGGTCACACTGCGCGCCTGGCAGCGTCGTTACGGTCTACTGAAACCGCAGCGTAGCGAAGGCGGGCATCGACAATTTGATGAAGAAGATATCCTGCGTATCGAAGAGATCAAGCGCTGGATAGAGCGCGGTGTATCAGTAGGGAAAGTCAAAGCGCTGCTGGAGGATAACCTGCCGGCGGCGCGCGACGAATCCGCGCATCTTCAGGAAGAGATGATGTCCATTCTGCGTTATATGCAGCCCGCCAGAATCCGCGCCAAATTAATGGCGCTCAGTCATCAACACCCCGTCGACACCCTCATCGATAGCCTGTTAGTGCCGGTACGACAGCGTCTCAAGCTGGATCAGAATACCTCGCTGGTGATTAGCAGCATGCTGGACGGCCTGTTAATTGACTGCGTAGCGTTGTTTCTCGCCGAAGCGCGTAAAAAAAATGGCAAAGAGACGCTGCTGGTGGGCTGGAGCAATGAGGACAGGACGCGTCTGTGGCTGGAGGCATGGCGTCTTTCCCAACGCGGCTGGCATGTCAACGTTCTCGCCGAACCGCTGGAGTCGCCGCGGCCTGAGCTATTTCCCGGGCAGCATATTTTCGTCTGGACCGGACGTGCCGCCACGCCTCTGCAGGAGGAGCTGCTCAGCCACTGGCAGGAGCAGGGCTTCAGCATCCATTTTCACGGCCAAAATTAAGCGCCCCGATCCGTGGTGCGGATCAGGGCTTGAGTGCTTGGTTACAGGTGAATCTGGCTCCAGGATTTGAACGTTTCGCTGCGGCTGATATTAAAAAAATCGGTTCTACCGCTGCAGCCGAGCTTTTTAATCAGATTCAGCCGGATCTGATAAATGGTTTTTATATGCAGGTTTAGCGACCGGCCAATGCTGGCGACTGCTTCGCCATTGCTGATAAGTTGAATAACTTTCTTTTCCCGCTCGGTAAACTGCACCGAGGCGCCTGGCGCCGGATGGGTTTTGTAATAGCGGGTGGGTTGATGCAGAAATATCTTTAACTCTTCCGGCGTCGAGTTGGCCGGTAAGCGCAGCATAGGCAGTTCACTAAGAAAATTAAGATCGTTGCCTTCGGTTAACAGAATAAATAATGTATCCCGCCGATTATAGTTGTGCTGCAGTACCGCGAAATAATTGTCGCTGGTGAAGAAAACATGTTTTTTGCAGAAGTAAGATGCCGGCAGGCTATTCAGGATCAGCGACATCCCATAGAGAAGAAAACCATTATCAAACCACAGATCGTAATGCTCAGAACGATAGCAAGTATTATGGTGTGACATTTTTTTGCCTCAGTTAGCCGATAGAGACCCAGGCGCGCCGGTACAGCAGGTCGAAGCCTGCTGCCAGCACAGTGGGTTTATTTAATGATGAGGTTTGCTGTACAGCATATCCAGCGCCTGCAGATAGAGATCGGAAAGTATTTCGTTACTTTCCGTTTGCAGACGATGCTGGATTTCCGTAATCATCCGCTCATTATTTACCGTTCTGTGCTGCTTAATGAGCGTATTCTCAATATTCTTCATCAGGGCCGAATTGAAGACAAACTCTGCTGGAATGGTATTTTTAATATGCATAGCTCGAACTCTCCCACGTATAAAGCAAACAGACAATAAAAGTCGCAGCGTACCGTTGGTACGCGCCAAGTCACGAACAGGAAATGTATAACCAGGAACCACCGTCCGACTCGCTGCGCAATCGTCAAGCTTCCCCGCTTTGTTGCGCAACAAGCAGTTAACACTCCAAAACTATAGACGCTGATTTCACTATGTACAACTTTTTTCATTACTATATGTACAACGTAACGGCTTATTTTTTGTGTGTGTTTTAATTTGTTGATTTATAACAATTTTAGTAAGTGATAACTTGTACAGAAAAGTCGGGTTGTGCAGGATTTAGCTGTAAAACCAGCGGGAAGAAGCTGATGATGGTAGAAGAAAGCCAATTGTGAAAATTCTGTCATGGCTGGCGAAATGCATGAGATTGCGCCGACGCGCGAAGGGGTAAACAGCAACGCTGTCGTCGACAGGTGGCTTTCTTCCGCGTCGGAGTCTGAGCATAGCGGAAAATATGATGAGGCTTTGTCTGCTTTTTGCACAGTAAGGTAAAGGGGTAACGTCTGCCATGTCGTAAACGGCCCATTCGATTTGTTGGCGAATAAGGGCTGTGCTACGCTTTTTGGTAACGACGCGGCGGTTTGGCATCGTTATTTTTCCCCCATTTCCCTGTCGAGTCTTATACCCCTGTCACGACCGGTAAATACGGCAAAAGCTTTCTGTCCCTGGACAGGCCTTGAGGACTGAGGAGGGAAAATGCGCGGCAAAAGCGTGATGCTCCTGGCCGGGTTAGCCTCTCTCGCGCAGGCGAACGAACTTAACCTCTATTCTGTGAATACCGGTTCCTATGTTTACCATCTGACCAATAATCACGGACAATATACAGAGAATTTCGAAAATCATTTTTTCTCAGTGGAGCGGAAATTCTCTGCAGACTCCAAATACAGCCTTCTGCTTGGCACTATGAATAACAGCTTCAACGATCGCTGCCTGGCGCTGGGGGTGAGAAGAGACTGGTACCACAGCGGCAGCGGGTGGACCTTCAAAGGCGTTTACGGCTATACCGGCGAATTCTTCTTCGACGCCTTCGAGCATTGCGGCGATCATGGCTCCTATAAAGACTTTAAGGACGCCACGGGGATCGGCTTTTCACCCTATATCTACCACGCTATCCAGTATAACTTCACCGATTATTTCGCCGTTGAAAGCGGCATTATTATTCCCAGCGTGTTTGTGATCAGTATCCAGTGGAGCTTCCGCTAAATCGTCCCGTTGTCGGTTACAAGGTAATCACCTTCCTGAGCAGCGTACTGGAGAGCGCGGCAAGGGAAATGAGCACCGACAGGACAAAGGTCAGCGCTATTACCCCCAACTTGGTGGCTAGCGAGTGCACAGGGATGAGCATCACCAGCAGGTGAAACACGGAATAGTGGAGGATATAAACCCCGGTCATCGCTTTACTGACCGTCGCCAGCACGGCTTCTTTCCACTCGCGGTTCTTTTTAAACTGCACGGCGTTAGCGGCGATCACCAGCAGGACGATCAGGATATAAATTTGCGATCCCGTGAGAATGAACGCATTACGATCTGCTTTAAACAGGGCGAAGAAGAAATGGCGTTCATAAAACCAGGTAAATAAATAGACAAAGGGCAGGGCGATAATCGACCCTTTAATCACCTGTGGGTTGCGTATCCACTCCGCGACCTTTGGATCGTTAAACAACTGCCCGGTTAAATAAAACAGTAGCCAAGTCCACAGGCGATACTGCGGCGGCAAACTGAAAAGATGTCTGTCCGGGTAGATCACCGAGAGCAGGTCGTAACCGTAGGAGCAGCACAGCAGCGTCAGGAGCACGGCGAAAAAGAGCCCGCGCCGCTGGCTGAGCCAGGCGATCAAAGGATGAAAGGTATAGATGACAATCAGGGCGAAAATAAACCAGGGCTGGATCAGGTAGCCGCGCTGGTAAGGCTCCCAGACATAATAGACCGTCACCCAAAACAGAAAGACGATGACCACGCTTTTAATTTTACCAATTTGCCAGTTGGCATCGTGGCGCGTCTGCGCATCAAGATAACCGGCCACGACAAAAAACAGCGGCGTCGCGATGGTCGAGATAAAGGTCAGCAGCCCGAGGATCCAGTGATAGTCATAATCAAAGCGATCCCAGGTGTTATAGATGGTGAAAAAGGTCACCGCTGTCATACAGCCTAATGTCTTGATAATGCTCAGACCGGTACTGTTCATCGTTGAGGCGTCATATCCTTATGGTGAAAGCAGGCGTAAATCACCGGCAGAACCAGCAGCGTCAGCACGGTGGCAAAGGCGAGGCCGAACATGATCACCACCGCCATACTCTGGAAAAAGACATCGCGCAGCAGCGGGGCCAGACCAAGTACGGTGGTGAAGGCGGTCAGCAGGATCGGCCGCAGACGAGAGGTTGCCGCATCAATAATAGCTTGTCGTTGATCTTTCTCCTGTTTTTGTTGCTCTATCTCTTCTACCAGCACAATGCCGTTACGGATCAGCATACCGCTCAGGCTGAGCAAGCCGATTAAGGCCATAAAGCCGAAGGGGATGCCGGTAAGCAGAAAGCCGGGTGTGACCCCGATCAGCGCCAGCGGAACGGTCAGCCAGATGGCGACGGCGTTTTTCAGCGAACTGAACATCAGCACCGTTATGATAAACATCACCAGATAGCCAAGCGGCAGGGTTGTAAACAGTCCCTGCTGCGCCTCACTGGAGTTCTCGGCATCGCCGCCCCATTCGATACGGTAGCCGTGGGGCAGCGGCAGTGCGTCAATGCGCGGTTTCACCCGCGCGAGAATATCACCCGAGGTTTGGCCGCTTAGCGGGCTGGGGTCGGTCTGGACCGTCAGCACCCGGGTACGATCCCGGCGGAGGATCAACGGATCTTCCCACTCCAGGGCGAAACCATTGATGACGTTACTCAGCGGGATATATTGCTGGCGACTCTGGCTCCAGACCAGCACATTATTCAGATGGTTGGCATCCTGACGTTCTGCTTCCGGCGGCCGGACGATCACTGGCAGCAGATCGGCCCCTTCACGATATAACCCGGCGCGACTCCCGGAGAAATTCATCTCCAGCGCGTTATCAATATCCTGTTTATCCACCCCCAGCTCGCGTCCCAGCGCCGGGGAATACTGCGGGCGGATCACTTTGCTGCGGTTCTGCCAGTCATTACGCACGCTGTCGGTCGCCGGGTCCGCGGCGAGGATATCGCCTACCTGACTCGCCAGCGCGCGCAGCGTATCCGGGTCTGGGCCCTTAATGCGCACCTCAATCGCGCTATCTCCGGAGGGGCCGAACATAATGCGTTTGGTGCTGGCGTTAACCTGCGGGTAGTTTCTGGCAATCCAGTCCTCCACGTGGCGGGTGACAGGGGCGATGCCGCGTTGATCATCCATCCGCACCATAATCTGCGCGTAGTTGCTGTACTGGCGCTGCCCGCTGTAGGTGAGAATGAAACGCATACTGCCCTGGCCGATGGTGGAGACGGTGGTGACCACCCCCGGCTGACCGGCTATCGACCGCTCGATATCCCGGGTCATCTTCTCCGTGGCGTTTATATCGGTACCGTAGGGTAGCCACAGGTCGACAAAGAATATAGGCGTATTCGATGACGGAAAAAAATTCTGCCGAACAAAGGTAAAGCCCCAGATCGCTCCGGCTAACAGCGCGCCCATCAGCACCAGGGTCAGGGTCTTTTGCTGCAGCAGTATTCGCAGCGCCTGCTGATAGCCACGGTAAAAGCTGCCGCGGTAAGGATCGGCCTTTTCCTCCGCGGCGGCGGCCGACAGGGCGTTTTTAAACAGCCACCACTTAATAAGCACCGGGGTGATGGTCAGAGCGGAAAACCAGCTCAGCATCAGGGAGATCAGCAGCACCTGGAACAGCGATTTGCAATACTCCCCGGTAGAGTCCTGGGAGAGGCCAATCGGCGCGAAGGCGAGGATGGCGATGATCGTCGCGCCAAGCAGCGGCAGGGCAGAGCGACGGATCACATAGTTAATCGCGCCCAGCAGCGGAGAGCCTTGCTGACGGGCGATGAGCACCCCTTCGACAATCACAATGGCATTGTCCACCAACATACTCAGGGCGATGATTAGCGCTCCGAGGGAGATCCGTTGTAGTTCGATCCCCCAGATATACATGATAAGCAGGGTGCCGAGAACGTTGAGCGCCAGCGACAGAGCAATAATAATCCCGCTGCGCACCCCCATAAATACCAGCAGCACGCCGACGACAATCGCCAGGGCCATCAGAAAATTGGTAATAAAGCCATTGACCGAGTGGGCGACCTCAGCTGCCTGATCGTAAAAAATAGCGATGTCGATGCCCGCCGGTTTGTCGGCGGCCATCTGCTGGAGGCGGGCCTCGAGAGCGTGGCCGACGTCAATAACGTTGACGCCAGGGATAAAAGAAACTCCCATGGTCACCGCCTGGCGCCCGTTGGCATGATAGATACTGGCCGGCGAGTCGGTTAGCCCGCGCGACAGCGTAGCAATATCCCGCAGTCGGGTGGTGGCGCTGGCGCCGTGAGGGCTGACCAGTAGATCTCCCAGCTCATCGATGCTCTGAAACTCACCGGTGGGGTGGAGGCGGATCGATTCGCTGCCAACGCGGATTTCCCCGGCGCTGGACACCACGTTGAGTCGGGCCAGGATTGCGGCGAGCTGGTTGAGGGTGATCCCGCGCGCCGCCATCTTCGCCAGCGAGATATCCACATTGATCTGCTGCGGAATGACGCCGCCGATAGCGACTTTACCGACCCCCGGCACCAGCACCAGCTCCCGGCGCAACTGTTCGGCATAGCGCACCAGCTCCGGGTTGGTAAAACTGTCGCCCGAGATAGCGAAGAAAAAGCCAAACACATCGCCAAAGTCATCGTTGACGAAAGGGGGGACTACGCCAGGGGGGAAAAGGCGGCTGGCGTCACCGACCCGGCGACGTAGCTCATCCCAGATTTGCGGCAGCTCGCTGGAATGGTACTGCGAAGCAATATTCACCGTAATTTGCGATAAGCCATTCGAGGAGATGGAGCTGACGTTATCCAGCGAGGGAAGCTGCTGAATCGCGTTTTCCAGCGGCAGGGTAACCTCCTCTTCCACCTGCTGAGCGGACGCGCCAGGGTAGTGGGTGACGATCACCGCCGTTTTGATGGTGAAGGCGGGATCTTCCAGGCGGCCGATATTGAGCAGGGCGAGCAGGCCACCCACCCCTAACAGCAAAATGGCTAACCAGACGCGGGTCGGGTTGTTAATAAACTGACGGGAAATATCCATTTATAATCCTCGTTCACGCGTCCAGACCCGCACCGGCTGCCCGGCATGCAGCTCGCTCACGCCCGCCGCAACCACCTGTTCACCCGCGCGGAGACCGTCGGTGATCGCCACTCCCTGCGAAGTCACCTCGCCGACGGTGACCTTACGCTCCTCAAGATATCGATGCGCGTTATCGCCTTTCACCACCCAGACTACCGGCTCGTTCTTTGGCCGGTTATCGGGGTTAAACACCGCCTCCGCTGGCACAATGAGGGTTTCCCGTCCGGCGCTGGCCGGTAAATTGCCGAGATTGACCGTCACGGTGCCGCTGACCCCGCCGACGGCGGGAAAATCATCTGGCCGCGGCATGGTTAACACGATCTGCCAGGTGAGGGTGCTATTGTCGCTGCTGCCGGTATGCTCTTTGTATTCCGCGGTAAACTCGCGGCCCGGCAGGGTATTGATCCTGACGACGGGACGGTAGGCGGTATTGCGGATATCCAGGGAGGTGAACAGATTTTCGGGAATGCTGAAGACCACATCCAGCAGGTCGGTCCGCGTCAGGGTGATCACCGGTTGGCCGGCGGCGACCACCTGATGGTTGCGGATATGTACGCCGGCGGCAATCCCGCTAAAGGGCGCGATGAGGCTCATTTGCGCCAGCTCTTCGCGAGCGATTTTTAAGGCCGCATTGGCGGCATCGCGATTGGCGCGCTGCACGTCCATCTCCGCCTGGGAAATCACCTGGCGCCCGGCCAGAGTCTGGAAGCGGTCGAACTGACGCTGGGCGAGAGTGGCCGCCGTTTGCCGCTCATTGACCCGTTGCTGGGCCTCGCGGGCATTCAGGCGCGCCAGCGTTTGCCCCTGGGCGACGCTTGCCCCCTGACGAATATCTAGCGACTCCACCTGGCCACCCCGCTTAAACGACAGTTCGGTGGAATCGCCAGACTCAATGCGTGCCGGAAACGTTCGCTGCTGGGTATTGCCCACGGCGGTCACCTGCGCCACTTTAACCATGCGCGGGGCGGACTCGACGGTGGGTGCTTTCTGATCGCAAGCGGTTGTAAATATAATAACAACCGGGATGAGAGAAAAATAACGGTTCACAATATTCCCCTCAGATTCAGGATTTATTTTACATTTTTATTACATGGCGCCTGCTTATTCTGCGAGAGCGGCGACGACCAGATAAGTGAAGAGCCCCACCGCTGTGCAGGCGACAATGGCCAGCGCGACAAACAAACCCAGGCGTAACAGGCTATAACCCAACATAATTTCCTCCCTTTACTCCCATCCGAACCGTAAATGTCATTTAATTCGGCCCCCACTGTGACCACCGGACATTCGGAGCGGCATGCCTGCTTGTAATCAGCATAGTCGGAGAAAATATGAAGTGTTAAAAAAGAGAATGCCGCGAGCGTTGGCGGCATTGAGGGGCAAGCGCAGGAGATCCGCAGGGAATATGCGGTTTTTATAATATTTTTCAGTCTATTAATCCGCCATTTTCTAATGTTAATTTTCCTGTGCTACGTTTAATAACATCTATTCCGCTCGCCGCTTCTGTTGTTGAGATTTCGTTCCTCCCCAAGTAAGGGGCTATTCATCACTACGCATTGTATTGGTAATAAAAGGATTATCTCATGTATAAAAATATCGTTGTTCCCGTTGACGTGTTTGATGCGGGCCTGGCCGACAAAGCGCTCTCTCATGCGAAATTCCTCGCCCAACATTCTGCCGGGCAAATTCATCTTATCCATGTTATTCCGGCCTTTTCTCCTGTATTAACCCGCGGATTTATCTCTGATGCCCGAAAGATGGAAGACCATTTGCTTAATACCGCTAAGGAAAAGCTGAGCGAGCTGGTGAAGAAAAATGGGCTTGCGGAAGACGCCAGCCATCTTTATGTGCGCAGTGGCAATGTTCGCGATCAAGTGATTGCCCTGGCCGATGAGCTGAAAGCGGATGTGGTGATTGTCGGTTCGCGCAATCCGGGGATCCAGACTCATCTGCTGGGCTCGGAAGCGGCCAATATCGTGCGCTATGCCCATGTACCAGTGTTCGTTGTGCGCTGATGATGGCGGGATGTCGCCCTGACTTCCGCTTCAGAAATCGAGGGAAAGAGTATGAATACAGATAAACCGGGGGCGCCCTATTATCAGCGCTCCGTCGAGGAGACTCTCGCCAGCGTGCAGAGTTCGCCGGAAGGGATTAGCGGAACAGAGGCGGCTACGCGCCTGCAGCAGTATGGCGAAAACGCCCTGCCGCAGAAGCCGGGTAAACCCGCCTGGCTGCGTTTTATTGCGCATTTTAACGATGTGCTGATCTACGTCCTGCTGGCGGCAGCGTTGCTCAAGGCGGTGATGGGCCATTGGATCGACATGGCGGTGATCCTCGCCGTGGCGGTGGTCAATGCGCTGATCGGCTTCATTCAGGAGAGTAATGCGGAAAAATCGCTGCAGAGTATCCGCAATATGCTGTCCAGCGAGGCGGTGGCGATCCGTCAGGGCAACCATGAAACCATCCCCACCACCTCGCTGGTACCTGGGGATATCGTGGTGATCCGCGCCGGCGACCGTATCCCCGCCGATCTACGGGTGATTGAGGCGCACAACCTGCGGGTGGAAGAGGCGATCCTCACCGGCGAGTCGACGGTGGTGGAAAAAACCACCGAGCCGCTAAGCGGCGATTTACCGCTCGGCGATCGCAGCAACCTGTTGTTTTCCGGGACCACCGTTAGCTCAGGGGCGGGAAAAGGGATCGTGGTGGCCACCGGCGGCGATACCGAGCTGGGCCATATCAACCAAATGATGGCGGGCATTGAGAAACACCGCACGCCGCTGCTGGTGCAAATGGACAAGCTGGGCAAAGCCATCTTTATCCTTATTCTGGTGATGATGGCGGCGCTGTTCGTCTTTAGCCTGCTGTTCCGCGATATGCCGGTCTCCGAACTGATGCTGTCGTTGATTAGCCTCGCGGTGGCATCGGTCCCCGAAGGGTTGCCGGCGATTATCTCGATTATTCTGTCGCTCGGCGTACAGGCGATGGCCCGTCAGAAAGCGATTATCCGCAAGCTGCCGACGGTGGAAACCCTCGGCGCGATGACGGTTATCTGCTCGGATAAAACCGGGACCCTGACCATGAACGAAATGACGGTGAAGGCGGTGATCACTGCCGACAGCGTCTATCGGGTGGAAGGGGATAGCTATGAGCCGGTCGGTAAGATCCACGCCATTGACGATCCGACGCCGGTCACGATCGCGCCCGGCTCGCTGTTCGAGCGCTATCTGCGCACCATCGATCTGTGTAACGACAGCCAGCTTATCAAAGAGGAGAGCGGGCTGTGGAAAATCACCGGCGGCCCGACCGAGGGGGCGCTGAAGGTGCTGGCGGCGAAGGTCACTCTGCCGCCGCTGACCAGCGAACTGCGCAGTAAAATTCCTTTTGATTCGCAATATAAATACATGTCGACCCTCTACCGGCTGGGTGAAGAGGAGGTAGTGCTGGTCACTGGCGCGCCGGATGTCCTGTTCCGCCTGTGCCAGTATCAGCAGAGCGACAGCGGATTGCAGCCGCTGGATCTCCCGTACTGGGAAGGCAAAATTGAAGAGTACGCCCGGGAAGGGCTACGGATGGTGGCCGCAGCCTGGAAGCCGGCTGCCGCAGGCCAGACCGAACTGACCCATCAGGATCTGCAGCAAGGGGTGATTTTGCTAGGGGTCGCCGGGATGATGGATCCGCCGCGTCCGGAGGCCATCACGGCGATTGCCGACTGCCTGCAGGCCGGGATCCGCGTGAAGATGATCACCGGCGACCACCCGCAAACGGCGATGAGCATCGGCAAGATGCTGGGGATTGGCAATGCGGGAAATGCCATTACCGGACGTGAGCTGGAGGTGATGGACGACGCGCAGCTGAGCGTAGCCGCGCAGCAGTTTGATATCTTCGCCCGCACCAGCCCGGAAGATAAGTTCCGCCTGGTGCAGGCTCTGCAGAGTAAGAAAGAAATTGTCGGAATGACCGGCGATGGGGTGAACGATGCCCCGGCGTTGAAGCAGGCTGACGTCGGCGTGGCGATGGGGATCAAGGGGACCGAGGTGACCAAGGAGGCCGCCGATATGGTGCTGACCGATGATAACTTCGCCACCATCGCCAGCGCAGTCCGCGAGGGGCGCCGGGTGTATGACAACCTGAAGAAAACCATTCTCTTCGTCATGCCGACCAACCTTGCCCAGGGGTTACTGATCGTGCTCGCGCTGCTGGCGGGCAACGTACTGCCGCTCACGCCGGTGTTGATCCTGTGGATGAACATGGCTACCTCCGCCACGCTGTCGTTTGGCCTGGCGTTTGAAGCCGGTGAGAAAAATATTATGCGGCGGCCGCCGCGCGATCCGAAAATTCACGTGATGGACGGCTTTGCCATCTGGCGCGTAGCGTTTGTGGGGTCAATGATTGCGGTCAGCGCCTTTATTCTCGAAGCCTGGCTGCAGCCGCGCGGCTATTCGCCGGAGTTTATCCGTACCGTGCTGTTGCAGACTCTGGTCACCGCCCAGTGGTTCTATATGCTGAACTGCCGCGTATCGGATGGATTCTCGTTAACCAAAGGTCTGCTGGCCAACAAAGGGATCTGGATCGTCAGCGGCGTACTGCTGCTGCTGCAGCTGCTGATTATCTACGCGCCTTTTATGCAGATGCTGTTCGGCACCACCGGGCTGCCGTTCCGCTACTGGGTGATCACCTTTATCATCGGCTTCGCCATGTTCCTGATCGTGGAACTGGAAAAACCGCTGACCCGCAAATGGCGTTCCGCCTGACGGCGTGAAGCGCTGAACGAAAAAGAAAAGAGGGGGCATGCCCCCTCTCTGGCTGACGACAAACCTGTTTCGTCATTGTGCTCGCATTTCTGCCGGGTGGCGGCTTTCGCCTTACCCGGCCTACGAAAGACTTCAATATCAAACCGTTATGCAGTTATCTGTAGGCCCGCGCAAGCGCAGCGCCGCCGGGCAATTCCTGAAGATTGCACATTATCAGCAGTTTGAGAGAGGGCATCGCCCTCTCTTTTATTATGGTTCACGCTTGTTGCGCTTTACTGTTTCGGCTCGGCGACCACGGTGCTTCCCACGCCGCGGTTATTGTACTCCCACATGCGGTTGAAGCCGTTGTCGTTGAGGTTGCGCTGCAGATTGCCTTTGTCATCGGCGCTGCCGGTGTTGCCGCTGAACGGGCGGCCGGAGCCTACCGCCGCCGCCCACGGCTGGGCAATATTAAAGCCTTCATTGATAGCGCTGTCGCGGATCACCACTTGGCCATTGCTGTTGCCATCGACGTCCAGCGCGCGGCCGAGCTGCGCGACGTTATCCCCGGAGGCGGTGAAGCGGCTGTTGGTCGCCAGGAAGCCGTAGGTCACGCTCTTCAGAGTAGCCGGCGCGAAGACGTAGGCCTCTTTCTGGGTACGGGAATTCACCACGCGGAAATCGGTGTTATCAAACACCACCGCGCCGCGGCCGGAAACGATATCCACATCGCCTTCAATGTAGCTGTTGGTCACCAGGGTGCGGGTCTGACGGTTGTCCTGCAGACGGTTTTGCACGCCGCTGTTGGTCACGAAGAAGGTGTTCTGACGGCCAAGAATATTGACCTTATTGATCTGCACCTGGTCGCCATCGCTGCGCAATGCCACCGCCTGGTGGGTACCGGCGTCAACGCTGTCGCCGAGGTTGTTGGCGATGGTCAGGTTCTGCAGCTGCAGACCATTATTCTGTGACCAGAAGACTGCGGAACACATTACGCCGACGGTCGCCGCGGATTTGCTTTGGCAACTGTCGAACATATACCACGCCGGTTTACCCGGCATATATTTACCGCCTGGATTGACCAGACGACGCCAGGTGTTGCGATCCATCTCGGAATCAATGGCTTCGCTGATTTTCACGTCGATTGGCTTATCGCCAGTACCATACAGGGTCAGGGCGCCCGGCGCCGCCGGAACGTAGACGGTTCCCGGGTACTCGCCCGGCATAATCGCGATATACAGACGACGGTTAGAGTGACGGGCAATTGCCGCATCCACCGCCGCCTGAATGGTGGTATGGGTTACGCCCTGGGTTCCCGCAGGGCCGACGATAAAGTCAGGCTGCGCCGGCAGGCTGATAGCAGACGGCGTCCAGGCGGCGGCGTTGGGAGCCAGCGACTGGAAATAGGCCGCCGGCGTGAAGTTTTTCGCTTCTTCGGCGTTGAGTATGGGACGCGCGGTAGTGCCCGGTGCAGTCTGCGTTGAGGGCTGTTGATCGGCAGGCGTCGAGCTACAGGCGGACAGCGTCACGCCGAAGGCCAGCGCCAGCGCCAGACGGGAAACGGAATATGTGTTCATGTTGCTCCGGGCAAAATTAAGCGTAGTGAAATACCCCGGCTGAAACGCCAGGGTATAAGTCCTTTAAAACCTGCTGTTTTATACTAACTTGAACGAAACGGGAAGACGTGGACGGAAAAACTTACCGTCTTTACGCAACGCGCAGCCCTGCCGGATGGTCTTTAGTCACAAAAAAATAACATTTCCCTGCGCTATTGTTGACTTTACCGGCGTTATGAAAATAAATGTCTATACAACCCATGACAAGTTAAACGCTATGACTGAAGCCACTTCCGAACTCGTTATCTGGCGAAACGGGCGTCTCGCCACCCTGAACCCCGATCACGCTCAACCTTACGGCCTGCTGGAGCGCCATGCGCTGCTGGTGCGCGACGGCCGCATCGCGGCGATTGTCGCCGAAGATGACGTCCCCAGCGGGCGCAGTATCGATCTTGAAGGCCGGTTGGTAACGCCGGGATTAATCGACTGCCACACCCATCTCGTCTTCGGCGGCAGCCGGGCCCAGGAGTGGGAGCAGCGGCTGAACGGCGTGTCGTATCAAACCATCAGCGCCAGCGGCGGCGGCATTAACTCCACCGTGCGCGCCACGCGCGACAGCAGCGAAGCTGAACTACTGGCGCTGGCCCAGCCGCGTCTGGAACGCCTGCTGCGTGAAGGGGTGACCACCCTGGAGATCAAATCCGGCTACGGCCTCGACCTGCCAAACGAACGCAAAATGCTGCGGGTCGCCCGACAACTGGCCGATCATAATGGCGTGGAACTGTCGGCGACGCTGCTCTCCGCCCACGCCACGCCGCCGGAATATCAAGGCGATGCTGACGGCTATATTACGCTGGTCTGCGAGACCATTTTACCGACGCTGTGGCAGGAGGGACTGTTTGAAAGCGTTGACGTCTTCTGCGAAAACGTCGGCTTCAGCCCGCAGCAAACTGAGCGCGTCTTTCAGGCGGCGCAGGCGCTGGGCATTCCGGTAAAAGGCCACGTTGAGCAGCTCTCGTCGCTGGGCGGCGCGCAGCTGGTGAGCCGCTATCATGGGCTTTCCGCCGACCATATCGAGTATCTGACGGAAGAGGGCGTGGCGGCGATGCGCGAAAGCGGCACCGTGGCAGCCCTGCTCCCCGGCGCGTTCTACTTTCTTAATGAAACCCGTAAACCGCCGGTCGAGCTGCTGCGCAAGTACCAGGTGCCGATGGCGGTGGCGACCGATTTCAACCCCGGCACCAGCCCCTTCGCCAGCCTGCATCTGGCGATGAACATGGCCTGCGTCAAGTTTGGCCTGACGCCGGAGGAGGCGTGGGCCGGCGTGACGCGCCATGCCGCGCGGGCGCTGGGGCGCCAGGCCAGCCACGGCCAGCTGGCGCCGGGCTTTGTCGCTAACTTCGCCATCTGGGATGCTGAGCATCCCGTCGAGATGGTGTATGAGCCGGGGCGCAGTCCGCTCTGGCATCGCGTTGTTCAAGGAGAATTGCAATGATGCTGTGGCAAGCTACGCCAGCCAGTCTCTGGCAGGGACGCGACGACAGCGCGGAAGCGCCCAATGCGCTGCGCCTGTTCCAGACCATCGCCCGCGCGGAACGCTTCGCGCCGCAGGAGATGCCCGGCGATATCGCGCTGCTCGGCTTCGCCTGTGACGAAGGGGTCCGGCGTAACAAGGGGCGTACCGGGGCAGCGGACGGCCCGGCGACCCTGCGCCGGGCGTTGGCCAATATGGCCAGCCATCAGGGTCATGACCGCTGCGTGGATATGGGCACCATCAGCGTCGACGGCGAGCAGTTAGAAGCCGCGCATCAGGCGCTGCGCGAGGCGGTGGCCGACTGTCAGCGGGCGGGTAAACGCACGCTGGTCCTGGGCGGCGGCCACGAGACGGCCTTCGGCCACGGCGCTGGGGTACTGGATGCCTTCCCAGGCGAAAAAGTGGGCATTATTAATCTCGATGCGCATCTGGATCTGCGCTTTGCCGACTGCGCCAGCTCCGGGACGCCGTTCCGCCAGTTGGCGCTGGAGTGTGACGCGCAGCAGCGCGGTTTTCACTATACCTGCATCGGGGTTAGCCGGGCGGCGAACACCCAGGCGCTATGGGATGAAGCGGCGCGCCGCCAGGTGGCTATCGTTGAAGATCTGGAGGTGCTGACAGCCTTCGAAACTCGCGTGTTGCCGGAGCTTGAGCGCAATATCGCGCAATTCGACCGTCTGTATCTGACTATCGATCTCGACGTGCTGCCGGCGCGAGAAATGCCGGCGGTGTCGGCCCCGGCGGCGCTGGGCGTGCCGCTGGCCACGCTGCTGCGCATCGTTGAACCGCTGTGCCGCAGCGGTAAGCTGCAGGCGGTGGATCTGGTGGAGTTTAACCCGCTGTTTGACATTGACGGTCAGGGCGCTCGCACGGCGGCCCGTGTGGCATGGCAAATCGCCCATTGGTGGCGCTAGCGATCCGCGCTATTATTTTCGTTTCGCCGCTCCGCTTATTATGCATAAGGAAAGCCAGGCCATGTTTGCACAACAACCTCGTTCCGCGCCCGCGCCTTTCTATGAAAAGGTGAAGCAGGCGATCAGCGAAAAGATCCACAGCGGCGTCTGGCGACCGCATGACCGTATCCCGTCGGAAGCTGAGCTGGTGGCCCAGTTCGGCTTCAGCCGAATGACCATCAATCGCGCGCTGCGTGAGCTGACGGACGAAGGCCTGCTGGTTAGGTTGCAAGGGGTGGGAACCTTTGTCGCCGAGCCGAAAGGGCAGTCGGCGCTGTTCGAGGTGCGCAGTATTGCCGCAGAAATTGTCGCCCGTCACCATCAGCACCGCTGTGAGGTACTCCTGCTTGAGGAGACCCGGGCGGATCATATTCAGGCGACGGCGCTCAGCGTCCCGGAAGGCACCCGCATTTTTCACTCGCTGATGGTGCATTACGAAAACGAGGTGCCGGTGCAAATCGAAGATCGCTGCGTCAATGCCGCAGTGGTCCCGGACTATCTGCATCAGGACTACACCGCCACCACGCCCCATGATTACCTGTCGCTGATCGCGCCGTTAACTGAAGGTGAACACATTGTTGAAGCGGTGCAGGCCACGGCGGAAGAGTGCGCGCTGCTGCATATTCACGCCCACGATCCGTGCCTGCTGATCCGTCGCCGCACCTGGTCGACAACCCACATCGTCTCCCACGCGCGCCTGCTGTTCCCCGGTAGCCGATATCGTCTGCAGGGGCGCTTTGGCTCCTGATCCACGCTGGCGTCAGCAAAACGTGATTGCTGACGCAATATAACAAAATTGTATCATTTCTGTTAAATCCTGGCTTGCGCATGCTTGTATAGACAAGCATATGTATCTACGTAAACAACGTTCATTGTCAGGAGAAACCCCGATGTCGCAAAGCAAATATCGCCAGCTGGACGTCCGTGCGCCAACAGGCACGACGCTGACCGCGAAGAGCTGGCTGACCGAAGCCCCGCTGCGTATGTTAATGAATAACCTTGATCCCGATGTCGCCGAAAACCCGCACGAGCTGGTGGTCTATGGCGGTATTGGTCGCGCAGCGCGCAACTGGGAATGCTATGACGCTATCGTGAAGGCGCTGAAGAACCTGGAAAGCGATGAAACCCTGCTGGTGCAGTCCGGGAAGCCGGTGGGCGTATTCAAAACCCATGAAAACTCACCGCGCGTGCTGATCGCCAACTCCAACCTGGTCCCGCACTGGGCCACCTGGGAACACTTTAACGAGCTGGATGCCAAAGGGCTGGCGATGTACGGCCAGATGACGGCCGGCAGCTGGATCTACATCGGCAGCCAGGGCATCGTGCAGGGTACCTACGAAACCTTCGTCGAAGCCGGTCGCCAGCACTACCAGGGCAGCCTGAAAGGCCGCTGGGTATTAACCGCCGGTCTGGGCGGCATGGGCGGCGCGCAGCCGCTGGCCGCGACGCTGGCCGGCGCCTGCTCGCTGAACATCGAATGTCAGCAGAGCCGCATCGATTTCCGTCTGCGTACCCGCTACGTGGATGAGCAAGCCACCTCGCTGGATGACGCCCTGGCGCGCATCAAAAAATACACCGCCGAAGGGCAGGCCATCTCTATCGCGCTGTGCGGCAACGCCGCGGAGATCGTACCGGAGCTGGTGAAGCGCGGCGTGCGCCCGGATATGGTCACCGACCAGACCAGCGCCCACGACCCGCTGCATGGCTATCTGCCGAAAGGCTGGAGCTGGGAAGAGTATCAGCAGAAAGCCGAATCCGACCCGCAGGGCACTATTCTGGCGGCGAAACGCTCGATGGCCGATCACGTGCAGGCGATGCTGGCCTTCCATGAGATGGGGGTCCCAACCTTCGACTACGGCAACAACATCCGCCAGATGGCGCAGGAAGTGGGCGTCAGCAACGCCTTCGATTTCCCGGGCTTCGTGCCGGCCTATATCCGCCCGCTGTTCTGCCGCGGTATCGGCCCGTTCCGCTGGGTAGCGCTGTCCGGCGATCCGCAGGATATCTACAAAACCGACGCGAAAGTGAAAGAGATCATTAAAGATGATCAGCATCTGCACCACTGGCTGGATATGGCGCGCGAGCGCATCAGCTTCCAGGGACTGCCGGCGCGTATCTGCTGGGTCGGTCTGGAGTGGCGGCAAAAGCTCGGTCTGGCGTTTAACGAAATGGTGCGCAGCGGCGAAGTCTCCGCGCCGATCGTCATTGGCCGGGATCACCTTGACTCCGGCTCCGTCGCCAGCCCGAACCGCGAAACCGAAGCGATGCGCGATGGTTCTGATGCGGTCTCCGACTGGCCGCTGCTCAACGCCCTGCTCAATACCGCCAGCGGCGCGACCTGGGTGTCGCTGCACCACGGCGGCGGGGTAGGCATGGGCTTCTCGCAACACTCCGGGATGGTTATCGTCTGCGATGGTACCGATGAAGCGGCGGCGCGTATCGCCCGCGTCCTGCGCAACGACCCGGCCACCGGCGTCATGCGTCATGCCGACGCGGGGTATGAGATTGCCATTGAATGCGCAGCAGAACAGGGTCTGAATCTTCCGATGGTGGCGGCAACGCAGGGGAACGCTAAATGAAATCTTTAACTTTGATCCCGGGTCAACTCAGCCTGTCGCAGCTCCGCGACATCTACAGCCACCCGGTAAATATTACCCTCGACAGCGGCGCGTTTGCCGCCATTGACGAGAGCGTGGCCTGCGTCAACGCCATCCTTGCCGAAGGGCGTACCGCCTACGGCATCAACACCGGTTTTGGCCTGCTGGCGCAGACCCGTATCTCGACGGAAGATCTGGAGAACCTGCAGCGTTCGCTGGTGCTGTCCCATGCGGCGGGCGTTGGCGAGCCGCTGGACGATGATCTGGCGCGGCTGATTATGGTGCTGAAGATTAACAGCCTGTCCCGCGGTTTCTCCGGGATCCGCCTGAGCGTGATCCAGGCGCTGATTGGCCTGGTGAATGCCGGCGTGACGCCGTGGATCCCGGCCAAAGGCTCCGTCGGCGCTTCCGGCGACCTCGCGCCGTTGGCGCATATGTCGCTGACCCTGCTCGGAGAAGGTAAAGCGCGGGTACGCGGCGGCGAATGGCTGCCGGCCACCGAAGCGCTGCGTCAGGTGGGGCTGGAGCCGATTACCCTGGCGGCGAAAGAGGGGCTGGCGCTACTCAACGGCACCCAGGCCTCGACCGCTTTTGCCCTGCGCGGTCTGTTCGAAGCCGAGGATCTGTTCGCCTCCGCGGTCGTCTGCGGGGCGTTAACCACCGAAGCGGCGCTGGGCTCACGTCGTCCGTTTGATGCGCGCATCCATGAAGTGCGCGGCCAGCGCGGGCAGATTGATGCGGCGGCGCTGTATCGCCACCTGCTGACCGACGATAGCGCGATCTCGCAGTCGCACCATAACTGCAGCAAGGTGCAGGACCCGTACTCCCTGCGCTGCCAGCCGCAGGTGATGGGCGCCTGCCTGACGCAGATCCGCCAGGCGGCTGAGGTGCTACTGGCTGAAGCCAACGCGGTCTCCGATAACCCGCTGGTCTTTGCCGCCGAAAATGACGTCATCTCCGGCGGTAACTTCCATGCCGAACCGGTGGCGATGGCCGCGGATAATATCGCGCTGGCGATCGCCGAAATCGGCTCGCTCTCCGAGCGCCGCATCGCGCTGATGATGGACAGCCATATGTCGCAGCTGCCGCCGTTCCTCGTCAAAAATGGCGGCGTCAACTCCGGGTTTATGATTGCCCAGGTCACGGCGGCGGCCTTAGCCAGTGAAAACAAAGCGCTGTCGCACCCGCATAGCGTTGACAGCCTGCCCACCTCTGCCAACCAGGAAGACCACGTCTCGATGGCGCCGGCGGCCGGTCGCCGCCTGTGGGCGATGGCCGAGAACACCCGCGGGGTGCTGGCCGTTGAGTGGCTGGCGGCGGCGCAGGGGCTGGATATGCGCGAAGGACTGACCACCAGTCCGCTGCTGGAAGAGGCGCGTCACTTGCTGCGCGAACGCGTGCCGCACTATACGCAGGATCGCTACTTCGCCCCGGATATCGATAACGCCATTGCGCTTCTGGCGGCCCGTCACCTGACGCGTCTGCTGCCTGCCGTACTGCATTAATCACCGTTGTTCTCTGTACCCGCGTCGGGGGAAGTCATTCCCCCGACCGCCCTACACCGCATATTTGTCGTCATATAAAAAAATCAGGACACCTGTATATGCAACAACAACACAAGCCACATCTGCTGCGCGGGCTCAATGCCCGACACATTCGGTTTATTGCGCTCGGCTCCGCTATCGGCACCGGGCTGTTCTATGGCTCGGCCTCAGCCATCAAAGCGGCGGGCCCGGCGGTGCTGCTGGCCTATCTGATTGGCGGCGCGGCGGTGTTTATCGTCATGCGCGCGCTGGGCGAGATGGCGGTGCGCAACCCGGTTTCCGGCTCCTTCGGCAGCTATGCCCGCCAGTATCTCGGGCCGCTGGCCGGGTTTATTACCGGCTGGACCTACACCTTTGAAATGGTGATCGTCGCCCTGGCCGACGTCACCGCCTTCGGCATCTATATGGGATTGTGGTACCCCGATGTGCCGCGCTGGATCTGGATCCTCAGCATCATCTTCTTTATCGGCGCGATGAACCTGTGCAACGTGCGGGTATTTGGCGAGATGGAGTTCTGGCTGTCTCTGGTGAAGGTGGTGGCGATTATCGCCATGATGCTGGCGGGGGCGGGGATCATCTTCTTTGGCTTTGGCCACAGCTTCCCGGCCACCGGGCTGGAAAACCTCTGGAGCCACGGCGGCTTTGCCCCTAACGGCTGGCAGGGCGTTATCGCCTCGCTTGGCATCGTGATGTTCGCCTTCGGCGGGGTGGAGATTATCGGCGTCACCGCCGCGGAAGCGAAGGATCCTAAGAAGGTGATCCCGCAGGCCATCAATACCATTCCGCTGCGCATTATCCTGTTCTACGTCTGCACCCTGGCGGTACTGATGGCGATCTTCCCGTGGAACAGCTTTGGCGAACAGGGGAGTCCGTTTGTGCTTATTTTCGACGGTCTGGGGATCCCGGCGGCGGCGACCATCCTTAACATCATCGTGATCAGCGCCAGCATCTCGGCGATTAACAGCGATATTTTTGGCGCCGGACGCATGATGTACGGCATGTCGAAAGAGGGGCTGGCGCCGAAAAGCTTCCAGCGCATCGCCAGCAACGGTGTGCCCTGGATGACGGTGGTGGTCATGGGCGGCGCGCTGCTGGCGGCGGTGGTATTGAACTATCTGATCCCCGAGCAGGTATTTGTGCTAATTGCTTCGCTGGCGGCATTCGCCACGGTATGGGTGTGGCTGATGATTCTGCTATCCCATTTTGCCATGCGCCGCGGTTTGTCTGCCGAAGAGCGCAGCCAGATCGCCTTTCCCATTCCGTTCTGGCCGGTGGCGCCGCTGTTGACGCTGCTGTTTATGGGGCTGGTCATCGCCGTACTAGGGATGTTTGCCGAAACGCGGATGGCGCTGATCGCCGGCCTGGTCTGGCTCGGGCTGCTGACGGTGGTGTGGTATGCGCGGGTGCGTAAAACGGCGCTGCAGGTAGCCACTGAACAGTAAGATCAATTTCCCCGGTGGCGCTGCGCTTACCGGGGCTACAAATGGCACGGACCGTAGGCCGGGCAAGGCGTCAGCCGCCGCCCGGCATAAAAGCGGCTCCGTGCCCGCGGCAATCGCCCGGCGGCGCTGCGCTTGCGCGGGCCTGGGGGTATTGTAGATACTGCTATCGGCTTGTAACGGTTTTAATCCGGTAAAAACAGTTGTTTTGTATTAATTCCGAGCACATTGCGCTCCCGAAATGTCTTCTACGTTATGTTACTCATGGCGCAGGGAGCGCACAGGGGGCGGCCAGTCGCCGCCGCCCCCTGTACCCCCGGGCTCTGGCCGCCAAAATCGCCACTTCGTGGTGCCTTCGACTTATCCCTGCAGGCTTCGGGTCGGGCCGAGGCAGCGTCCTTGCAAAACCCGGCCCTCAGCCCGCATCCATGCGGGCTGCCCCGGCCTTCCGGGAACGTCTCAGCGATGTTGAGGCCGCCAACAACGGCAGTTTCAGCGGCCCCATGTTCGGCGGCGATTCACATACTGGGTCTGGACCCCGTAGGCCGGGTAAGGCGTCAGCCGCCGCCCGGCAAAATAACCGCGCAATAGCACCGTAGGCCGGGCAAGGCGTTAGCCGCCGCCCGGCATAAAAGCGGCTCCGTGCCCGCGGCAATCGCCCGGCGGCGCTGCGCTAGCATGGACGTGGGGGTAGTGTAGGTCGGGTAAGCGCAGCGCCACCCGAAAAACAAATGGCGCCGCGGGTACCCCGGATAAGGCGCAAGCCGCTATCCGGGGAAGATTAACTGAACAGGGCGGTGATGGAGGCGCTGGCGAGGGAATGGAAATGGACGTTAAAGCCGACCATCGCGCCGCTGGCCTCAGCATCCACCTCAATTTTCTCGACGTCCAGGGCGTGGACGGTGAAGATATAGCGGTGGGTTTCGCCCTTCGGCGGCGCCGCGCCGCCGTAGCCTGCCTTACCAAAATCGGTGCGGGTCTGAACGGCCTCTTCCGGCAGCTCCGCCTGACCGGAACCGGCCCCTTGCGGCAGGACGCGGGTATCGGCCGGCAGGTTAGCGACCACCCAGTGCCACCAGCCGGAGCCGGTCGGCGCATCCGGATCGTAGCAGGTCACCACAAAGCTTTTGGTTCCTGCGGGCACATCATCCCACATCAGATGCGGCGAAATATTGTCGCCATCGTAGCCCATGCCGTTGAAGACGTGACGATTAGGCAGCTTACCGCCGTCCTGGAGATCGTGACTGATCAGTTTCATGCTTCATCCTCATTGATAATGCGCTGATTAACAAAGAAGTGTAGCCTTCCCGACGACGCAATTCCGCTATTTATTCGCTAAAAAATGTTTCGTCCTGCACTGCCTGGTTGACCGCACGGGTCAGGCGGGTCAGCTGCTCGGGCGTGATGATGTACGGCGGCATCAGATAAATCAGCCGGCCAAACGGACGGATCCAGACTCCCTGCTCGACGAAAAAGCGCTGCAGGGTGGCCATGTTGACCGGGCGACGGGTTTCAACCACGCCAATAGCGCCCAGCACGCGGACGTCCGCGACCAGCGCAGATCCCCGCGCCGGGGCCAGCTCGGCCTGCAGCTGGGCTTCAATCGCCGCCACCTGCGGCTGCCATTCGCCGCTCTCCAGCAGGCGCAGGCTTTCGCCGGCCACCGCGCAGGCCAGCGGATTGCCCATAAAGGTGGGGCCGTGCATAAAGCAACCGGCTTCGCCATTGCTAATGGTTTCAGCAACCGTTCGGGTAGTGATGGCGGCGGAAAGGGTCATGGTGCCGCCGGTCAGCGCTTTGCCCAGACACAGAATGTCGGCGGTAATCCCGGCGTGTTCACAAGCGAACAGCTTGCCGGTGCGGCCAAAGCCGGTGGCAATCTCATCGGCGATCAGCAGTATCCCTTCCCGGTCGCACATTTTACGCACCCGCTTCAGCCACTCCGGATGGTACATCCGCATGCCGCCCGCCCCCTGGACGATAGGTTCGAGGATCACCGCGGCGATTTCGTGACGATGCGCGGCCATCAGGCGGGCAAACGGTACCATATCCATCTCGTCCCACTCGCCGTCGAAGCGGCTTTGCGGCGCGGGGGCGAACAGGTTATCCGGCAGGTAGCCCTGCCACAGGCTGTGCATCGAGTTCTGCGGATCGCAGACCGACATCGCTCCAAAGGTATCCCCGTGATAGCCGTTGCGGAAGGTCAGAAAACGACGACGTGGTTCGCCTTTAGCCTGCCAGTACTGCAGCGCCATTTTCATCGCCACCTCTACCGCCACTGAACCGGAGTCGGCGAGGAAAACGCACTCCAGCGAGGCCGGGGTCATCGCCACCAGCTGACGGCATAGCGCAACTGCCGGCGGATGGGTGATCCCGCCGAACATCACGTGCGACATTTGGTCAATTTGTCCCTTCAGCGCCGCATTGAGGCGTGGGTGATTGTAGCCATGGATCGCCGCCCACCAGGAAGACATACCGTCAACCAACTGTTCGCCGCCGGCGAGGGACAGCTCGCAACCGTGGGCGGACACCACCGGGTAGACCGGCAGGGGGGAAGTCATAGAGGTGTAGGGGTGCCAGATGTGGCGCCGATCGAAAGCGAGATCGTCCAGTGTCATAAGCGACTTGTAAACCATTTTGAAAACATTTAGGTTTACAAGTCTACACTGAACTTACTTACAATGAAACGTACACAAAATATTTCGCGCAGCATCGAGGCGGCAAGCGAGAACATCCCCAGGAGCATAGTTCACTATGTGACTGGGGTGCGCGAGTGCAGCCAACAAAGAGGCTGTGTGAAATAGGAAGTGTACGACCTTTTGGAGAGGAAAATGGCTCACCAACCTCGCTGGACAATGTCGCAAGTAACGGAATTATTTAATAAACCGCTGATCGATCTGCTATTCGAAGCACAGCAAATCCATCGTCAACACTTTGATCCGCGCCAGGTGCAGGTCAGCACCCTGCTGTCGATCAAAACCGGCGCCTGCCCGGAAGATTGTAAATATTGCCCGCAGAGCGCACGCTACAAAACCGGCCTCGAAGCCGAGCGCCTGATGGAGGTTGAGCAGGTGCTGGAATCAGCGCGCCAGGCGAAAAACGCCGGCTCCACCCGCTTCTGCATGGGCGCGGCGTGGAAAAACCCCAATGACCGCGATATGCCTTACCTGGAGCAGATGGTGAAAGGGGTGAAGGCGCTGGGGCTGGAGTCCTGTATGACGCTCGGCACCCTGACCGACAGTCAGGCGCAGCGCCTGGCCGAAGCGGGCCTCGATTACTACAACCACAACCTTGATACCTCGCCGGAATTTTACGGCAACATCATCACCACCCGCACCTACCAGGAGCGCCTGGATACGCTGGATAAAGTGCGTGATGCTGGGATCAAAGTCTGCTCCGGCGGCATCGTCGGGCTGGGAGAGAGCGTAAAAGATCGCGCCGGACTGCTGCTGCAACTGGCTAATCTGCCGACCCCGCCGGAGAGCGTACCGATCAACATGTTGGTGAAGGTCAAGGGCACGCCGCTGGCGGATAACGACGACGTCGACGCTTTCGATTTCATCCGCACTATCGCCATCGCGCGCATCATGATGCCCACCTCCTACGTGCGTCTCTCCGCCGGCCGCGAGCAGATGAACGAGCAGACCCAGGCGATGTGCTTTATGGCCGGGGCGAACTCGATTTTCTACGGCTGCAAGCTGCTGACCACGCCGAACCCGGAAGAGGACAAAGACCTGCAGCTGTTCCGCAAGCTGGGGATCAACCCGCAGCAGACGGCGGTGCTGGAAGGCGACAATGAGCAGCAGCAACGTCTGGAGCAGGCCTTACTCACCCCGGACACTGAGGAATATTACAACGCGGCGGCGCTATGAGCTGGCAGCAGCGAATCGATCGGGCGCTGGACGAGCGGCGGGCGGCGGAAGCTTTTCGCCGCCGCCTGCCGGTGACGCACGGCGCCGGGCGCTGGCTGGAGCGGGAAGGGGAGCGCTGGCTTAACTTCTCCAGCAATGACTATCTGGGCCTGAGTCAGCATCCGGCGATTATCGCCGCCTGGCAACAGGGGGCCACGCGCTATGGCGTCGGCGCCGGCGGCTCGGGCCACGTGAGCGGCTATAGCGAAGCCCACCGCGCGCTGGAAGAGGCGCTCGCCGACTGGCTGGGCTATCCGCGCGCATTGCTGTTTATCTCCGGCTTTGCCGCGAATCAGGCGCTGATCGCCGCCCTGGTGGAGAAAGACGATCGGATTGTCGCCGACCGCCTGAGCCACGCCTCTCTGCTGGAGGCCGCGAGCCTCAGCCCGGCGCAGCTGCGGCGCTTTACCCACAACGATCCGCAGCAGCTCGCGCAACTGCTGGCTAAGCCGCTGGCGGGCGAACAGTTGGCGGTCACTGAAGGCATTTTCAGCATGGACGGCGACAGCGCGCCGCTGGCGGCCATTCACGCCGCGACGCAGGCCGCAGGGGCAGTGTTGCTGGTGGATGACGCCCACGGTGTTGGCGTGGTCGGCGACGAAGGACGCGGGAGCTGCGCCGCGCAGGCGGTGCGCCCTGAGCTGCTGGTGGTTACCTTCGGCAAGGCCTTCGGCGTCAGCGGCGCGGCGGTGCTGTGCGACGAAGCAATGGCCGATTATCTGCTGCAGTTTGCCCGTCATCTGATCTACAGCACCGCGATGCCGCCCGCCCAGGCGGTGGCGCTGAGCGCTGCCCTGGGGATCATTCGCAGCGATGAAGGGCGGCAGCGTCGCGACATCCTGGCCGCCCGCATCCGTCAGTTCCGTGAGGGGATGGGCGAGGTGTCTCTGGGGTTGACCGACTCCGTCAGCGCGATCCAGCCGCTGATCGTCGGCGACAACGCCCGGGCGCTGAACCTGGCCTGCCGTCTACGCGACGCGGGCTGCTGGGCAACGGCGATCCGTCCACCGACGGTGCCGGTCGGCAGCGCGCGTTTGCGCCTGACCCTGACAGCCGCCCATCATGCTGAAGACATTAACCGTTTACTGGAGGTGCTGCATGGCCACAGTGAATAAGCAGGCGGTGGCCGCGGCGTTTGGCCGGGCGGCCAGCGGCTATACGCAACATGATGAACTGCAGCGGCGCTGCGCCGATCTACTGCTGCGCCAGCTGGCGCGCCGCGATTTTGCGCAGGTGCTGGATGCCGGCTGCGGCCCCGGCAGTATGAGTCGCTATTGGCGTGAGGCGGGCAGCGTGGTGACCGCGCTGGATCTCTCCGCCGGGATGCTCGCCCAGGCGCAGCGTAACGACGCCGCGCAGCATTATCTGCTGGGAGATATTGAGGCGCTGCCGCTGCCGGACGCCTGCGTCGATCTGGCGTGGAGCAATCTGGCGGTGCAGTGGTGCGACGATCTACGGGCGGCAATTGGCGAGCTGTACCGGGTGGCGCGTCCCGGCGGCAGAGTGGCGTTTAGCACGCTGCTCGCCGACTCGCTGCCGGAGCTCAATCAGGCGTGGCAGGCCATCGACGACCGGCCGCATGCCAACCGTTTCCTTAGCGAAGCGGCGGTGCGCGCGGCGCTTAGCGGCCTGCGCGCGACCGGCGAGGTTCATCAGATTAGCCTGCCGTTCGCCGATGCGCTGAGCGCTATGCGCTCGCTGAAGGGCATCGGCGCCACCCATTTGCACCAGGGGCGGACCGCCGCCCCGCTTGGCCGCGGCAAACTGCGCGAGCTGCAGCTGGCCTGGCCGCAGCGGCAGGGCATCTGCCCGCTGACGTATTCTCTTTTTACAGGAGTCATTGAGCGTGACTAAACGTTTTTTTGTCACCGGGACCGATACTGAAGTCGGTAAAACCATCGCCAGCAGCGCCCTGCTGCAGGCGGCGAATCTGCTGGGTTTTCACACTGCCGGCTATAAGCCGGTGGCCTCCGGTAGCGAGCTTACCGGCGATGGGCTGCGTAATGAAGATGCGCTGGCGCTGCAGCGTCATAGTCGGGTCGCATTGCGTTACGACCAGGTGAACCCCTATACCTTCGCCGAGCCGACCTCCCCGCACATCATCAGCGCCGACGAAGGGCGGCCGATCGCCGCGGCCAGGCTCTCCAGCGGGCTGCGTGAGCTGGAAGGTCTCGCCGACTGGGTGTTGGTGGAAGGCGCCGGCGGCTGGTTTACGCCGCTCTCGGATTCCCTGACCTTCGCCGACTGGGCGCAGGCGGAACAGCTGCCGGTCATTCTGGTGGTGGGCGTTAAGCTCGGCTGTATCAACCACGCAATGCTTACCGCTCAGGCGGTACGCCAGGCGGGACTACCGCTGGCGGGGTGGATCGCCAATGACGTACAGCCGCCGGGCAAGCGCCACGCCGAATATCTGGCGACGCTGAAAAACCGACTGGCCGCGCCGTTCCTCGGCGAAATACCGTGGCTTGCCGATATCGCGCAGCGCGACGATCTCGGCCAGTATCTTGACCTCAGGGCGCTGGATCCGGCGTTATCCACTGCGCCAGCAGCGGCTCATTCAGCGCCATAATATCGCCTTCGGCGACGTTACGGCCCCGGTGCAAGACACAGAAGCGATCCGCCACCCGGCGGATAAAGGGCAGGTGCTGCTCGGCGAGCAGCACCGTCAGGCCGATATCGCGATTTAACCGCAGCAGCAGATCCGCCAGCTTTTGCAGGCAGCGCGGCCCTCTGCCGCGCGAGGGTTCATCAAGGATCAGCAGCCGCGGCTGGACGATCAGCGCCCTGGCCAGCGCCAGCTGGTACTGATCGTCGTCGCTCAGCGAGGCGCCTTTGCGCTGCCGTAGGGCATAGAGCTCGGGAAAATGCTCATAAATCTCGCCGCCGCTGGCGTTAGCCCCGGGTTTCCCGGCCGCCAGGGCGATGTGCAGGTTCTCTTCCACGCTGAGTTGGGAAAAAATGCGTTTATCTTGTGGCACGTAGCCGATACCAATGGCGCTGCGCGATTGAGCGGACAGGGGGGTGAGATCCTGCGGCGGGGCGCCAATGTCATGCCAGGTCATCCGGCCGCTAGCCACCGGCAGGTGGCCAGCAATGCAGTTAACCAGGGTGGTTTTTCCCATGCCCTCGCGTCCCAGTACGCCAATGCACTCTCCTGGGCGTAGTACTAGATCGACATTCCACAGCGAATGCTGGTTGCCGTAAAAGTGATTTACTGCCTGTAAATTCAACATGGACGTTTTCTCCTTATCCTGGCGTCAGGGCGACAGAAAGATGCTGCAAAACTCTTGCCAGGAAAAAGAACGCTCGGAAAAAAGCGCTAAACGCCGATACCATCGGGCCTCGTCAGCGCCGGGGCTGCACTTTTCCGGTGCCCGACGCTAAAGAGTGGTGCAAAAAGCAGCAAAAATCGAGCGGCTTTAAGCGGATAGTTATCAAAAATAGTTCGATAAAAATTTTTCGCCACGCGGTTGACCGCAAAAGGCGACAGGCGCCGGGCGGCGGTGGTCTTGGGCTGCGGACAGTTATCCACTATTCCTGTGGATAACCTTGTGTATTAGAGTTAGAAAACCTGCGGTAAGCTAGAGCGTACGCGGCTTGCGGCTGAATTGGCGCGAAAGGCGTCTTTTCTTTAAAGATCTTAAATATCAGCTTGTTAGATAAAATCAATGGGTGTAAGAAAAGCGTCATCTGCTGCCATAAAAGTTTCACCCGTCCGCTTGACAAATGTTAAAAGGTAAAATTTTCTGGGGATAACCCTGGCGGCCGGAGGATTATTCCGTCTGACGCGCGTTTTGCACCCAGCTTGCCGGCCAATAAGACCCTTTTGTGGCGTTATCATAAGTACGCACTGTTTAAATATCCAGTATAATTTATTGGCAAAAAACGGCCCGGGGGGTAGAATTAAACACCGGCCGCTAATTCTTTTTTCAGGTTCTGATTGATGAGTAAATCGTTTGTACTGCATTCCGCCTTTCGCCCCTCCGGAGACCAACCGGAAGCCATCCGCCGCCTGGAAGAGGGGCTGGAGGATGGGCTTGCGCATCAGACGCTACTGGGGGTTACCGGCTCCGGTAAAACCTTTACCATCGCCAACGTGATTGCCGACCTGCAGCGGCCGACGATGGTGCTGGCGCCAAACAAAACCCTGGCGGCTCAGCTCTACGGCGAGATGAAAGAGTTTTTTCCGGAGAATGCCGTCGAGTATTTCGTCTCCTACTACGATTACTATCAGCCGGAAGCCTACGTTCCCAGCTCAGATACCTTCATTGAGAAGGACGCCTCGGTAAACGAACATATTGAGCAGATGCGTCTGTCGGCCACCAAAGCGCTGCTCGAGCGGCGCGACGTAGTGGTGGTGGCGTCAGTCTCGGCGATCTACGGCCTCGGCGACCCGGACCTGTATCTGAAAATGATGTTGCATCTGACGGTCGGTATGCTGATTGACCAGCGAGCGATCCTGCGTCGTCTGGCCGAACTGCAGTATACCCGCAACGATCAGGCCTTCCAGCGCGGCACTTTTCGCGTGCGCGGCGAGGTGATCGACGTCTTCCCGGCGGAATCCGACGATATCGCCCTGCGCATTGAGCTGTTTGACGAAGAGGTCGAGCGTCTGTCGCTGTTCGACCCGCTCACCGGCCACGTCGAAGGGACGGTGCCGCGCTATACCATTTATCCCAAGACCCACTACGTAACGCCGCGGGAGCGCATCGTCCAGGCGATGGAAGAGATCAAGCTGGAGCTGGCGGAGCGGCGCAAGGTGCTGCTGGCCAACAACAAGCTGCTGGAAGAGCAGCGCTTAACCCAGCGTACCCAGTTTGACCTCGAAATGATGAACGAGCTGGGTTACTGCTCGGGCATTGAAAACTACTCGCGCTTTCTCTCCGGGCGCGGGCCCGGCGAGCCGCCGCCGACCCTGTTCGACTATCTGCCGGCGGATGGCCTGCTGGTGATTGACGAATCCCACGTCACGGTGCCGCAGATCGGCGGTATGTACCGGGGCGACCGGGCGCGCAAAGAGACGCTGGTGGAATACGGTTTCCGCCTGCCGTCGGCGCTGGATAACCGGCCGATGAAGTTTGAAGAATTCGAAGCGCTGGCACCGCAAACCATCTATGTGTCGGCGACCCCGGGCGCCTATGAGCTGGATAAATCCGGCGGCGAGGTAGTGGATCAGGTGGTGCGGCCGACCGGTCTGCTTGACCCAATCATCGAAGTGCGCCCGGTGGCGACCCAGGTCGACGATCTGCTGTCAGAGATCCGCCTGCGCACGGCCATCAACGAGCGCGTGCTGGTCACCACTCTCACCAAGCGGATGGCGGAGGACTTAACCGAGTACCTTGAGGAGCACGGCGAGCGCGTGCGCTATCTGCACTCGGATATCGACACCGTCGAGCGCATGGAAATCATCCGCGACCTGCGTCTTGGCGAGTTTGACGTGCTGGTGGGGATCAACCTGCTGCGTGAGGGGCTGGATATGCCTGAGGTGTCGTTAGTGGCGATCCTGGATGCGGATAAAGAGGGCTTCCTGCGTTCTGAACGCTCGCTGATCCAGACCATCGGCCGCGCGGCGCGCAACATCAACGGCAAGGCCATCCTCTACGGCGATAAGATCACCCCCTCCATGGCCAAAGCCATTGGCGAGACCGAGCGTCGACGGGAGAAACAGCAGCGCTACAACGAAGAGCACGGCATCGTGCCGCAGGGGCTCAATAAGAAAGTGGTGGATATCCTGCAGCTGGGCCAGGGCCTGGCGAAAACCAAAGCCAAAGGGCGCGGTAAAGCGAAGGCCGTTGAGCCTGCCGGGCTTAGCGCTGTGGATATGACGCCAAAAGCGCTGCAGCAGAAAATCCACGAGCTGGAAGGGCAGATGATGCAGCACGCGCAGAACCTCGAGTTTGAGGAGGCGGCGCAAATACGCGACCAGCTGCATCAGCTGCGCGAGCTGTTTATCGCCGCCTCCTGATTCTGGGCGCAGACTGGCGGAGTGGACGTGCGGGATATAGTGAAGGCGCGCTTCTCTTATCGTCCTGCTTGCCAGATAACAAACATTTGAGAAGAAAAAAGGCCGCGTTGCGGCCTTCTTAATGTTTGCTTAATCTCGCCAGGCGACACTATCTTCAACCTGATGAGGATAGCGCCCATGCAAAAAATTAACTTCCGTGAATATCTGGCGGTCGCCACCGCCCTGGTCATTATTGTTGCCTTCTTCCATCAATGGGTGCTGACGTTCTGACCCCCGCGCTGCGGGAATAGCACCCACGCGCGGACCCCTGGCCCTGGCTGTCGGTTATGCAAAAAAAACTGGGCGTCATGCAGCTGAGCGATGCGCGTGACGATGCTCAGTCCGAGGCCAATGCCGCCGTAGCGACTGTCCATGCGCACGAAGGCTTTACTGAGTTCGCCGCTTTTCGCCTCATCGATCCCCGGCCCTTCATCTTCCACCGCCATCACCGGCATCAGGCCCGCTTTCACCGACACGCGGATCGTCGACCCTTCAGGGCTGTAGCGGTGAGCATTCTCCACCAGATTGCGCAGGATCACGCGGATTAACGTCGCATCGCCAGAGACGACGGCCTCGTTTTCGATATCCATCAGCAGCAGCCGCTGCTGACGCTGCGCCAGCATAGCCTCCAGTTCGTCCTGCAGGGGTTTTACCACGTCATCCAGCAACAGCACCTGCTGGTAGCTGCCGGCGGAGAAGGACTGGCCGACGCGCGCCAGCTGCAGCAGCTGGGAAATGCTGGTGGTCATCTGATCGAGACGCTGGATCAGCGGGTCGACGCCCATGCCATGCACTTTCGCCAGCAGCTCAAGGTGCAGCCGCAGCCCGGCCAGCGGGGTGCGTAGCTCATGCGCCACGTCGGCGGTAAACAGCCGCTCGCGGTCGAGGGTCAGATTGAGGCGGGAAACCAACTGATTCAGGGCGGTGGTCACCGCCGTGACTTCGGGCACCGATTCGCTGAGTACGATAGGAGTGAGGTTGTCCGGCGTGCGGTTCTCCAGTTCGCTTTGCAGTCGTGAAAGCGGGCGGGTGATCTTGCGCACCGCCAGCATGCTGATATACAGCGCCAGGCCAACGATCAGCAGGCTCGGCACCAGCAGGCTGGCAACCGCTTCCCGTACCTCATGCTCCACATGTTTCTGGTTGTTGTGCCCTTCGATAGCGCTGGCCACCAGCAGCTGGATCTGCTCTTTGCTCTCATGCCATAGCCAGAAGACGCTTATCAGCTGGCAGACCACCAGGATGGCGCCGATGGTCAGCAGCAGCCGGTGGCGCATGGTCCAGGTTTCAGTTGCAAACAGAGCCATGGTCTATTCCGTGTCGATGTTGTTAGCCAGCATATAGCCAAAGCCCCGGACGGTGCGGATCCGCGATTTGCCAATCTTTTCGCGTAGGTTGTGAATATGCACTTCCAGGGTATTGGTCGCCGGCTCGTTGTCCCAGCTGTAAATGTCGTTGTAGAGGATCTCGCGATGCACCGGGCTACCGGCTTTCATCATCAGCCGCGACAGCAGGGCATACTCTTTCGGCGTAAGATCCAGCGCCGTTTCACCCAGCCACACCAGGCGGCGAGTGACGTTAAGGCGCAGATTGCCGACGCTGATTTCATTATCGCCCTGGTTGTTATGCCGGCGGAGCAGGGCGCGAATGCGCGCATTGAGTTCCTCCAGGGCAAAGGGTTTTACCAGGTAGTCATCCGCCCCGGTATCGAGACCGCTAATGCGATCCTCAAGCGTATCGCGGGCGGTGAGGATCAGCACCGGCTGGGTCATTTTCTCCCGCCGCATGCGGGAGAGAAAATGCAGCCCGTCTTCATCCGGCAGGCCGAGATCCAGCACGATCAGGCTGTAATGATTGCTGGCCAGCGATAGCGCGGCTTCGTGCGCGGTGGAGACGCCGTCGCACACGTATCCTTCACTTTGCATCGCCAGAATTAACCCCTGCAACAGCAGCGCATCGTCTTCAATGACTAAGATTTTCATCAACCAGCCTCTCTACATGGCGTTAAGATATCATCTGCCGCCTGGTACTCGCGGGTGCTGACGCCGAGCAGGCCGAGCAGGGTGGAGAACAGATTATCCTGCGAGTAATTCTCTTTTTGCGCCCGCTGCTGCAGACAGTGCGCGGAAATACCGTAGCGCTGCTGGTAGTCGGCGGAGAGCCACAGCGCCATCGGCACATGTTTCTGCGTTTCCGGCGCGATGGAATACGGCAGACCATGCAAATAGACGCCATCTTCTCCCAGCGATTCGCCGTGGTCGGACAAATAAACCAGGCTAGTGGTAAATTTATCCTGTTTAGATTGCAGTAGTTTTATCGCTTTATCAACGACATAGTCGACATAAAGGATGGTGTTGTCATAGGTATTGGTCAACTGCTCCCGGGTGCAGCCCTGGATCTCATTGGTGTCGCAGGTCGGCGTGAATTTGCGAAACGCCGCTGGATAGCGATTGTAGTACGTCGGACCGTGGCTGCCGATGGTATGCAGCACAATAATGCCATCCTGTTGCAGGTTATCGATATAGCTGTCGAGATTATGGAACAGGACGTCATCGTAGCACTCGCCATCGATGCACTGCCCGGTGAGCTTCAGGTCGGTGACGTTCTGGTGTGGTACCCGGTCGCAGGCGCCTTTGCAGCCGCCGTCATTATCGTTCCACAGCACCTGGATCCCTGCGCGTTGTAGAATATCCAGGACGCCTTCCTGATGGTGCGCCAGCTCTTCGTCATAATGCGCGCGCGGCATATTGGAGAACATGCACGGCACGGAAACTGCGGTTGCCGTGCCGCAGGAAGTGGTATGCGGAAAATAGATCACGCCGTCCTGCCGCATCAGCGGGTTGGTGTCGCGCAAATAGCCGCCCAGTGAGAAGTTATCCGCTCGCGAAGTCTCGCCGAGCACGACGATCGTCAGGTTCTTACGGGGAGCGTTATGCATCACCGCTTTCTGCGTGGCATCTTCGCCAATCTTCACCAGCGGCAGGTTGTCCATCCGATGATGAGCATACCAGGAGTTCACGGCCACAATGCTGTTGGAAGGGCTCAGGGATTTCACCAGCTCTTTGTTGTTACGGAACACCGAGGCGTAATCTTTGTAGAACAGCGCGGCCACCAGAATAATCAGCAGCGCCGAAACGGCGATATTGAGCAGGCGCATCGCCGCGCCGCGCCACCGCGTGGCGGGCTTACGGATTTTCACCCACCAGGCGATGAATACCGCCAAAACCCCGGAAAGGCCGAGGACGGCAATCATTTCGCCGGAGAGTAGAGCAAAGCTTTCCGCCGGAGTGGTGTCGAGGATATTGGTGATCATGCTGCGGTCGATCACCACGCCAAAGTTCCAGATGAAGTATTGCGCCGAGGCGCTGAGCAGAATGAACAGGCTAATCACCAGCCGGTCCAGCTTCAGGAACGAGGCGAGAGTGGTGAGGATATTCATCACGCTAATGGCCACGATCGGCATACTGAGAAATACCAGCCAGTTATGCAGGCTATTTACCGGCAGTAACGGGAAAACCTGGCGATAAAAAGCCAGGTTGAGACAGATACCGATATAGCAAGCAAAGAGAATCAGATAAGTCGTGCGGCTGACCACCGGCCGACGCAGAGGCAATAACGACATAATGCACACCCACAGAAAAAGATGAGGGTATAGTGCCAGCCCTATTTTAAGACAACCTTAAGATTTTAAGGTGCGCCGAAGTGGGCCGCTTCCGGCGCGCAGGATCAGCCCGGCAGCTGGATCGCTTTCTCCAGCGCCCCGCGGAGCAGCGCCCGGTCATGACGATAGGGAACGTCGCTGGCCTCCAGCGGCGTCTGGATCACCAACCGGTCGTCGATGCCGCTGATATCGGCTTTTGGACCGGCGATCACCGCATCCACCACCCGCTTGCCTACATAGCGCTCCATAATCGCGATGCGCTCCGCCAGCGACAGCCTCGCGGCCGGGCTATGCTCTTTGCCGAGGTTATCGATAAAAACCATCGGCGCCGGGGTGCGGCGCAACGCCTGGGCCATCTCGTCGAGCAACAGGATCGGCAGCAGGCTGGTGTAAAAACTGCCCGGCCCAATGAGGATCAAATCGGCTTCGGCAATAGCCTCCACCGCCTCGCGGGTGGCCGGTACCGGCGGGGTGAGCATCAGCTCCTGCGGCACATTATCAAGCTGATCAATATTCACTTCGCCATAAACTTCATGGCCTTCATGATCTAGCGCCATCAAATCCACCGGTTGTTCTGACATCGGGATCAGGAAAGCGTCCACTTTCAACAGGTTTCTGATCAAATTGATCGCCTCTAACGGCCGCACGCTCAGGTGATCCAGCGCCTTTAACATCAAATTTCCGAGGTTATGCCCGGAAAGCTCGCCGTTACCGCCAAAACGATACTCAAACATCGCCGACGCTACGCTCGGCTCGGCAATTAACTGATTGATGCAATTGCGCATATCGCCCCAGGCAATGCCACCTTCCGAACGACGGATCCGCCCGGTGGAACCCCCGTTATCGGTGGTGGTGACAATGCCGGTCAGCCGTGAGCCGAGCGAGGAGAGGGAGGACATCACCCGGCCCAAACCATGCCCGCCGCCGAGCGCTACCACCCGATCGAGGTCAGCGAATGTACGATTGCGCATAGAAATTCCTTATTTCACATAAACGGCCACACACTACCCGATCTACCCCTAAAAGACGATGGGAGGAGCCCGACAAACTGACCGACATCAAGGCAAAAAAATGATTTATGGCTATTCTGTAGCGAAAATGCACGAAGATAGCGATATGTATAAGATTATATAGCGAAATCGCCAATGGCGAAACTGCCTGTAACGCGCTACTATCGACATAACCTGTTAACACTCTAGCCTCTTCGCCTGTGTCAAAAGATATGGCGATTTGGCCGCGACGCCGCCGGTTGTCGCCAGGGCGTGGAAAGAAATGACCGCGTCTCCCGTATTTGGAAAGGTGTATATGGCCTCACAGCTTACCGATGCATTCGCGCGTAAGTTTTATTACCTGCGTCTGTCGATTACCGATGTGTGCAACTTCCGTTGCACCTACTGCCTGCCGAACGGTTATAAGCCCGGCGCCGTCAATAACAATGGCTTTCTCAGCGTAGACGAAGTACGCCGGGTTACGCGCGCTTTCTCCGCGCTGGGCACCGAAAAAGTTCGCCTCACCGGTGGGGAACCCTCCCTGCGCCGCGACTTCACCGAGATCATTGCCGCCGTGCGTGAAAACCCGGCGATCCGTCAGATTGCGGTCACTACCAACGGTTACCGCCTGGCGCGCGATGTCGAACGCTGGCGCGATGCCGGCCTGACGGCGATTAACGTCAGCGTTGATAGCCTCGACGCCCGCCAGTTCCATGCCATCACCGGCCAGGATAAGTTCCACCAGGTGATGGACGGCATTGACGCCGCCTTCGCCGCCGGCTTTGACAAGGTAAAGGTGAATACCGTGCTGATGCGTGATGTTAACCATCACCAGCTCGATACCTTCCTCGCGTGGATCCAACCCCGCCGTATCCAGCTGCGCTTTATTGAGCTGATGGAAACCGGTGAAGGCAGCGACCTGTTCCGCCGTCACCATCTCTCCGGCATGGTGCTGCGCGATGAACTGCTGCGCCGCGGCTGGATCCATCAGATCCGCCAGCGCAGCGATGGCCCGGCGCAGGTCTTTTGTCACCCGGACTACGCCGGCGAGATCGGTCTCATCATGCCGTATGAAAAAGACTTCTGCGCCACCTGCAATCGGCTGCGCGTCTCGTCCGTTGGCAAACTGCACCTGTGCCTGTTTGGCGAAGGCGGCGTCGACCTGCGTGACCTGATGGCCGAAGACCAGCAGCAGGCCGCGCTGGAGGCGCGGATCGCCGAAGCCTTAACCCATAAAAAGCAGACCCATTTCCTGCATCAGGGCAACACCGGTATTACGCAGAACCTGTCCTATATTGGCGGTTAATCGTTTTCGAAAGGAGCATTCAGATGAGCCAGGCTAGCGCTGAGTTTATTCCGACCCGTATTGCTATTCTTACCGTTTCCAGCCGTCGCGGCGAAGAGGACGACACTTCCGGTCACTGGCTGCGCGAGGCGGCGCAGGAGGCGGGGCACCAAGTCGTCGAGAAGGCGATCGTCAAAGAGAATCGCTACGCCATCCGCGCTCAGGTATCGGCGTGGATAGCCAGCGATAACGTGCAGGTGGTGCTGATCACCGGCGGCACCGGTTTTACCGACGGCGATCAGGCGCCGGAAGCGCTGCTGCCGTTGTTTGACCGTGAGGTCGAAGGCTTTGGCGAAGTGTTCCGCATGCTGTCCTTCGAAGAGATCGGCACCTCGACGCTGCAGTCCCGGGCCGTGGCCGGCGTCGCCAACCGCACGCTGATTTTCGCCATGCCGGGCTCAACCAAAGCCTGCCGTACGGCGTGGGACAACATCATCGCCCCGCAGCTTGATGCCCGCACCCGTCCCTGTAACTTCATTCCACACCTGAAGAAATAATCTATGTCACAACTGACCCATATTAACGCCGCGGGCGAAGCCCATATGGTCGATGTCTCCGGCAAAGCGGAAACGGTGCGCGAAGCGCGCGCCGAGGCTTATGTCGAAATGCAGGCGACGACCCTGGCGATGATTATCGACGGCAGCCACCATAAAGGCGACGTGTTCGCCACCGCGCGTATCGCCGGGATCCAGGCGGCCAAACGCACCTGGGAGCTGATCCCGCTGTGTCATCCGCTGATGCTCAGCAAAGTGGAAGTCAATCTGCAGGCGCAGCCGGAACATAACCGGGTGCGCATTGAATCGCTCTGCCGACTCACCGGGAAAACCGGCGTTGAGATGGAAGCATTGACCGCCGCCTCGGTTGCCGCGCTGACCATTTACGATATGTGCAAAGCGGTGCAGAAGGATATGGTGATTGGCCCGGTGCGCCTGCTGGCGAAAAGCGGCGGCAAGTCCGGCGATTTTAAGGTGGGTGAATGCCATGATTAAGGTTCTGTTTTTTGCCCAGGTGCGCGAGCTGGTCGGTACCGATTCGCTGACCCTTGATGCCAGCGAACTGGCGACTGTCGAAGCGGTTCGTCAGCAGCTTGCCGCCCGCGGCGATCGCTGGGCGCTGGCCCTGGAGGAGGGCAAGCTGCTGGCGGCGGTTAACCAGACGCTAACCTCTTTCGAACATCCAGTGGCCAGCGGCGACGAAGTGGCGTTCTTCCCACCGGTAACGGGGGGCTGACATGACGCAAACCCGTATCGTGGTCAGCCCGGCGCGCTTTAGCGTCAGTGAGGAATATCCCTGGCTGGCGGAACGCGATGAAGACGGCGCGGTGGTCACCTTCACCGGTAAAGTGCGTAACCACAACCTCGGCGACAGCGTGAAGGCGCTGACCCTCGAGCACTATCCGGGGATGACTGAAAAATCGCTGGCGGAAATTGTCGAGCTGGCGCGCGAGCGCTGGCCGCTGGGCCGGGTGACGGTTATCCATCGCATCGGCGAAATGTGGCCGGGGGAAGAGATTGTGTTTGTCGGCGTCACCAGCGCTCACCGCGGCAGCGCCTTCGCCGCCGGCGAGTTTATTATGGATTACCTGAAAACCCGCGCGCCGTTCTGGAAGCGTGAAGCGACGCCGGATGGCGAACGCTGGGTCGACGCCCGCGACAGCGATCGCCAGGCGGCAGAGCGCTGGTAGTGTGATACGCTTACAGGGTGAAACTTTGTTAATCAGGAGAGAGTCATGGACAGATATCCGCGTTCCGATTCAATAGTGCAGGGCCGTACCGGCCTGCAGACTTACATGGCGCAGGTGTACGGCTGGATGACGGTCGGCCTGCTGCTGACGGCGTTTATCGCGTGGTTTGCAGCGAATACTCCGGCGGTGATGATGTTCGTCTTTTCGAGCAAAATCACTTTCTTCGGGCTGATTATTGCCCAGCTGGCGCTGGTGTTTGTGCTGTCGGGAATGGTGCAGCGGCTGAGCGCCGGGATGGCCACCACGCTGTTTATGCTCTATTCGGCGCTGACTGGACTGACGCTATCGAGCATTTTTATCGCCTATACCTATTCATCGATCGCCAGCACCTTTGTGGTCACCGGCGGGATGTTTGGGGTGATGAGCCTGTATGGTTACACCACGAAGCGCGATCTGAGCGGCTTCGGCAGCATGCTGTTTATGGGGCTGATTGGCATCGTGCTGGCGTCGCTGGTCAACCTGTGGCTGAAGAGCGAGGCGCTGATGTGGGCCGTGACCTACATTGGGGTGGTGCTGTTTGTCGGCCTGACGGCGTATGACACCCAGAAGCTGAAAAACATCGGCGAGCAGATTGATACCCGCGACAGCGCCACGCTGCGTAAATACTCGATCCTCGGCGCCTTAACGCTGTATCTGGACTTCATCAACCTGTTCCTGATGCTGCTGCGTATTATGGGCAACCGCCGCTAACCTCTTTATATCAAGGGGTTGCATCTCCGAACGCCCGGCAAGCGCAGCGCCGCCGGGCGAGATATCAGGTACGGTACCCGTGGTATTGCCGGGTGGCGGCTGCGCCTTACCCGGCCTACAGGCTCCTCTCACAGGCTCACACCCCGCAAGCCCGGCAAGCGCAGCGCGACCTGGCCGTTTCATTCGCGGGCCAGCTTGCGCTGGTTCTTTTGCCGCAGCTTTTTCGCCCGGCTCTCCAGCAGCAGATAGGCCACCGTCGCCAGCAGCAATGGCAGGAAATAATAGAGCGCGCGCCAGGCGAGCAGGGCGGCAATGATCGCGCCCTTCGAAATATCTTCCCCGGAGAGCATGGCGATAAACACCGCCTCCAGCACTCCGATCCCAGCCGGAATATGGATAATCACCCCGGCGATACTGCTCACCAGCAGCACCCCTAATACCAGAAAATAGTTAATCTCGCTGCCCAACAGCAGCCAGATTATCGCCCCCATCGCCATCCAGTTCGCCGCCGAGAGCCCCATCTGCAGCAGCGCGAAGCGCCAGGAGGGCAGCACCAGCCGCTGGCCTTTAATCGTCAGGTGACGGCGTTTGGCGAACGCGCAGCCGAACAGATAGCAAAGCGTAAGGATCAGCATCACCCCGCCGATAATGCGCAGAGTGGTCTGGCTGATGTACCAGTGCGGCGGCAGCTTCACCAGATCTGCCGTGAATATCACCCCGCCCAGCAGAATATAGCCCAACCAGTTGGTGGTAATGCTTAAGGAAAAAATACGGGTGATGGTGCTGCCGTTCAGCCCCAGCCGCGAGTACAGCCGGTAGCGCATACCGATCCCGCCGACCCAGGTGCTGAGGGTCAGGTTGAAGGCGTAGCAGATAAACGACACCAGCATGACCTGGCGTTTCGCCAGCTTGTGCCCGCAATAGGCCCGACCGAGCAGATCGTAGCAGCCGTAAATGAGGTAGCTGACGATAACCAGCGCAATGGCGCTAAACAAGGCCAGCCGATCGTAGCCGCGGATCACCTTCCACACGTCCTGCCAGTCGACTTTTTGCGCGTAGATCACCAACAGGACGATGACGGCGATAAAAAAGAGCACGGTCAGCACTCTTTTCGCCATCCGCCAGCGGGGATGTGATTTGCTCATAGTGGATTATCCCTGGCTGGAGACTCGACGCGGTCCTGAGTTTCAATTTCCGGCTGGACCGGCGGGCTGACTCTGGCCAGCCGCGGGGTATGAGCCGGTAGCCAGCCGACCCATGCCGGGAAGTGGCGCAGAAAGTGGAAAGCCATCACGCTGACGCCCAGCCGCCACCAGTTGCGTTTCGGCAGCATCGTTTTATCGATCCGCTGGCAATCCCGGGCGATAAGCCCGTTGAGATTATCGCGCAGCGTCTGGTTAAACACCCGATCGTGGATGATCAGATTGGCTTCCAGATTCAGCGACAGGCTAAGCGGATCCAGGTTGCTTGACCCAACGGTGGCCCAGTGGTCGTCTGCCAGAGCGACCTTGCCATGCAGCGGGCGACGGCGATATTCGTAAATCTGCACCCCACCCTTAACGAGATAGTGATAGAGCAGGTGGGCGCCAAACTTCACAATGGGAATATCCGGTTCGCCCTGCACGATCAGCTTAACCCGTACTCCGCGCCGCGCGGCATTGCGCATCGCATGCAGCAGGCGGTAGCCGGGGAAAAAATAGGCGTTAGCGATAATCACTTCCCGGCGGGCGCTGGTCAGCATCTTCAGGTAGTGGCGTTCAATATCGTCGCGGTGATCCTGGTTGTCGCGCCAGACGAACAGCGCCTGCGCTTCGCCGGGGGTCTGGTTAATCTCCGGCTGGTGGCGACGACGTCGCCACCAGCGGCGGGCGGTTTCGCTGTTGGGCAGGTTTTCCAGCTCGAACTGCAGGATGTCGAGCACCACCGGCCCTTCGACCTGCACCGCATAATCCTGCTTCGCCTCCGGACCGTAGTCGCTCATATGTTCGGCGGAGTAGTTAATACCGCCGACAAAGGCGGTGGTGTCGTCGATTACCACGATTTTACGGTGCATGCGACGGAACAGATTGGTGCGCATCCCCATCAGCTTAGGACGCGGATCGTAGTAGCGGAAAATCACGCCAGCGGCGGTGAGCTCGCCGACAAATTCATCGCTGAGATCCGGGGAACCATAGCCGTCGAGGAGCACCTCCACCTGGATGCCGCGGCGGGCAGCCTCGAGCAGGACCGCGTGCAGCCGCCGGCCCACCTCATCTTCAAACCAGATAAAGGATTCGAGGATCACCCGCCGGCTGGCGCGACCGATGGCCGCAAACAGCGCCGGATAGTACTGGTCGCCATTCTCCAGTAGCGTAATGCGGTTGCCTTCCTGCCAACGACATTTCACAAATGTATCTCCACGCTAAGGGGTGCATGATCGGACAGATGCCGCCATTGTTTAAGGGCCAGCGCCTTCGGGCGACTGGCGTGGGCGTTCTTGACGTAAATGCGGTCGAGGCGCAGCAGCGGAAAACTGACCGGAAAGGTGCGCGCCGGCCGTCCGCGGGCGCGGGTAAAGATCTCTTCCAGCCCGGCCTGGGCTTTTAACGGCTGGTTAGCCTGCTGACGCCAGTCGTTAAAATCGCCAGCCACCACCACCGGCTCGCCCGCGGGCAGGGTATTGACCCACTCCGCCAGCATGGTCAACTGCGCCTGCCGTTGGTCGGCGCGTAGACCGAGATGGACGCAAATCACGTGAATAGTTATCCCGCTCCGCGGCGGCACGATGCGGCAGTACAGCAGGCCGCGCTTCTCCCCGTTGCCGACCGAGATATCGCGATTTTCGTAGTATTCAATGGGAAAGCGCGACAGCACGGCGTTGCCGTGGTGGCCTTCCGGATAAACCGCATTGCGCCCGTAGGCGTAGTCGCTCCACATGGTGTCGGCGAGAAATTCATAATGGGTCGTATCCGGCCAGTTTTCGATGTGCAGCGGATGTACCTCATGAGCGCCCATCACCTCCTGCAGGCAAACAATATCCGCGCTAACGCTGCGCACGGCGTCGCGCAGTTCGGGCAAAATAAAACGCCGATTAAACGCCGTAAAGCCTTTATGGGTGTTAATTGTCAGCACGTTCAACGAAAATCCCGCCGTTGGCTCAGCCATAATTCTCCAGTAAATGTCACTTTCCTGAATAAAATAGTGTAGTAGACGTCACAAAAAGATGCGGTGTTACGGAATTTTCCGTAAAGTGCGGTACTCTGAGTAGCAGAGAAAAATCCTTCAGGAGAGAAGCCATGAAGTGGCAACAACGTGTACGCGTCGCAACGGGTCTTAGTTGCTGGCAGATTATGTTGCATCTACTGGTCGTGGCAGTACTGGTGATGGGTTGGATGAGCGGCGCGCTGGTGCGCGTCGGATTGGGACTGTGCGTCCTCTACAGCGTCACGCTGCTGGCGATGCTGTTTTTACAGCGTCACCATGAGGCGCGCTGGCGCGATGTGGGAGACTTCCTTGAGGAGCTCACCACGACCTGGTACTTCGGCGCGGCCATGATAGCGCTGTGGCTGCTGTCGCGCGTGCTGCACAACAACCTGCTGCTGGCCCTCGCCGGGCTGGTGATACTGGCAGGCCCGGCGGTGGTCTCGCTGCTGGCGAAAGATAAGAGCCGTTACCCTAAAGCGTTCGGGCTACAACAAGGCGGCAACGCAGCGAATCCCCAGAAGCATAGATAACTATGCGACTGGGGTGAGTAAGGAAAGCCAACGCCGTTGTAGTTTGAACGATGACGGGTATTACGCAATCTTCCTTCGGAACATCGCATACGCCGCTGAGCCGGTGGTGGCCGCTATGACCAGTAGCGGCCACAAACTTCCCCACACAATCTCCAGACTCGCATCCTTCAGATAAATTTGCTTGGTGATATCGGTAAAGTGGCGGATGGGATTTATCCAGGTCAGATCCTGCAGCCACTGCGGCATGTTTTCCACTGGTGAGACGTACCCCGACAGGAGAATAGCCGGCATCATAAAGACGAACACGCCGATAAACGCCTGCTGCTGGGTGGCGCACAGCGACGAAATCAATAAGCCAAAGCCCACCAGCGATAGACCGTAAATCACCATGGTGAAATAGAACAGCAGCAGCGAGCCGGCAAACGGGATCTGATAGGCCCAGATACCAATCGCCAGCACGATAGTTGCCTGCAGGGTGGCGACGATCAGCGCCGGCACCGCCTTGCCGACGAAAATTTGCCAGGTGGCGAGGGGGGAGACCAGCAGCTGGTCAAGGGTGCCCTGCTCGCGCTCGCGAGCCACCGACAGCGAGGTGACGATCATCACCCCGATGGTAGTGATCATGGCGATAAGCGACGGCACCACGAACCATTTATAGTCGAGATTCGGGTTGTACCAGTTGCGCACCACCAGCTCGCTGTTGTTCGGCTTCGCTTTACCCTCCAGCAGCTCCTGCTGATAGTTTTTCACAATCTGTTGCAGATAGTTGGCGGCGATTTGCGCGCTGTTGGAGTTGCGTCCGTCGAGCAGAAGCTGCAGCGGGGCGGTTTGATAGTTATCCAGATTGCGCGAGAAATCGGCCGGGAAGCGCACCACCAGCAGAGCTTTTTGTTCATCGATGGTCGGCTGGATCGCCTGCGGGCTTTGCAGCAGCAGGACGTGGGTAAAGGCTTTGGCGCGGGCAAAGCGCTGAGTGAGTTCCACCGCGTGGCGACCGCTGTCCTCGTTGTAGATAGCGATGGTGGCGTTGGTCACCTCCAGCGTCGCGGCAAAGGGAAACAGCAGCACCTGAATCAGCACCGGCATGATTAAAATCGCCCGCGTCTGCGGCTCGCGCAGCAGCGACTGCAGCTCTTTGCGGATTAATGTCCATAAACGGTGAAACATAATAGCTCCTTTGGCCCATTCAACCACGCCGGGCGGCACTGCGTTTGCCCGGCCTACGGGATCGGCGAACCGTATAATCGATGTTGGTTAAACCGTAGGCCCGGTCGGCGCAGCGCCACCGGACAAAACCTAATCCAGACGCCGTTTGGTTTTCAGCCACGTCAGACCGATAAACATCACCGCCGACGCAATCAAAAACAGCACGTTGACCAGCAGCACCACCGGAATATTGCCCGCCAGAAACAGGCTTTGCAGAGTACTAACGAAATAGCGCGCCGGGATCACATAGGTCACCGCGCGGATCACCGCCGGCATACTGTCTATCTGGAAAATAAACCCGGACAGCATAATCGACGGTAAAAAGGCGGCGTTCAGCGCCACCTGCGCGGCGTTAAACTGGTTGCGGGTAATGGTTGAGATCAGCAGCCCCATCCCCAGGGTGCTGAGCAAAAACAGACTGGTAATGACAAACAGGATCGGCAGCGAGCCGCGATAGGGCACGCCGAGAATAAATACCGACACCAGCATACACAGCAGCATCGCCAGCATGCCGAGGAAATAGTAGGGAATGAGCTTGCACAGCAGCAGTTCGGCGCGGGTGATCTCCGTCGACAGCAGCGCCTCCATGGTGCCGCGCTCCCATTCGCGGGCCACCACCAGCGAGGTCAGTATGGCGCCGACCACGGTCATGATGATGGTGATCGCCCCGGGGATAATAAAGTGCTGGCTAATAGCCGCCGGGTTAAACCAGTAGCGCATCTGCACGTCGATCAGCGGTTCAAAGGTTTCGCCGCGGTCTTCCGCCCGCTGCTGCTGCCAGATTTGCCAAATACCTTCCACATAGCCCTGAGCGAAGTTGGCGGTATTGGGCTCGCTGCCGTCGGTGATGAGCTGCAGCGGTGCGTCGGCGCCGGGGCGGGCCATCTGGCGGTCGAAATCCACCGGAATGACCACCATGGCGCGGATGCGCCCGGCCTGCATCATCTCAATCAGCTGCCTGCGGCTGTCGCTGACGGTGGCGTCGATATAGGGCGAGCCGGTCATGGTATGGACGAAATCCAGCGCCTCTTCGCTCTGCTGCTCAAGCAATACGCCGACCCGCAGCCTGCTGGAGTCGAGGTTAATGCCGTAGCCGAAGATAAACAGCAGCAGCAGGGGGATCACCACCGCGATCAGCCAACTGCTGGGATCGCGCACAATCTGCCGGGTCTCTTTGACGCACAGGGCGCGGACCCGCCGCCAGGAGAGAATGCTATTGCCCATGGCTATTCTCCTTGTCCCAGCGGTTAATCAGGGTAATAAACGCCTGCTCCATGGTCGGGTCCGTCTGGCTGTCGTCCGCCGCCTGGGCCTTCAGCTCGTCCGGGGTCCCGCTGGCGATAAGTTTGCCGTGATAGACCAGCCCGATGCGGTCGCAGTATTCCGCCTCATCCATGAAGTGGGTGGTGACCATTACCGTCACGCCTTTATCAACCATGCTATTAATATGTAGCCAGAACTCGCGGCGGGTAAGGGGATCGACGCCGGAGGTGGGTTCATCGAGAAACAGAATATCGGGTTCATGCATCAGGGAGCAGGCCAGCGCCAGCCGCTGCTTGTAGCCGAGCGGCAGCTCGTCGGCGGCGTGGCGGGCGATACTTTTCAGGCCAAAGGCATCGCTCATCCGGGCGATTTTTTCATTTTGCGCCCGGCCGCGCAGGCCATAGACGCCGGAGAAAAAGCGCAGGTTTTGCTCGACGCTGAGGTTGCCGTACAGCGAAAATTTTTGCGCCATATAGCCCAGATGCTGGCGCGCCTTGCCAGAGCTGACCTTGAGATCCATTCCCAGCACCAGCGCTTTGCCGGAGGTGGGCACCAGCAGGCCGCACATCATTTTGAAGGTGGTGGATTTCCCGGCGCCGTTGGGGCCGAGCAGGCCGAAAATTTCACCGCGCTTGACCTGGAAATCGACATGGTCGGTAGCGGCGAAATCACCAAACTTTTTCGTTAACGACTGGGCTTCAATGACCGTTTCCTCTTTGCTGCCGTCAACGCGATGGATAATCGCCCCCAACGGCGATTCAGCGGTCCCGGCGCCGCCGAGCAGGTCGATAAACGCATCTTCAAAGCGCGGCGCGGTGTCGGCCACCTGCAGGGGCGGCATGTCGCCATGCTGCTGGACTTCCTCAATGCGCGCGTCCTTTTTCAGGATCAGACGCACCGATTTGCCCTGGATCACCCCGTCGCTAACCTGCGGCAGCTTCAGCGCCCGCTGCAGCAGGCGGCGGTTGTTCTCCTGCGGGCTGGAAACCAGAAAGCTGCGCCCGGCCATGGTTTGCGTCAGCGCCGTCGGCTCACCCTGGTAGAGCAGTTTGCCTTCGTTCATCAGCAGCACGTCGCGGCATTGTTCCGCTTCATCGAGATAGGAGGTGCTCCACAGGATCAGCATGCCGTCGCCGGCCAGCTCGTGCACCATCTGCCATAGCTCGCGGCGCGAGATAGGGTCGACGCCGACGCCGGGCTCATCGAGCAGCAGTACTTTCGGATCGCCCACCAGGGTACAGGCGAGGCCCAGCTTTTGCTTCATCCCGCCGGAAAGCTTGCCTGCCAGCCGTTCGGTGAATGGACCAAGGGAGGTGAACTCCAGCAGGCGGTCGAAAATTTTCTTCCGCGCCTCGCCGGTGACGCTGCGCAGGTCGGCGTACAGGGTCAGGTTTTCCATCACCGTCAGATCTTCATACAGGCCGAACTTCTGCGGCATATAGCCGAGCACCGCGTGCAGGGCGCTGTCGTCTTTTAGCGGGTCGAAGCCTATCACGCTGGCGCGGCCCTCATCAGGCTTGAGCAATCCGGCGAGCATTCGCATCAGGGTGGTTTTCCCCGCGCCGTCGGGCCCCACCAGCCCGGTGACGTAGCCGGCGCGGATCGTGCAGGTGAGCGGCGCTACCGCTGGCCTGTCCATACCGGGAAAACGGCGGCTCAGGCCATTTAAGGCGATGACGGTCTCACTCATGTCCGTTCCCGTGGCTAAAGGAGATGGTCACCGGCATTCCCTGGCGCAGCGCGACGTCGGCATCAGTCACCACAATGCGCAGACGGTAGACCAGATCGGTGCGCAGATCCGGGGTCTCGACGGTCTTCGGCGTGAATTCAGCGCTCGGCGAGACAAAACCGATTTTGCCGTGATAGGGCTTATCCGGCCGGCTGTCGGTATAGAGCAGCACTTCTTGTCCCGGCTGCGCCTGGCCGAGGTTTTTCTCGTCAACATAGGCGCGGACCCACACCGGATGCGTTAACGACAGCGTCAGTACGGTACCGCCGGCGTTGAGCATAGTGCCGGGCTCGACGGCGCGGGTCATCAGCGTACCGTCAGAAGGGGCGGTGAGCACGGTATCGTGCAGGTCCAGTTTGGCCTGGGCCAGCGCCGCCTGCGCCTGTTCCAGACTGGCTTTGGCCTGGGCAATCTCCTGCGGGCGGTTACCGGCGCGATACTGACGCAGCTTATCCTGCGCCGATTTGAGCGTTGCCTGCGCCTGATCGCGCGAGGAGCGGGCATTCTCCAGATCGTTGGCGGAAATGGCGCTGCTGGCGCGCAGCCCGAGCTGGCGCTGATAAAAGTTTTGCGCATAGTCGTAAGCGGCCTGCGCCTGTTTCACCGCCGCCGCGGCCTGGGCAATCTCTTCCGCGCGGTAGCCGGCCATCATCAGGTCATACTGCGCCTGGGCGGTGGAGACGTTGGCCTGGGCCTGCAGCAGGGCGTTTTCATACGGCGCGCGGTCAAGCTCGCCGAGAGTTTGCCCGGCGCGGATGCTGTCGCCTTCGTCGACGGTCAGCGAGGCCAGCCTACCGCCAACGCGGAAGCTCATGTTGACGGTGCGGATATCGACATTGCCATACAGGGTCAGCGGCTGCTGCCGGCTGCTCTGGTACCACCACCAGCCGCCGCCCAGCGCGGCGAGAAGAATCACGATCAGCAGAATGACGACGACGGGTTTTTTCATCAGCCCAAACTCCTTTGCGATAACCCATGCAGGATGAAATCGATATGACAGGTAATGACTTCGAAAATCTGTTCCGTTTTTTGCGCGTCAAACTGCGTCCAGCCGGTGCGCAGCAGGATAGTTTCACGCCCGAGACGGAAAGCGAGCACCTCGCCCAGCAGGGCGTGGGTATGGAGGATCATTTGCGTATCACTGGCTTCGCAGCCGGTCCAGGCGGCAATCAGCCGGGTGAGATAATGGTGCAGGGGGGCAATCACCTGCTGGTGGATCAGATGGTAGGCGGCGGTCGGCGCCAGCTGCTCACGGGAAATGAATTTGCTTAAGTTAACCGTATCGTCCTGGGTGAGCAGCAGGATCATGTTGTGGCAGGCGCTAAGGATGAGGTCGCGGATCGCCTGGCGATCCGGCGCTTCCCCGGCAAGCAGGTGCTCCGCCGCTTCGGCCTGCGGGCGAAAATTGTCGCCGATAAAATCGGCGATCCACTGGGCGCAGGCAAGATACAGATCGTCTTTCGAGCCAAAATAATAGGTGATAGCGGCGATATTCTGCCCGGCCTGGGCGGCGATATCGCGGGTGGTGGCGTGCTGGCCGTACTCGCCAAACTGGGCGATAGCGGCCGCGATAAGCTGATTTTTTGCCTGTTCGCCTTTACTGGTCATCGCGCTCGGTAAAAGTTAATCAATCGATTGATTAACTTTAGGCGCCGACTGGCGGTTTGTCCACCAGCCGGGATCAAATATGGAACCCTTCCTCTTTCAGCTCTCCGGCGACCCAGGCGAAGAAGCGCTGGACCTTCTCCTTCTGTTCATTAGCGTGGGGGAGGACGAAGTGGTGCGCGCCGACCGGCATGCTCCACTCGTCGGCAAATACCGGCGTCAGCTGTCCCTGGCGCACGTGTCCGCCGGCCAGCAGATTGCTCTCGAGGATCACGCCCATTCCCATTCTGGCCGCCTCGATGCTCATATATGACCGGTCGAAATTAAAAATGAAGTTTTTATGCCAGCCGCGGACCTTGTGCCACGACAGCCAGTTGCTCCAGTTAATCAAGGTGCTGTCGGAGTGGATCAGATCGCAGGCCAGCAGATCTTCCACAGCCTGCACAGGATGGCTGGCTAAATAAGACGCTGCGCTGTAGGGCAGGACGCGCTCATTTTTAATGGTTCTGACCAGCAGCGTCGGCCACTGTGACAGCCCGTGACGAATATCGATATCAATATTATCCCGGGAGAACTGGATGCTTTCGTATGAACAGGTCAGGCTGATTTTTAACGCCGGCCACGCCTGGCGGAATTTATCCAGACGGGGCATCAGCCATAGCAGGCCGAAGCTCGGCGCCGAATGAATGCGTAAATAATCCTGATGGATATCGTTGATCACCTGGCTGGTGGCCTGGCCAATCATATTCAGCGCCCCGGAGACCTCTTTGAGATATTTTTCTCCCACCGCCGTTAACGTGACGCCTTTGCTGCTGCGGGAGAACAGTTTTTTCCCCAGAAAGTGCTCCAGGCTGGCTATCTGATGGCTGACCGCCGAGGCGGTGATATTGAGATTCTCTGCGGCCAGATTAAGGCTGCCGGTAGCGGCGACTTCAATAAAAGCCTGGATATTGCGTAAAGAGGGCATCGGCAGATTTTTATTGGGTAGCGGTTGGCTCATGGCGGCATCCTGCGCGGGGCGCGAATAAAAGAAAATAGCGAACAGCGTGGCGCAGCCGGGATGTACAGCATAGTGAAAAGCGAAAAAAAACGTTAATTTGTGATGGGCTTAACAATTTATCTTGTTAAAAGCGCGCAGGTCAGTAAACGCTAAAAATTTGCGGGAAGTCACTAACTCAATTTTTCTCAATCATAATTGAGTTTTTTTGAATACCGTTTCATTTTGGGGTTGTTATATTCCTCTCACAGGCCTGATAACAAACTGCGATGTGCTTGCATCGCAATTATAAAACACCTAACCACCTGTTTCGCTGGCGAAAAGCATTTCTCTCTTGCTCCTGTATGGATAGTAAAACGCGGTGATCCGAAGCGGCAGCTTACAGCGAAGTGGATGAGGTATAAAACGAGGAAACCCTATGTCACGTATAGATACGCTGGTCTGTACTGACGCCAGGAAAACGAAATATCGTTTCGTGGTTTTGACGATGATTTTTCTGGTGTATGCCATCAATTACGCCGACCGAACGAATATTGGCGCGGTACTGCCTTTCATCATTGATGAGTTTCATATCAATAATTTTGAAGCCGGAGCCATCGCCAGTATGTTTTTCCTCGGCTATGCGGTAAGCCAGATCCCGGCCGGCTTTTTCATCGCCAAACGCGGTACCCGGGGGCTGGTATCGCTCTCCATTTTCGGCTTCTCCGCCTTTACCTGGCTGATGGGCACGGTGAGCTCCGTGTTTGGCCTGAAGCTGGTGCGGCTGGGACTGGGGCTGAGCGAAGGGCCTTGCCCGGTGGGGCTGGCTTCCACCATAAATAACTGGTTTCCACCAAAAGAGAAAGCCACAGCAACCGGCGTTTACATCGCGGCGACCATGTTTGCGCCGATTATTGTGCCGCCGCTGGCGGTGTGGATTGCGGTGACCTGGGGCTGGCGGTGGGTCTTTTTTTCCTTCGCGATACCCGGAATTGTGGCGGCCATCGCGTGGTATCTGCTGGTCAAATCCAAGCCTGCTGAGAGCGGATTTGTTTCCCAAAGCGAACTGGCAGAGATTAATGCCGGGCGTGAAAGTCATAATAATAGCGTACGCGAAAATATCTTAATTGCCGAAAGATTCACCTGGCTGGATAAAATCATTCGGGTAAAGAAAATGGCGCCAATTGATACGGCGAAAGGCTTATTCACCTCAAAAAATATTCTCGGTGACTGCCTGGCGTATTTTATGATGGTTAGCGTGCTGTACGGATTATTAACCTGGATCCCCCTGTATTTAGTCAAAGAGCGTGGCTTTGATGTAATGAGTATGGGCTTCGTGGCCAGTATGCCGTGCATCGGCGGCTTTATTGGCGCGATCGGCGGCGGATGGATTTCGGATAAGCTATTAGGCCGCCGGCGTAAACCCACCATGATGTTCACTGCGGTGTCAACGGTGGTCATGATGCTAATTATGCTGAATATCCCGGCCAGCACCCTGGCAGTTTGTATTGGATTATTCTTTGTCGGCTTTTGTTTAAATATCGGCTGGCCAGCCTTTACCGCGTACGGTATGGCCGTTTCGGATAGCAAAACCTATCCAATCGCCTCTTCCATAATTAATAGCGGCGGCAACCTCGGTGGATTTGTCGCGCCGATGGCGGCTGGTTTCTTGCTTGATAAAACCGGGAGTTTTAATTCTGTATTTACCTATTTTGGTATCTGCGCCGCCATTGGTTTGGTGGTGATTCTTTTCCTCGATGAACCACAATAACGGAAATATATCCTGTTAATTAATATGACGTAATGTCATGGAGTGAAACTATGTTATTAAAAGATAAAGTCGCCATTATTACTGGCGCGGCCTCCGCACGCGGTTTGGGCTTCGCGACTGCGAAATTATTCGCCGAAAACGGCGCGAAAGTGGTCATTATCGACCTCAATGGCGAAGCCAGTAAAACCGCCGCGGCGGCATTAGGCGAAGGCCATCTCGGCCTGGCGGCCAACGTCGCTGATGAAGTGCAGGTGCAGGCGGCCATCGAACAGATCCTGGCGAAATACGGTCGGGTTGATGTACTGGTCAATAACGCCGGGATTACCCAGCCGCTGAAGCTGATGGATATCAAGCGCGCCAACTATGACGCGGTGCTTGATGTTAGCCTGCGCGGCACGCTGCTGATGTCGCAGGCGGTTATTCCCACCATGCGGGCGCAAAAATCCGGCAGCATCGTCTGCATCTCGTCCGTCTCCGCCCAGCGCGGCGGCGGTATCTTTGGCGGACCGCACTACAGCGCGGCAAAAGCCGGGGTGCTGGGTCTGGCGCGGGCGATGGCGCGCGAGCTTGGCCCGGATAACGTCCGCGTTAACTGCATCACCCCGGGGCTGATTCAGACCGATATTACCGCCGGCAAGCTGACTGATGACATGACGGCCAACATTCTTGCCGGCATTCCGATGAACCGCCTTGGCGACGCGATAGACATCGCGCGCGCCGCGCTGTTCCTCGGCAGCGATCTTTCCTCCTACTCCACCGGCATCACCCTGGACGTTAACGGCGGCATGTTAATTCACTAAGCGAGGCAAACAGATGAAGATGACCGAATCACAAAAAGTCGCCGCGGCGGCGTGGCGTATTCGCCGTTACGCCCTGCAAATGGGGGAAGTGCAGGGGCAGGGCTATATCGGCCAGGCGCTGGGCTATGCCGATGTGCTCGCCACCGCCTTCAGCCATGCCATGACCTATCGCCCGGAAGATCCCGAGTGGGAGGGGCGCGATCGCTTCCTGCTCTCTCATGGCCATTACGCTATCGCTTATTATGCCGCGCTGCTGGAGGCGGGCATTATCCCGGAAGCCGAACTGGAAACCTACGGCTCCGACGACAGCCGCCTGCCGATGTCCGGCATGGCGACCTACACCCCGGGGATGGAGATGTCCGGCGGCTCGCTGGGGCAGGGACTGTCCATTGCCGTCGGCATGGCGCTTGGGCTGCGGCAGAAACAGAGCAAGGCCTGGGTCTACAACTCCATGTCCGATGGGGAGCTGGACGAAGGGTCGACCTGGGAGGCGGCGATGTCGGCGGCTCACTATGGCCTGAGCAACCTGATTAACCTTGTCGATGTCAACAAACAGCAGGCTGACGGCGATTCACGCAAAATCCTCGGCTTTGAGCCGCTGCAGGATAAATGGGCCGCCTTCGGCTGGTACGTACAGCGCGTGGACGGTAACGATCTGCCGGCGGTGATGGCCGCCTTTGACAACGCGAAAAGTTATTCCGGCAATCAGCCGCGGGTCATTTTATGCGACACGCTGATGGGCAAAGGGGTGCCGTTCCTCGAAACCCGCGATAAAAACCATTTTATTCGCGTCGATGCCGACGAATGGCAAAAAGCGATCGCGGTGCTGGACGCTAACAAACCGGAAGGAGTGCTTTAATGAGCCAGAGTCAACCCCGTTTAAAAACGTCGGCGATGATCGCCTCGATTGCTGATGAAGGCCAGGCGACCGTCCCTGCGCCCTTCGGCGTCGCGCTGTCAAAACTGGCGGCGCAGCGCCCGGACATCGTCGGCATGACTGCGGATCTGTCAAAATATACCGACCTGCATATTTTCGCCCAGGCCTTCCCGGATCGCTTTTTCCAGATGGGCATGGCCGAACAGCTGCTGATGGCGGCGGCAGGGGGGATGGCGAAGGAGGGATTTATTCCTTTCGCCACCACCTATGCCGCCTTTGCAACCCGTCGCGCCTATGATTTTATTCACCAGGTCATCGCCGAAGAGCATCTGAACGTGAAGATCTGCGCGGCGCTGCCGGGCCTGACGACCGGCTATGGCCCCAGCCATCAGGCCACCGAAGATCTGGCGATCATGCGCGGTATCCCCGGGATGGTTATCGTCGATCCTTGCGATGCGCTGGAGATAGAGCAGGCGGTACCGGCCATTGCCGATCACCAGGGGCCGGTGTATATGCGTCTGCTGCGCGGTAAGGTGCCGCTGGTGCTGGATAAATATGACTATCAGTTCGAACTGGGTAAGGCTAAGCTGCTGGAGGACGGCAACGATGTGCTGATTATCTCCTCCGGGCTGATGACCATGCGCGCGCTGGAGGCGGTTGAAAAGCTGCGGGCCGATAATATCGGCGTGGCGGTCCTGCACGTGCCGACCATCAAACCGCTGGATGAGAAAGCGATTATTGAACAGGCGTCGAAGCCGGGCCGCCTGGTGGTAACTGCGGAGAACCACACCGCGGTCGGCGGCCTGGGGGAAGCGGTGGCCGCGCTGCTGATGCGTAAGGGCGTACGCTGTGAGCTGGATAGCGTGGGGCTGCCCGACGCGTTCCTGTTAGCCGGCGCCCTGCCGACCCTCCACGATCGCTACGGCATCTCCACCGCGAAGATTGTCGAAAAAATTAAGTATCGTCTGCGTTAACCGCGCTGCTATGGCCCACTGGCCGCTGAGCGCGCTCAGCGGCCTTCTCATGCCCGCCAGCCAGGCGCGGCATTCTTTTGCAGATTTTATGCGGCCTGTCACAAAATCTGCTAGACTGCGCCCCTTCATGGCATTGTGGTTTTTGCCATCTCTTATCGCAATAATCTCCCTGAAAACTACGCCCTTCACCGGGCCGGGGCGGTTCGGAGTTGTTATGTCTTTTGATTCCCTAGGCCTGAATCCCGATATCCTGCGCGCTGTCGCTGAGCAGGGCTACGTTGAGCCGACCCCTATCCAGCAGCAGGCGATCCCGGCGGTACTGCAGGGCCGTGACCTGATGGCCAGCGCCCAGACCGGCACCGGTAAAACGGCGGGCTTTACCCTGCCGCTGCTGCAGCGCCTGATCCAGAATGAGCCGCACGCAAAGGGCCGTCGTCCGGTGCGCGCGCTGATCCTGACCCCGACCCGTGAGCTGGCGGCGCAGGTGGGCGAGAACGTCCGCGATTACAGTAAATACCTGAATATTCGCTCGCTGGTGGTCTTTGGCGGGGTGAGCATCAACCCGCAGATGATGAAGCTGCGCGGCGGCGTCGACATCCTCGTCGCCACCCCGGGCCGTCTGCTGGATCTTGAACATCAGAACGCCGTCAGTCTTGATAAAGTAGAAATCCTCGTGCTGGACGAAGCGGACCGCATGCTGGATATGGGCTTTATCCATGACATCCGTCGCGTACTGGCCAAACTGCCGGCGCGTCGACAGAATCTGCTGTTCTCGGCGACCTTCTCCGACGAGATCAAGGGCCTGGCCGAGAAACTGCTGCACAACCCGCTGGAAGTGGAAGTGGCGCGTCGTAACACCGCGTCCGAGCAGATCACCCAGCACGTCCATTTTGTTGACAAGAACCGCAAGCGTGAACTGCTGTCGCAGCTTATCGGCGAAGGCAACTGGCAGCAGGTGCTGGTGTTTACCCGTACCAAGCATGGCGCCAACCACCTCGCGGAACAGCTCAACAAAGACGGCATCCGCAGTGCGGCGATCCATGGCAACAAGAGCCAGGGAGCGCGTACCCGCGCGCTGGCCGACTTTAAATCCGGCGGCATTCGCGTGCTGGTGGCGACCGATATCGCCGCCCGCGGTCTGGATATCGAAGAGCTGCCGCACGTGGTGAACTACGAGCTGCCGAACGTACCGGAAGATTACGTCCACCGTATCGGCCGTACCGGTCGCGCGGCGGCCACCGGCGAAGCCTTATCGCTGGTGTGCGTGGATGAGCATAAGCTGCTGCGCGATATCGAGCGCCTGCTGAAAAAAGAGATCCCGCGCATCGCGATTGCCGGCTATGAGCCGGATCCGTCCATTAAAGCCGAACCTATCCAGAACGGTCGCCAGCAGCGCGGCGGCGGTCGCGGGCAAGGTCAGGGACGCAGCGGACAGCCGCGCAGCCAGAATAATGCCCCGCGCCGTCAGGACGGCGAGGCGCCGAAAGCGCGCACTCAGGACGGCAAACCGCCGCGCCGCCGTCGCCCGCGTAAACCGGCTGGCGAATAACACGCTGATGTCCGGGCCGCGATAACGCGCCCCGGCTCAGGCCCGTCTGTCCGCTACGCGGCGGCGGGCCTTTTTCTTTCCATTACACTATTTGTCGAGCAGGCTTCCACACTCCGCAGAAAGCAATACCTCCGGGCGGGCAAAAATGGCACAATAGTGGCTGTTTATACAGTATTCAGGTTTTCTCATGGCTTTGACCGCTGCGCTGAAAGCGCAAATCGCCGCCTGGTATAAGGCGCTTCAGGAACAGATCCCGGACTTTATTCCGCGTCCCCCGCAGCGGCAGATGATCGCCGATGTGGCGAAAACCCTTGCCGGGGAAGAGGGCAGGCATCTGGCTATCGAAGCGCCGACCGGTGTCGGCAAAACGCTGTCATATCTGATCCCGGGCATCGCCATCGCCCGCGAGGAACAAAAAACGCTGGTGGTCAGCACCGCCAACGTCGCCCTGCAGGATCAAATCTACAGTAAGGACCTGCCGCTGCTGCGTAAAATCATTCCCGACCTGCGCTTTACCGCCGCCTTTGGCCGCGGACGCTACGTCTGTCCGCGCAACCTGACGGCGCTGGCCAGCACCGAGCCGTCGCAGCAGGATCTGCTGGCCTTTCTCGATGACGATCTCACCCCGAATAATCAGGCGGAGCAGAAGCTGTGCGCGACCCTGAAGCAGGATCTCGACAGCTACCGCTGGGACGGCCTGCGCGACCATACCGACAAAGCCATCGACAATGGGCTATGGAGCCGGCTGAGCACCGATAAGGCCAGCTGCCTGAACCGCAACTGCCACTACTATCGCGAGTGCCCGTTCTTTGTGGCGCGGCGGGAAATTCAGGAGGCGGAAGTGGTGGTGGCCAACCATGCGCTGGTGATGGCGGCGATGGAGAGCGAAGCGGTGCTGCCGGAGCCGAAAAACCTGCTGCTGGTCCTCGATGAAGGCCATCATCTGCCGGACGTCGCCCGCGACGCGCTGGAGATGAGCGCCGAGATCACCGCCCCCTGGTTTCGCCTGCAGCTGGATCTATTCTGCAAGCTGGTGGCTACCTGCATGGAGCAGTTTCGTCCGAAAACCACGCCGCCGCTGGCCAATCCGGAGCGGCTCACCGCTCATTGCGAAGAGCTTTTCGAGCTGATTGCTTCGTTGAATAATATTCTCAATCTCTATATGCCCGCCGGTCAGGAAGCGGAGCATCGCTTCCCGATGGGCGAACTGCCGCAGGAGGTGATGGAGATCTGCCAGCGGCTGGCGAAGCTCACCGAGTTGCTGCGCGGCCTGGCGGAGCTGTTCCTGAACGATCTCAGCGAAAAGACCGGCAGCCATGACGTGGTGCGCCTGCATCGGGTGCTGCTGCAGATGAACCGCGCCCTTGGCATGTTTGAAAGCCAAAGCAAGCTGTGGCGCCTGGCGTCGCTGGCGCAGTCCTCAGGCGCGCCGGTAACCAAATGGGCGACGCGGGTGGTGCGCGACGGCCAGATCCACGTCTGGTTCCACTGCGTCGGGATCCGCGTCAGCGATCAGCTTGAACGGCTGCTGTGGCGCAGCGTGCCGCATATCGTGGTGACGTCAGCGACGCTGCGCTCGCTAAACAGCTTCTCGCGCCTGCAGGAGATGAGCGGTCTGAAGGAGAAAGCGGGGGACCGCTTCGTGGCGCTGGATTCGCCGTTCAACCACGTGGAGCAGGGGAAAATTATTATTCCTCAAATGCGTTATGAACCGCTGATGGATAACGAAGAGCAGCACATTGCCGAGATGGCGGCCTATTTTCGCCAGCAGGTGGAGAGCAAAAAACATCTCGGGATGCTGGTGCTGTTTGCCAGCGGGCGGGCGATGAACCGCTTCCTCGAGCATGTGACCGATCTGCGCCTGATGCTGTTGGTGCAGGGCGACCAGCCGCGCTACCGGCTGGTGGAGCTGCATCGCAAACGGGTGGAAAGCGGCGAGCGCAGCGTGCTGGTGGGTCTGCAGTCCTTTGCCGAAGGTCTCGATTTAAAAGGCGATCTGCTGAGCCAGGTGCATATCCATAAAATCGCTTTTCCGCCCATCGACAGCCCGGTAGTGATCACCGAAGGCGAATGGCTGAAAAGCCTCAATCGTTATCCCTTCGAGGTACAGAGTTTGCCCAGCGCCTCCTTTAATCTTATTCAGCAGGTGGGGCGTTTGATCCGTAGCCATAACTGCTGGGGAGAGGTGGTGATTTACGATAAGCGTCTGTTGACCAAAAACTACGGCGCGCGTCTACTGAACGCGTTACCTGTTTTTCCCATAGAGCAGCCGGGCGTTCCGGAGGTTATAGTAAAACGGAAAGCAAAACAGACAGCAAAACAGACGGGCCGCAAACGTCGCTGACGCCGGCGCGTGATGCACCAGGGGGAGCCATGGAGTACAGCAAAATTATAAAAGAGGTGGGTCGCGGTAAGAATCATGCCCGCGATCTCGATGAAGAGACCGCTCGTGCGCTCTACGCGCGGATGCTGAACGGCGAGGTGCCGGAGCTGGAGCTGGGGGGAATATTAATCGCCCTGCGCATTAAAGGCGAAGGCGAAGCGGAGATGAAAGGTTTTTACGCCGCGATGCAGCAGCATACGCTGCGCCTGACCCCGCCGGCCGGCAAGCCGATGCCGATCGTTATCCCCAGCTACAACGGCGCGCGCAAGCAGGCGAACCTCACGCCGCTGCTGGCGATGCTCCTGCACAAGCTGGGATTTCCGGTGGTGGTTCACGGCGTCAGTCACGATCCCACCCGGGTGCTGACCGAAACCATTTTTACCCTGCTGGACATTCCGGCCACCCTGCACGCCGGACAGGCTCAGGCGCAGCTGGAGGGCCATGAACCGGTGTATATCCCGGTGGGGGCCTTCTGTCCGCCGCTGGAGAAACAGCTGGCGATGCGCTGGCGGATGGGCGTACGCAACAGCGCCCATACCCTGGCCAAGCTGGCCACGCCGTTTGGCGAAGGGGAGGCATTGCGCCTCTCCAGCGTGTCGCATCCGGAATATGTTCCCCGGGTGGCGAACTTCTTTCGCGAGACCGGTGGCCGCGCGCTGCTGATGCATGGTACCGAGGGCGAAGTGTACGCCAACCCGCAGCGCTGTCCGCAGATCAGCCTGATTGATGAGCAGGGCGTGCGGGTGCTGTACGAACGCCAGACTGAGATGGCAGCGGAGGCGGTGGTCCTGCCGACCTCGAAAGACCCTGAGGTCACCGCGCGCTGGATTGAACGCTGCGTCGCTGGCGTCGAACCGGTGCCCACCTCGTTGAAGATCCAGCTTGCCTGCTGTCTGCTGGCCTGCGGGGAAGTCACCTCGCTGGAGCAGGGCCTCAGCCGCGTCAACGACTGTTGGTGATCGGATCTGCAGGATAAAAAAAAGCCCGTCCGGTGGCTCGGACGGGCAAGGCAAGGGTATTAAAGGTCTTTTCAGGGTTAATTCAGTGGCTTACAGATGGGTGCAGCGATTATTTATAGATAACCGCAGTACCGCTCAGTTTGTTGTTGGTGTTAGCGGAAGTAATGCTGTAGCCGGTCGCGCCAGCGGCTTCGGCTTTAGCAGCCAGTTTTGCTTCCAGACCATCTAAAGTGGTTGCGCCTTGCGCAGACACCACGCCGATCTTATTCATGCTTTCAGCCTGAGCGGGGGTAACCGGTTCGGCGGCAAAGGCGCCGAAGGAAAGAGCGGTCAGAGCGATGGCAGCGGCAGCATATTTGATGTTTTTCATAGTTAATCTCTCGCAGGTTGTTCTGTTCAGGGGACGATGTTCCGTCGATGTGATAAGTATCACGCTTTTTTGCGGGAGATAAAATCGAAGGAAATTCACAGTCTTCATCGAATTTTTTGAATGATTAATAATTTACTGATTATTAATAAATTATTTCTCATTCTTTTCGTCACGAAGCGTAGCGAGGAAGACCGACGCGTTTAAGGGCACATATTGCGACTTTTTCCGCCAAAAAATGTGCGCGAAAAGATAATGCGAAAGGCTGTCATAAACGGTAAAGGAAAGTCAGCGTAGCTGGCTATCCTTGGAACCGCGACGATTATATCCTGAAAATGTATTGTTATGTAAATCTTTCTCCTGCTGGCACTTCACGCAGTATCTGACCCCTGGGATGGCCTGTCGCCGGGCCTCCGGAATCGGCTCTCCGCATTCATCACAAAATTTGTTGCTTTCGCCACGTGGAAGCTCGCGGCGGGCGCGAGCCACCGCATCGTCAATAGTACTGTCGATCTGATCCTGAACGGCCCCATCGCCTGCCCAACCTGATGCCATCGTCTGCCTCCTGTAAAAGGTTATTGATAAATTATAGCTGAACCGTACAGCCGGTTACCGCTGCTGGCGGCATTGATCCGCCAGGCTATCGCCCCATGACGGTGGGCCTTATCCGCGAGGGCGGCCGCCAGGTCGTCCAGGGTGCTGGCGCCGAAGGCGGAGACGGTGCCGACAGGGCGGAGCGGCCCGTTATAGGGCAGTACGGGTGGCGGTGGCAGGGGAGAGGCCGCGGTGGCATGAGCGGTGAGCGCCGCGGCGAACAGCAGCGAGACGAATTTCATCAGCATATCCTCATAAACCGCATGGGACATAGCTTAAGTGTAGGTCTTTCCAGACCGCGCGACAGGGAATGTTTAATGCAAAACAGTGCGTTTTGCATGCTACCGGCGCAGGGGAGCGCTACTCTGGCCGGTAGATTATTTAGCGGGCGTCAGGGCGGATCATGTCAAAGCGCAGGCTGTCATCAATACCGTAATAGGCGCTCGGGCCACCGGCTCGCAGGATCGGCTGGGCCCGGGCGGTTTGATAGATACCGTTGTCCAGCAGTGATTCATCGATATGCACGGCGACCACTTCACCGAGCACCAGCCACGTATCGACAGGGTTGCCGTCGGCGGTGGTGAGTTGAATACACTGCGACAGACGGCACTCAAAGTTCACCGGACTCTCCGCGACCCGGGGAGCGCTGACCAGGCGGCTGGCGGCGGCGGTGAGGCCGGCGCGCACGAATTCGTCCTCATGGTGCGGAATCGAGGCTGACGTTTCATTCATCGCCATGGCCAGCGGTCGCGTCGCCAGGTTCCAGACGAACTCCTTTGTTTCGACGATATTTCGCACGCTGTCTTTCCAGCCGCTGCTGGCGAAACCAATGATCGGCGGCCGATAGTTAAAGCAGTTAAAAAAGCTGTATGGCGCCAGATTACGCTGGCCCTCAGCGTCCTGGGAGGCGATCCAGCCTATCGGGCGAGGCCCGATTATCGCGTTCAGCGGGTCATGCGGCAGGCCGTGGCCCTGCGAAGGTTGATAAAAGTACATGCTGCACCTGTCACGGATAATGGAGATATCCAGACTCCCTTATTTACCGCGCCGCCGTCAACGGGTATCTTACGCGGCTGTTCAAAGGAGATTGTCATGAAAGCCCAGAAACCGGGGTTACACCCGCGTAACCGCCACCATCAACGCTACGACCTGCCCGCGCTCTGCCAGGCCCATCCTGACCTGCAGGGCTACATTACGCTCAATCCGCTGGGTGAGCAGACCATTGATTTTGCCAATCCGCAGGCGGTGAAGGCGTTGAATAAAGCGCTGCTGGCGCATTTCTACGCGGTCAAATACTGGGACATTCCTGACGGCTTTCTCTGTCCGCCGGTGCCTGGGCGGGCCGACTATATTCATCATCTGGCGGATCTGCTGGCCGGGGATAGCGGCGAGGTGCCGAAGGATGCCACGATCCTTGATATTGGCACCGGCGCCAACCTCATCTATCCCCTGATCGGCGCTCACGAGTATGGCTGGCGCTTTACCGGCAGTGAAATCAACCCGCAGGCGTTCGCCAGCGCGCAGGCGATTATCAATGGCAACCCGGGCTTGACCCGGCAGATCCGCCTGCGCCGGCAAAAAGAGAGCCAGGCTATCTTTCACGGCGTGATCCATAAAAACGAGACCTACGACGCCACGCTGTGTAATCCGCCGTTCCATGACTCCGCCGAGAGCGCCCGGGCGGGGGGCGAGCGCAAGCGCCGCAACCTCGGACTCGGCGCCGAAAGTGGCCTCAATTTTGGCGGTCAACAGCAGGAGCTGTGGTGCGAAGGGGGCGAAGTAGCCTTTATCTCGCAGATGATCCGCGAAAGCCAGGCCTTCGCCCGCCAGGTGAAATGGTTTACCTCGCTGGTGTCGCGCGGCGATAATCTGCCGCCGCTCTACCGCCTGCTGACCGAGGTCGGCGCAGTGAAAGTGGTGAAAAAGGAGATGGCCCAGGGGCAAAAGCAAAGTCGCTTTATCGCCTGGAGCTTTATGGACGACGCCAAACGCCGTCGTCCATTGTAACGCTACTCGGCGGCCGGGCTGTCGGCGCCCGGCATCGGCAGCTGCTGCCAGGTCTGTACCGGCGCGCGAACCCCGGCGCGATCGAAGTGCTTTTTCACCTGGGTGTCGAGGGCAAAACGCACCGTCCACTGCTTCAGCGGCAGGGTAGTGAAGCTGACGCGTAGCGTAAAGGCGGTATTGCTCAGCCCCACCAGCCCGGCGAACGACGGTTCGCCAATGATCAGACCGCGGATCTCCTCCTGGGCCAGCAGATCGTCCACCGCCGCCTTCAGCGCCTGGCTGGCTTTATCCAGATCCTCATGGCGGTCAACGTCATAGTTAGCCACAACCGAGCCAATGCCGCGCACGAAGTTGGCAAAGGTGGTGATCGAGGACCAGGGAATAATGTGATAGGCGCCGGTATCCTGACGTACCCCCACGGAGCGAATCGACATTCGTTCCACGGTGCCGGTCAAAGGGCCGATGGTGACCAGGTCGCCGGTGTTCATCCCGTTCTCAAACTGGATAAATATGCCAGTGATAATGTCTTTGACCAGGGTTTGCGCACCAAACGAAATGGCCAGCCCTAACGCCCCGGCGCCCGCCAGCAGCGGCGCAATGTTTACCCCAATTTCCGAGAGCAGGATCATCACCGTGATGGTGCTGATCACCACCGCCAGCGCGTTGCGAAACAGCGTCAGCAGCGTCCGGGCCCGCGCGCTGGGCAGCGGACGGCCATGAATATCCGATGCCAGCCGGTTTTCAATCAGGCTGGCCAGAACCGTCCAGCCAATGGCGGAGAAGAAGAGGATCAGGGCGATGCGGATCAGCACATCCACCGTTTTTTGCCCGGCATCGTTGTGCAGCCATTCCCGGAAGTCAAACAGGCCCCAGGCGCTCAACAGCAGCATAATGGCGACACAGACGGTGAGAATGCGCGCCGCCTTCAGCGAGGCGGAGATCCAGCCATTTAGCCGCTTTTGCAGTTCAGGGTAGTTGCGCTGAGTGGCGGGCGACAGGGTGATGGTTTTGGCTATCCAGCGCGACAGGATGCCAGACACCAGCGCCGCGCCGCCGATAATCGCCAGGCTTTGCAGGGTGGCGCCCATCATGAATTTCAGGCTGTTGCCCGGGTCGAACAGGGAAAAGAAAAAAAGCACCACAAAGTAGGCGCAGGCCAGCCAGTGCCAGACCAGCGCGAAGGCGCGGATAAACAGGCTAAAGAAAGCGAGTGAGTGGTCGGCCAGGTGGATCAACCCTTGAGTAATCACCGCTTTGTTATGAAAAATCAGGTACAGCGCCCACAGCGTAATGCACAGCATGATGACGACGTTAGCCAGCGCGCCAACCTGAACATTCACCTGATTGGAAATAATCGGCACCGCGACGATCAGACCGTAACCAATCAGGCTGCTGAGCGCGCTCAGGCGCAGGCTCCAGTATGACGCAGCCTCGTCGCTGAGGTTAAAGGGCCGCAGGGCAGGAATGCGCGGGCAGAAAATGAGCCGCAGAATAGCTTTAAAAAACTCGATCAGCGCGAAGGCGTTGAGGAAAAGGCTCTGCTGGAAGGCGATGGTAGGGTTATTCCCATTCAGGCGATCGCTTAGCAGCTGACCGACAAACAGGGTTAGCGCCAGCAGCAGCAGGTCGATGATAAACGCCCCGGCGATGGTCAGGGGCAGCTGAAGCCAGTTACCGCGATCGCGGTTTTTATGCCGTCCCCATTCGCCCATTTTGCGATACAGCGGCAGCGCCGCGAGGCGTACCAGCCACCAGAAGGCAAACACCAGCCCGGCCAGGAGTAAAAAATGCCAGGCCGCGCTGGTAAAGGTTTGCGGATTAAAGGGCTTATGCGGTGAGCCGGTGATATTGCGCCACAGCTGGGAAAAGCGTGATGAGAGCTGTTCGCCATATTCCCGGCTTATCTGGGTGACGTTCTCCAGTACCGTGGTCTCTTCTTTCACCGCCGGTGGCGTCAGCGTCGGGGTGCTGTCGGGCGGCGGCGTGGCGGCTGCTTTACGCAGCTGGTCAATGAGCTCCTGACGGGCGGAGTCGTTGGCCAGCACATCGGCCAGTGCGGCATAAGCCGCTCTTTTCTGTTCCACATCGGGTTCGCTGGCGCTGTTTTTATCAGTGTTAGCCGTCGGCACGCCGGGGAGGGTGGCGGCGGAAAGCGGGGCAGTAAACAGTGCAGCGAGCAAAAGCAGGATCCACGGCATGGGCACCTCCGTTGCAACGTAAACGGGTAAGTATAGAAGCCGCTGGCGGAAGGGGAGGGAAGAGGATTCTGGAAAAGCGGCTCTCATCGTGGGAGAGAGAGCCGTTGCGGGTCAGGCGACGTGTTGCAGGAATTCACGCAGGCGCGGGCTGGGCGGGTTCTTCACCAGCTCCTGGGGATTGCCGTCTTCAGCAATTCGTCCTTTGTCGATGAAGATTAGTCGCGAGGCCACTTTTTCGGCAAAGCCGATTTCGTGGGTCACAATCACCATCGTCATGCCCTCTTCCGCCAGGTCCTGCATCACCTTGAGCACTTCATGGCGCAGCTCCGGGTCGAGCGCGGAGGTCGGTTCATCAAACAGCATCATCTTCGGCTTCACCGCCAGCGCGCGGGCGATGGCCACACGCTGTTGCTGGCCGCCGGAGAGTTCGGACGGATAGTGATGCGCGCGCTCAGCCAGACCGACTTTCGCCAGCAGCTCTTTCGCCTGCTTCTCTGCCGCCTGCTTGCTGGCGCCGCGTACCCGCAGCGGGCCAAACATCACGTTTTCCAGCGCCGTGAGGTGCGGGAACAGATAAAACTGCTGGAAAACCATCCCGGCTTCCTGACGAATCAGACGTTCGTCCACCTTCGGGTCGTTGACCTTCAGACCATCGACAATCAGATCGCCGCTGGTGATCTCTTCCAGCTTATTGATGCAGCGCAGCATCGTTGATTTACCGGAACCGGAAGGGCCGATAATGACCACCACTTCACCCTGATTAATTTTCAGAGAGATATCGTGTAGCACCTGGGTCGGACCAAAGTGCTTGGAGACGTTTTTAAATTCAATCACAGGATTTTCATCCTTCTTTCAAGACGACGCAGAATAAAGCTCAGGACCAGGGTGATAATCAGGTAGATCACGGCTACGGCGCTCCAGATTTCCAGCGCGCGGAAGTTGCCCGCGATGATCTCCTGTCCCTGACGGGTCAGTTCGGCGACGCCGATGACGATGAACAGCGAGGTATCCTTGATGCTGATGATCCACTGGTTGCCCAGCGGCGGCAGCATGCGGCGCAGCGCCAGCGGCAGGATCACGTGGCGAATGGTTTCGCGACGCGACAGGCCAAGCGCCAGGCCCGCTTCGCGGAAGCCTTTATGTATGGAGAGCACCGCGCCGCGGGTGATTTCCGCGATATAGGCGCCCGAGTTTATCATGATGGTCACTACCGCCGCGGAGAAGGGGTCGATGCGCAGATCGCTAAAGGCCATCGGCAGCGCAAAGTAGATGAACATAACCTGCACCACAATCGGGGTGCCGCGAATGATTTCAATAAAGACCAGCGCGATGTGGTTGGCGATCCAGCCGCCGAAGCAGCGGGCGAAACCGGCCACCAGACCAATTATCAGACCGCCGGCCAGGCCGAGGACGGAAATCCACAGCGTCATTTTGGCGCCTTCCAGCAAAATCGGAATGGCAGGCCAGATGGCACTCCAGTCAAACTGCATAATACGTTCCTGTTACCGTGTCGAGAGCAGAGGAAAGCCTCCGCCAAAATACCGTCTCCCGCCGAGCCTGTGCCGGAAGACCGTTGTGGTGTCGCCGGACCTCGGTCCGGCGAAGTACGTTTTTATTATTTGGGTTCAGTGCCGAACCATTTTTTATAAATTTCGTTATAGGTACCATTGTCGCGCAGCGTTTTCAGCGCACCGTTCACTTTCTCACGCAGCTCGTCGCTGCCTTTCGGGAAGGCGATACCGTAGTTTTGCGCTTCCAGTGATTCGCCTACCGCTTTGAACTTACCGTTGCCCGCGGTTTTGATGAAGTACAGAATATTCGGCGTATCGTGCAGCACGGCATCCGCGCGACCGGTTCCCAGCTCCATATAGGCGTTATCGATATTCGGGAACTGACGCAGATCTTTGGTTTTGATATTGGCTTTCGCGTAGTCAACGGAGCCGGTGCCGCTCTTCACCGCGACCACTTTACCGTTCAGATCTTTGACATCTTTGATGTCGTTATTATTGGCGTTGACCATCACCAGCAGGCCGCTTTTGTAGTAGCCGTCGGAGAAGTCGATCGCTTTTTTACGCTCGTCGGTAATGGTGATCCCCGCCAGCGCCAGATCGATATTTTTGGTTTGCAGCGCCGGGATAATGCCGCTGAAGTCCATTGGCTTCAGGGTGTAGTCGAGCTTCAGCTCTTTGGCGATAGCCGCCCACAGGTCAACGTCAAAACCCACATACTTATCGCCTTGCTTAAATTCGAACGGGACGAACGCCGTATCGGTGGCGACAACCAGGGTCTTATTGGCGGCATGGGAAGAAACCGCAAAAGCCAGGGTCAGTGCAGCCAGTGAAACTTTAAATACAGACTTCATAGCATTTCCTTTTATATCCACGGGACGATCCCCTGCGAGAACGACTAGCCTAATGAAAAAATCGTGCCACTTTTACAAGCTGTTGTTTTTCAACAAACGAAGCGTAAGTCGTTGCACAAGAACGATCATTTCAGGCAGTGACTGCACCATGGTGGGGCGTCATTTTGGTGCGTCATAAGGGTGCTGAATTACCAGCCCATTTTTAGCGCAAACCCTGATGGGAAAACAATCTCGACGTAACGATTGTGTGAGGTGATTATTACAATCTTTTTACTTTTGCGCGCATTTTCATCAATCTGGTGCCCTGAAACGGTGCAAGGCCAGTGGAGGATGAAAAGCAAAGGATGGAATATAGGGCAGGGAGAAACGCTGAGGCGCCGCCGACCGCGCTGGGCCGGCGGCAAAGCCTTACTCGATGTTGGCTTCAATGAACCACAGGAATTTATCCAGATCGCGGGAAGCCGCAGTGAAGATATCTGCAGTGTCTTCGTCTTTTGCTTCGTCGATCGCCTTACGCACATCGTTCGCCACTACCGCGTAGCGGTCAGCCAGGGCTTTCAGGTGATCCTGAACGTGATGGATGTCCAGCGGGTAGCTCTGCAGCGGAGTTTTGCTGTTAATGACCTGAGTGGTACCCAGGGCGACGCCGCCCAGCTGCACCGCGCGCTCGGCCATGGTGTCCAGATGTTCGGTCAGCGCGGTACGGAAGCCATCCAGCATTTCGTGCACGGCGATAAAGTTCGCACCGCGCATATTCCAGTGTGCCTGCTTGGTGATAAGTGACAGGTCAATGAACTGGATCACCTGGCGATTCAACAGCTCAATGGTCGCTTTCTTTTCGCTGTCAGCGACATCGTTGCGGGTATAGACCAGATTAGACGCTTTTGATTTAACCAGTTTTGCGGTACTCATCGTTTCATATCCTCTTGATATTGATGCTCATCACACTTCAGATCTGAATGATGTGGAGCGTTGTCCCAAATGACTTCGGAAATAAGTATAGCAAGGGTTTTCAAGAGTGAGGCATCGGCAGGCTATATCACTCCGATAGCGCAAAGTGGGTGGTTATTTTAAAAGTATTTAAATATCAGGTATTTATATTTGGTTGAACGGCCCGGATTTCTCTCGGGCCGGCGCCGTAACAGAATGTTAATTGATATCGACCTGCTCGACTTTACTCTGCCGTTGCATAGTCAGCGTGGCGCCCATCGAGGCGATAATGATCGCGCCGAGCGCCAGAGTCTGGGAGAGCTTCAGCGTTTCACCGAGGAAGATCATACCGGAGAGGGCAGCTAACGCTGGCTCAAGGCTCATCAGCGTGCCGAAGGTGCGCGTCGGCAAGCGCGTCAGGGCCATCATCTCGAGGGAGTAGGGCAGCGCGGTAGAGAGAATCGCGATCCCCAAACCCAGCGGCAGCAGCGACCACTGCCACAGCGTATCGGTGGCCTGCGCCATGCCTAACGGCACAAACACCAGCGAGGCGATGAGCGACCCCATCGCTACCGTGGCTGGACCATGCTCTTCACCGGCACGCTGTCCGGTCAGAATATAGACCGCCCAGCACGCCCCGGCGCCGAGGGCGAACAGCGCGCCGGTTAAATCGACCTGCGCCACGTTCTGCCCCAGCGGCAGAAGATACCATAGTCCGAGGATCGCCAGCGCCACCCAGACAAAATCCAGCGGGCGGCGCGAACCAAACAGCGCCACCGCCAGCGGGCCGGTAAACTCCAGGGCCACCGCCACGCCGAGCGGAATGCGCTGCAGGGATAAATAAAAGAGATAGTTCATCGCCCCGAGCGCCAGGCCGTACAGTAGCAGCGGCACGCGCTGCGCCGGGGAGAAACGTAGCCGCCATGGCTTGAACACCACCACCAGAATCAGCGTTCCCAGCGCCAGACGCAGGGCGGTGACGCCCGGGGCGCCGACCACCGGGAACAGCGATTTAGCAAGCGATGCGCCGCTTTGAATCGAGGTCATGGCGACTAAAATCACCAGTATCGGCAACCATGCCGCCGCTTTTCTGGATGGACCGGGCATCCTTTCTCCTGTCAGGTTTTGTCAAAAGGGGTAAAAGTTCCAGTGTACTGGAATTACCTGCCGGCGGTTGAGCTAATGTTGAAAAAAACAGGGGCAAAAACAGTACAATGGCGAAAACTGCTGAGAAATTCACCAGGCGGTTAGGATTAATCTGGATGCTTGCGAATTTCTTAATGAGCGTTAAGATGTAAGTTAACGCCAAAAATTGTTGTTTTCCATATTGTTACAGAAATATGGAAACTTTTGGTTACATGAAAAAGTATGTTAGACAATGTAAACTCCAAAGAGTTTCCCAAAAGTTTTTGATATATTTAAGGCTTAGGACTTATTAGAAACACATTTGAGGTGGTTATGAATAAAATTGCACGTCTTTCAGCACTGGCCGTTGTTCTGGCTGCATCCGTAGGTACCACTGCATTTGCTGCAACTTCTACCGTAACCGGCGGTTACGCGCAGAGCGACATGCAGGGTAAAGCGAACAAAGCTGGCGGTTTCAACCTGAAATACCGTTACGAGCAAGATAACAACCCGCTGGGCGTTATCGGTTCCTTCACCTACACCGAGAAGGATAACAACAGCAACGGTACTTACAACAAAGGTCAGTACTACGGCATCACCGCTGGTCCGGCTTACCGTCTGAACGACTGGGCAAGCATCTACGGCGTAGTGGGTGTTGGTTACGGTAAATTCCAGAACAACAACTACCCTCATAAATCCGATATGAGCGACTACGGTTTCTCTTACGGTGCTGGTCTGCAGTTCAACCCGATCGAAAACGTTGCTCTGGACTTCTCCTACGAGCAGTCTCGTATTCGTAACGTTGACGTCGGCACCTGGATTGCTGGCGTGGGTTACCGCTTCTAATCACTCCGGTGATATGAAAAATCCGCCTCTCGGGGCGGATTTTTTTTGCCTGCTGACGGCCGGCCCGGGCGACTGGCCGGGCCGGCGCGATTAATTGACTGTGAACTCATCGGTACCGAGGTGAGCGTAGTCCACCTTTTGCAGCTGGAAGTTGGTGATGTACACCGGACCGGCCTTTTGCTCAGAGATAAACCGATAGCGTGGGGTGATTTCCGCCGCCTGGATCCCGGTCCACTGGGAGAAGAAACTGAGGAAATCATTCGCCGAACGCTGCGCCTTAATCACTTTATGCGCTTTGTCATCGCTGGATAGCACCATAAACGGCACTTGGAAGTTCTGCTGGAACTTATCGTCATGCGCCAGATACTGCACCTCTTTGCCCCGCTCCTTGAACGCCAGACCATGATCGGAAAAATAGGTCAGGGAAAAAGTGTCACCGGAATTTTGCAACTGATGATAAAGCTTAGCCAGCAGCGAATCGGTCTGCGTCATGCTGTAGAGGTAGCATGAGGTCTCTTTCGACTGAACGAAAACCGTGTATTTGCCCTTGGTCCGATCGCAGGCCTGTGGGTGAGAGCCCATCAGGTGCAGGACAATCAGCTGCGGCTGGGTACGCTGGGTTGAGAGCACCTGCTCGGTCAGCTTCAGCAACTGCTCGTCCTGGGTGTTTTTATTGGCTTCGAAATCGCCGTTTTTCAGGAACTGTACTTCATCCGCCCGTTTGGCGATGCTGGCGATAGCGGTGTCGTACTCGCCAATTTGCCCCTGGTTGGAGAACCACCAGGTCTGGAAACCGGCGCGGTTGGCGAGGGTGACAAAGTTATCCTGATACTGTGGTTTGCCATCGACCACCCGGTTAAGCGTCAGGCCGAGCGATTTCTGCGTTGAGCCGCTGGCGGCGATGTAATTGTTAAACAGATAACCGTTTACCGAGCTGGCAAACGGCGTGTTGTCCCAATGGCCACCGAAAGCGCCGAGGGCATCGCGGCGCGCGCTTTCACCGATCACCACCACATAGAGATGGTATTTTGGCTTTACCGCCAGCACGTGCCAGCTGTCTTTCATGCCAGCCAGCTGCGCCATCCGCGCCTGTTCGTCCAGCACCTCGTTGTTATTCACCACCACGTCTTTGACAAAACGAAAGGCCGGATAACCGGTGTCAATCACCTTGAATACACCGCCCCAGGCAAGGTTTTGCACCGGCTGGAGAAAGAAGATCCCGATGCTGAACAACAGGCCCAGCGTATCCATTTTTCCCCAGCGTGATGGCTCAACGATCCTACGACGAACCGCAATGACCCCGAGAGCGAAGATGAAGACCGCCAGCAGATAGTTGTACCACGGGAAGATGGTCAGGATTTCCGTAGACTCTTCCACGTTGGTGGCGTGCAGCGCCAGCAGAGTGTTGAAGTTGGGGGCACCGTAGGCCTGGCCAAAGGGATAGTACAGAGCCGCCAGCAGGGAATAGGCGCCGACCACCGCTTTCTGGACGCGCGGAAAGGCGCGCCACAGCAGATGTAACACGCAGGTAAATGCCACGGTATAAAGCAGGCTAAATTCATAGCCCAGCGCCAGGTTAATTAACAGCGACTGTAAAAAGTAGAATCCCGTCCATGGGTTCAGTGCCAGTCGGCGGGCGACCAGCGTATCTTTCAGGGTGGTGACATTCATAGTAAACAATCAAAAAGAGGCCATGCGCATCCCCTGGCGTCAAGGGGTAAAACCTGCTGGACAGTGCGTGAAGAGGGTCTCTGCGAGCCGCGAATGTGGCAGGGCTGTGCAAAGATAGGGCTTGTAAATGGTAAGGTCAACCAGACATAACAGATTGTTTTGCGAGGGCGCTTACAAAACTTGAAAAAAGGTCAGGGAAACGGGGGGAACCGGTCATTTTACCGGCAGAAAATGACAGAAAAATGAAGCGGCGTACCGCGACGCCGCCTTAGGAATTGGGTTTGCCCTGCTGCGGTTTACCGTTGATCATCTCGCACAGCATACCGATCAGCATTAATCGTACTTTAAAGGGTGAATGGCTAAACACGTTTATGCACCTCTTGAATTCATTCATCTGCTCTCCTCCTGCCAGTTCGCTCCGTCATTCCCTGATGGATGTTTGCATTATATACAGATATAGCACAGGCTATATTTTATAGCTATGGCTAAAACGTTAATTTTTTGTGCTCTTGGCGCAATCCATTACAATGTGGATCTTTTTATACGATGCTTGACGCGTCACACGAATGAGGAAGCACAATGAACCGTCGCGCAGGTAAGCCAATAACAAAAAAAGTGACGCAGTTAGTGAATGTTGAAGAGCACGTGGAAGGGTTTCGCCAGGTGCGGGAAGCGCATCGCCGCGAGCTGATCGATGACTATGTGGAGCTGATCTCCGATCTGATCAACGAAGTGGGCGAGGCGCGCCAGGTGGATATGGCCGCGCGTCTTGGCGTTTCGCAACCTACGGTCGCTAAAATGCTCAAACGCCTGGCCAGCGTCGGTCTTATTGAACAGATCCCCTGGCGCGGGATCTTCTTAACCCCGGAAGGTGAGAAGCTAGCCCAGGAGAGCCGCGAGCGCCATCAAATCGTGGAGAACTTCCTGCTGGCGATCGGCGTCAGCGCGGAGATTGCCCGACGTGATGCGGAAGGGATGGAGCATCACGTGAGCGAAGAGACGCTGGCGATGTTCCTGAAATTTACCCAAACACAGGGATCTCAGGAAGCATGACTCTTCCCTTCGTCCAGTCGCTGCTGCGCGATCGTTTTCTCCATTTGCTGCTGATTATCGCCTGCGTGCTCAGCGCCATCGTGCCGTTTGTCCCGGCAAGCTGGCCGGCGGCCATTGACTGGCATACCATCGTCACGCTTAGCGGCCTGATGTTGTTGACTAAGGGGATCGAACTGAGCGGCTATTTTGACGTGCTGGGCCGAAAAATGGCCCGCCGCTTTGTGACTGAGCGCCAGCTGGCCATCTTTATGGTGCTGGCGGCGGCGCTGTTGTCTACCTTTCTTACCAACGACGTTGCGCTGTTTATTGTGGTGCCGTTGACGCTGACGCTAAAAAAATGGTGCGCCATCCCGGTGAACCGGCTGATTATTTTCGAAGCGTTGGCGGTGAACGCCGGTTCGCTGCTGACGCCGATCGGCAACCCGCAGAATATTTTGCTGTGGGGACGATCCGGCCTCTCTTTCTTCGGGTTTATCGGTCAGATGCTGCCTCTGGCAGCGGCGATGATGCTGACCCTGCTGGCGCTGTGCTGGTTCTGTTTTCCGGCGAAGCGGCTCAGTTACCAGAGCAGCGACAGGGCGCCGTCATGGCAACCCAAGCTCGTCTGGAGCTGTCTGGGACTGTATGTGGTGTTTCTGACAGCGCTGGAGATGAATCAGGCCCTGTGGGGGCTGGCGCTGGTGCTGCTGGGCTTCCTGGTGCTGGCCCGGGCGGTGATCGTCCATGTCGACTGGTCGCTGTTGCTGGTGTTTATGGTGATGTTTATTGACGTCCATCTGCTGACCCAGCTTCCGGCGCTGCACCAGGTGCTGAGCGGGGTGGGGACCCTCTCCGGCGGTGGACTGTGGCTGACCGCTATTGGCCTGTCGCAGGTGATCAGTAATGTGCCCTCGACTATTCTGTTTCTCAACTATGTCCCGCCGTCAATACTGCTCGCCTGGGCGGTTAACGTGGGCGGCTTTGGCCTGCTGCCGGGCTCGCTGGCCAATATTATCGCCCTGCGTATGGCCAGCGATCGGCGCATCTGGTGGCGCTTCCATCTCTACTCCATTCCAATGCTGCTATGGGCGGCACTCAGCGGCTACTGGCTCTTCAAACTCAGCGCCTGATCTCAACAGAATCGCGCCATCATTCACTTCGATCGCCAGGATCGCCTTTCGGGGCGATCTTTTTTTGCCCGGCTCACAGAAACCGATCCCGGCCTTTACTTACCTTTTCACTTTCCTGTATATGACTAGTCATTACGTTTAAATGACTAGTCATATACCGAGGCGCAGCATGAAGAACAGACTACCGGCAGATTTTTTATGGGGAAATTCCGTCTCCAGCATGCAGACGGAGGGGGCGTGGAACGAGGGTGGCAAGGGGATGTCGGTGTATGATATCCGTCAACCGGCGGAGTTCGCCTCCGACTGGAAGGTGGCGACCGACTCTTATCATCGTTATCGGGAAGATTTCGATTTGATGCAGGATCTGGGCATGAACTGCTACCGTTTTCAGATCGCCTGGAGCCGGGTGTGCCCTGACGGAGATGGCGAATTCAATGAACAGGGGATTGCCTTCTACCATCAATTTATAGATGAACTGATCGCCCGCGGCATTGAGCCGATGATCTGCCTGTACCACTTCGATATGCCGCTGTCGCTGGCGGAGCGCTACAACGGTTTTACCGACCGCCGGGTGATGGACGCTTTTATCCGCTACGGCCAGAAGATGATCGCCTGCTATGGCGACAAGGTGAAATACTGGCTCACCTTTAATGAGCAGAATCTGTACCATTCGCCGGAAGCGTTTCTGATTTCCGGCTATCTGCAGGGGGAGAAGACCCTGCGCGAACTGTATCTGATCCAGCATCATGTGATGATGGCGCACGTCCATCTGACTCACTATCTGCACCAGACGAAGCCGCAGTGTCTGATGGGCGGAATGCTGGCTCACGCTCTGGTCTATCCGGCTACCTGCAAACCACGCGATATCCTCTGCGCCCAGCAGCTGGATGAGTTCTTAAACCAGAACCTGCTGCGCGCCTACGCGGGTGAGGGTTATAGCCCGGAGGTGATGCATTTTGTCGCCGCGGAAGGGTTCGATGATATCTATCGTCCGGAGGATCTCGCCCTGATGGCGACGGTGAAGGTCGATTATCTGGCGTTCAGCTATTACGCCAGCCGCACATTGAACAGCGACGCGATCCCGCCGGGAACGGCGGTCAACAACTATATGCTGTTTGGCAACCAGGATAACCCGTTCCTGAAAGCGACGGAATGGAACTGGCAGATTGATCCGCTGGGCTTCCGGACGATCATCACTCGTTACTATAACGATTGGCGCCTGCCGGTGTTCCCGATTGAAAACGGCATCGGGGTGATTGAGTCCTGGGACGGCGAACATCCCATTGCCGATGATTACCGCATCGCTTACCATCGCGACCATATCAACGCCATGAAAGCGGCCATCTTTGAGGATGGGGCGCAGGTGATCGGCTATCTCGGCTGGGGATTAATCGATATCCTGAGCTCACAGGGCGATATGCGTAAGCGCTACGGCGTGGTGTACGTCAATCGCGAAAACCATGACCTCAAGGACCTGCGGCGGGTGCCGAAGAAGAGCTATGCATGGTTGAAGCAGGTGTTCCGCAGCAACGGCGAAGCGATGTAACGCTGCCCTGGCGGTCAGATGGTGTATCCAGCCCGCCAGCCACTCACTGAATGGATAAGGACCGGGAAATGACGGCGAAGTATCTGCAAATCGCGCGGGAAATAAAAAAACGCATCATCAGCCAGCAGTATCCTGCCAGCGCGCCGCTACCCGACCAGTTTGCGCTGGCGGCGGAGTTCAGCACCAGCCGGATGACCATCCAGCAGGCGATGCGCCAGTTAATCGTCGAAGGGCTGATCTATACCCGTAAAGGGCAGGGCACCTTTGTGCGGAAAAATTTCCTTCAGCTGTCGCAGTGGGAGCTGCCCGGCAGCGACTATTTCGGCGCCACCAAAACCTGGGAGCATCTTGGCGAGGTGCAAAGCGAAGTGGTGCGCTTTGCGGTGCGCTTTCCCAGCGACAAGGAGCAAAGTTCGCTGCTTATCGACGCCGATGCCCCGGTGTATGACTTTGTTCGCCTGCGGCTGCTCAACGGCGAGCCGGTATCGCTGGATCTGACGGTCATGCCGGTGGGGCTGGTGCCGGGGTTAACCAAAAGCCATCTGGAAGGTTCCGTGTTTCGCTATGTGCAGGAGACGCTGGGGCTGAAGCTGATGGGATCTTACCGCGTGGTGCGGGCGATGAAGCCCGGGGAACTGGATAAACAGCATCTTCACTGCGAACCGACCGATCCGGTGCTGGAGGTGGAGCAGGTTATCTATCTGGAGGATGGCACGCCGCTGGAGTACGCCCACTGCCATTATCGCTACGATCACGGCGGGATTATTCTGGTGAATAACGGCTAGGCCGGGGCTCCTGCTGGCGGCTGCGCATAGCGGGGTTACGGCGTGGTAGGGTTTGGTAGCCCGGGCGAGCGTTAGCCGCCTCGAGGGAAAATGCCGATAAAAAAACGGCGGGCATCAGGCCCGCCGTTTTACTTGTCATGCACAATTTAGTTCAGACGCACCGGCATACCGGAGCGGTTCTGGATAGCCTGCTCAACCACGTTCTGATCGACATCAGACTGGCTGGTAACTGCCTGTACCGGCTGAGTCAGGGTGATCGGCACGATCTCGCCGCCCTGGAACTGCGCTTCGGTGGTCGACAGCGGGTTGTGCACCTCGATGTAACGGCTGCCGTCCGGCTCGGTGGTCGCTTTTACCGGCTCATCGATAAACTGTACGCGGGTGCCGACCGGCACGTTCTCAAACAGGAATTTGATGTCATCGTTACGCAGACGCACGCAGCCGTGGCTCACGCGCAGGCCGATACCGAAGTTAGCGTTGGTGCCGTGGATGGCGTACAGACGGCCGATATACAGCGCGTACAGCCCCATCGGGTTATCCGGACCGGCCGGTACGACGGCGGGCAGCGGGTTGCCGGCGGCGGCGTATTCAGCATGCATTTTGGCGGTCGGTGTCCAGGTCGGGCCGGCCTTCTTGCGTTCGACTTTGGTGGTCCAGTTGATCGGCGTATCTTTACCTAACTGGCCGATGCCGATCGGCAGAACGATCACGGTATTGGTGCCTTTCGGGTAGTAATACAGACGCATTTCCGCGCTGTTGATAATGATCCCTTCATGCACGGTATCCGGCAGAATCAGCTGCTGAGGGATGTTCAGGACGCTACCGCCCTTCGGCAGGTAAGTATCCACCCCCGGGTTGGCTTCCAGCATGTTGGAAAGCCCCATCTGATATTTCGCCGCGAAGTATTCCAGCGGCTGTTTGTTATCATCCGGAATGGTAATGACCTGATTCTGACCAACCAAACGGCTGCCATCGGTTGGCAAAGGATAGGTGACAGCAGACGCTGTATTGCAAAAGCCTACGATGGCGAAGGCTGCCGCTAAGAGTGTAGATAATTTCATAGTCTTTAATGTCGTGTGCGAAATCAACGCCACACAGGCCTTTGTTAATGATTGAGACAGTAGATGGGAGCGCATTATATGTGCATTCCGCTGAACAGGTAAATCAGATGTGTACGAAATCACATTTTTTTCCCTGTCGCCTCGGCTGCCGCGGTCCGGCAGGCGGCCGAAGCATCGCTCGCCGCGCGGGTAACGGGCGGTTACTCTTCCAGCAGCCGGGCCTGCAGCGCGGCGCGAACCGGCGCCGTAAGCTGGTACTCTGCCGCCAGCCAGGCGTCGACGGTGCCATAGCGCTGGTGAATAGCCGACAGCGCGGCGGCGAGATAGGACTCTTTTACCGTCAGAATATCCGCCAGGCTTTGGCGCCCCTGGGCAGTGAGGTCGTTGCCGAGCAGCTCCAACATCCAGGCCTCCACCTGCGTCAGCATGCCGTGGGTAAGGAGATACTCCTCCATCACCGTTTCGCTGTCGCAGCCGACGGCGAACAGCGTTAACGCGCAGCCGACGCCGGTGCGATCTTTGCCGACCGCGCAGTGTTGCAGTAAAGCGCCTTCAAAAGGCGTGGTCAGCCAGGCGGCGAGCTGGCGATAGGCCGGGTTGTTAAACGGCAGCTGGCGGTAGAGTTGCAGCATAAACTGCTCGCCGTTCAGCGCGTTAAGGGTGGCGGCATTCAGCTCGGTGACCTTCGCATTTACCTCGCTCACCGGCGGATTGGCCGGCGCGTTAAGATAATGGGTAAGCGGGCTAAGCTTGTCCGGAGTACGGGCTACCTCTCCGGGGTCGCGATAGTCGAGCACCCGGCTGAGCGGAAAAGTATCGAGGTGGTTGAGATCCTCCGCCGTTAACCGGTTTAGCGCGCCGGATCGCAATAGCTTGCCGCTGCGGACGCGGCGTCCGTCGGCGGCAAGCTGGCCGCCCAGGTCGCGAAAATTGATGCCGCCCTGCAGGGATAAAAAAGCCGGGTGTCGCGATAGGCTGCTGGTCATGGGACTCCTTATAAATACGTACAGAATAACCGTTTGAGCGCGGGTTTCCGGCTCATCTGACAAAGACCTTAGCACAAGCGCCGCGGTGGAATTTACCGCAGGCCGTGAAAAGTGTGTCATTTGCTGGCATAATGTCTGCTGTATCACACCCCTCATACTCTTTTTTCAGGATATCCCCGTGCTAGTATCCAGCAACGTTACCATGCAGTTTGGCAGTAAGCCGCTGTTCGAAAATATCTCCGTTAAATTTGGCGGCGGCAACCGTTATGGTCTGATCGGCGCCAACGGCAGCGGTAAATCGACCTTTATGAAGATCCTCGGCGGCGATCTCGAACCGACGCTGGGCAACGTTTCTCTCGACCCGAACGAGCGCATCGGTAAGCTGCGTCAGGATCAGTTCGCCTTTGAAGCGTTCACCGTGCTGGATACGGTCATCATGGGCCACGGCGAGCTGTGGGAAGTGAAGCAGGAGCGCGATCGTATCTACGCCCTCGCTGAGATGAGCGAAGAAGATGGCTACAAAGTGGCCGACCTGGAAGTCAAATATGGCGAAATGGACGGCTACTCGGCGGAAGCGCGCGCCGGCGAGCTGCTGCTCGGCGTCGGCATTCCGGTTGAACAGCATTATGGCCCGATGAGCGAAGTCGCGCCGGGCTGGAAGCTGCGCGTCCTGCTGGCGCAGGCGCTGTTTTCCAATCCGGATATCCTGCTGCTCGATGAACCGACCAACAACCTGGACATCGACACCATTCGCTGGCTGGAGCAGACGCTGAACGATCGCGACAGCACCATGATTATCATTTCGCACGACCGTCACTTCCTGAACATGGTCTGCACCCACATGGCGGATCTCGACTACGGCGAGCTGCGCGTGTATCCGGGCAACTACGACGAATACATGACCGCGGCCACCCAGGCGCGTGAACGTCTGCTGGCGGACAACGCCAAGAAAAAAGCGCAGATTGCGGACCTGCAGTCGTTCGTTAGCCGCTTCAGCGCCAACGCCTCTAAATCGCGTCAGGCCACCTCGCGCGCGCGCCAGATTGACAAAATCAAGCTGGAAGAGGTTAAAGCCTCCAGCCGTCAGAACCCATTTATCCGCTTCGAGCAGGATAAGAAACTGTTCCGTAACGCGCTGGAAGTGGAAGCCCTTACCAAAGGCTTTGATGAAGGTCCGCTGTTCAAAAACGTCAACCTGCTGCTGGAAGTGGGCGAAAAGATCGCCATTCTGGGCGCCAACGGCGTGGGTAAATCCACCATGCTGAAAACCCTGGTAGGCGAACTGCAGCCGGACAACGGCAGCGTGAAATGGTCTGAAAACGCGCAAATCGGCTACTACGCGCAGGACCATGAGTACGAGTTCGAAAACGACCTGACGGTCTTCGAATGGATGAGCCAGTGGAAGCAGGAAGGCGACGACGAGCAGGCAGTACGCAGCATCCTCGGCCGTCTGCTGTTTAGCCAGGACGATATCAAAAAGCCGGCGAAGGTGCTTTCCGGTGGCGAGAAAGGGCGCATGCTGTTCGGTAAGCTGATGATGCAGAAGCCAAACATCCTGGTGATGGACGAACCGACCAACCACCTGGATATGGAGTCGATTGAATCGCTGAACATGGCGCTGGAGATGTATCAGGGCACCCTGATCTTTGTCTCCCACGACCGTGAGTTTGTCAGCTCGCTGGCGACCCGCGTCCTGGAGATCACTCCGGACCGCGTGATCGACTTCAGCGGCAACTACGAAGACTACCTGCGCAGCAAAGGTATCGAGTAATCCCTGTCCGTTACCCGGGTAGCGGCTACGCCTTACCCGGGCGACACGCGGTGCCGTTTTTTTGTCGGGTGGCGGCTAACGCCTTACCCGACCTACGGTTCTTGCGACCTGCCTTTAATGTCTTCACCGCGCTGGCTGAAACTACCGGCCTATGGTCAGAACCTCCACTCCGTTCCTTCAACGCCATTCACCAGCAGCTTACGCTTTTCTCCTACCGGTAATGACAGCTTCAGCGCTTTCCACGCCGGGCGATAGTTGCCGCGGGCGTTGATATCCAGGTTTATGCTGCTGGCGCTGCAGGTCATTTCCCACTCCAGCCATAGCGCATCCCCCTGTTTATAGCCCCAGCTTTCGCCGTCGTCTTCAAACAGCAGACCGCGGGTTGAGCCGGTACCTTTCAGCGGGAACAGCTGCAGTTCGCGACTATCGTCTTTTTGCGCATCGACATGGCTGATACGTTCACTAAGCGGCAGACCAGCGCCGGCGCGGACCAACAGCGGTAGTTTTTCCAGCGGCGCGTCCAGCGTCACCCACTGGCCGCCGGCGAACCACTGATGGCTGTAGAAATCGTACCAACCGGCCTGATTATCCGGCAGCCATACTTCACGCTGGCGGGTGCCCGGCTCGACCACGCTGGCCACCAGCAGGTCGCGGCCCAGCAGGAAGTCATCGCATTCGGCGAAGGTCTGCGCATCGTGCTGGTGATCGAGGAAGGTCGGGCGGAGCATCGGCTCATCATCAGCATGCGCCTGCCATAGCAGAGTGTACAGATAGGGCAGCAGGCGGTAGCGCAGCTCAATGGCTGAGCGGATCGCCGGAGTGATGGCCGGATACATCCATGCTTCGTTTACCGTCTGGTCGTCATTCCACGAGTGAATAGTAAAGCGCGGATGCATGACGCCATTTTGTACCCAGCGCACAAACAGTTCCGGCTCGGGTTTATCGCCGGAGAAACCGCCGACGTCGTGGCCGACATTAAACAGCCCGGAAAGGCTCATCCCCAGGCCCATGCGGATGTTATAGCGCAGCGTATCCCAGTTGGTGCGGTTGTCGCCGCTCCAGGTCTGGACGTAGCGCTGCATCCCGGCGCAGCCGGAGCGGGAGATCAGATATGGGCGCTTTTGCGGCGCAAAGCGCTGCTGGGCTTCCAGCGAGGCGCGCATCATCAACAGCGGCATCACCGGGCGAATATGTTTGATGGCGATTTCGCGGCCAAAGCCGTAGCAGCGGGCTTCGCCGTCCCATACTTCGTATTCGTTATTATCGTTCCAGGTCGAATCGATGCCCATCTCCAGTAGCTGGGTGGTCACGCCTTCCTGCCACCAGGCCACGGTTTGCGGATTGGTGAAATCGAGATGCGACCCTTCATCATCCCAGAAGCTGGAACGCTCCGGAGCGTCAGTTTGCGAATCGCGAATGAAGAGACCGCGCTCCGCCACCTCGCCGTAACGCGGGTGATCCTGCAGCAGGCACGGTTTGATATTGGCGGCCAGCTTCAGCCCGGCATCGTGAAACGACTGGCTCATCACTTTGGGCTGCGGCACCTTGTCGTAGTTCCAGTTAAAGACGTAGCGCTTGCCGTTGATTGAGGTATAGCCGGAAGAGAGCTGGAACGAATCGCAGGGGATCGCGTGCTGCTCGCACAGGCGGATAAAGTTCATCAGCTGATTTTGCGCATCCGGCGCGTCGGTATAGTGCATGGTGGAGCCGCTGTAGCCGAGGCTCCATTTGGGTCCAAACAGCGTTTTACCGGTCAGGCGAACGAAGGCTTTGGTCACATCCAGCACCTGCTTACCGGTAAACAGGTAATAATCGATGTCGCCGGCTTCCGCCTGCCAGCGGCGATAGGCGGTGTGGTAGTTGTCGATCTCGTTCCCCAGATCCAGCCAGCAGCTGCTCAGGTTGTCATAGAACAGGCCGTAGCTGATATCGCTGCGCTGGGTGATGGTGAACGGAATATGTTTATACAGCGGGTCAGTGCTGACGGCGTTGTAGCCCATGGCATCGAGGTTACGCATCTCATAGCGTTTACCGGTGCGCTGCAGGTCGCCGGCCTTTTCGCCCAGGCCGTAAAAACGCTCGTCTTTGCGGCGGCTCAGATAATGGGCGACGCCGTCGCCGTGGGCATTCGCCAGGTAGGCGCTGGTCGGACGGTCATTGGCAAGCGGCTGCCATTCGCCGGCCTCGTCGCGATAGCTCCACTCCAGCCACAGCGGCTGGTGAACGGTGACGCGCAGCTGGCGTGTGGCGATAGTCAGCGTATCGCCCTCCCGGGTCAGCTGCCAGGCCGGGAGACTAAAACCGCTGAGGTCATCCCGGGCGCGGCCTTCCCACGGCACATCCTGCTGCGGAGCGATGCTCCAGGTGCGATCCAGCGCCAGCTGGCCCTGGCGTTTTAGCAGGACGCGGAACAAATTCTCTTCCAGTACGTACAGGCACAGGGTGTGCTGGCCATCGACCGTCAGTTCAACGTGATGCTTCAGCTGTTGATGCAAACTCCAGTGTTTCAGCGTCTTCATATCTTACATCCACTCTCAGGCGCGCTTGGCGCGACGTTCAGCAATAAATGCCACCAGGAAAACGGCGCCAATCAGGTCAAAGAAACCCATGGCGATAAACAGCGGGTTGAAGCCGATTTTGTCGGCGGTCACCCCGATTAATAACGAGAACAAGAAGCTGGCGATCCACGCTGCGGAGCCGCGCATACCGTTGACCGTCGCCATTTGTCCTTTGTCGAAAGACTCCACCACCAGCGCGCTGAGCATGCAGGAGATGATCTGATGGCCGAAGCCGCCAATGGAGATCAGGATGATGGTGATATAGGGATCGCGGGTGATGGCGACGAGGGCCAGGGAGAGCATCAGGAACGCGCCGGTTACCGAGCTGGCGATCACCGAGTTCACTCGCGTACAGCCGAACCAGCGAACATACAGGCGGGTGAGGTAGCCGCTGACCACGCTGCCGAGATCGGCGGCGAGAAACGGCAGCCAGGCGAACATGGCGATCTGCTTCAAATCCATGCCGTGCTCTTTCGCCAGGTACAGCGGCACCCAGAAACTCAGCACCGCCCAGGCGGGCTCGGCCATAAAGGCGGGAATGGCGATCCCGTAGAAACGTTTATTTTTCGAGACGGTTTTGAGCGCGGTAAAGAAGGGCTGTTTTACCGGCGGGGCTTCGTTATCCTGTTTGATGTACTCCAGCTCGCTTTTGCTGAGATTGGGGTGCTTTTCCGGGGTCTGATAGAAGGCCCACCATAGTACTACCCACAGTAGCGCCAGCGCGCCGGTAAACATAAACGCCCCTTGCCAGCCGAAGGAGGCGTGGGCGAAGTAGATGATCGGCGGGGCCAGCATCGCGCCGATGGAGAACCCAACGCCAGCCCAGCCGGCGGCAATCGGGCGTTCAGATTTCGGAAACCATTCGCCGATGGTTTTGGCGTTGGCCGGAGTAGCGGCCGCCTCGGCCCCACCCATAAAGAAGCGCAACATAGCCAGGTGCAGCCAGCTACCGGCCCCGGCGTGGGCGATACAGGCCAGCGCCCAAAGGGTGGCGCAAATCATAAACCCGAGCTTCAGGCCGATGACGTCGATAAGCCAGCCGCACAGCGGCTGGAAAATCGTGTAAGCCAGCTGAAACGCGCCGACGATCCACGAGTATTGTTCGGTAGTAATGCCGAGGGTCGCTTTCAGTTCCGGCGCGATAATTCCCAGCGAGTTGCGTGTGATGTAGTTGACGGTAACGCCAAGTAAAAACAGGACCAGCACCCACCAGCGCAGGTTTTTCACTACCCGGCGTGTTTTGCTGACGGCGATATCATTGTTGAGGCCTTGACTCATAGCACACTCCACAAGACGTTTGTAGGGGAAAGTGACGGTCTCACTCCCTGAGTGGTCACGTAGATTTATTAACTATTTGAATAGTCTATTTTTTATCTCAACATCATTGGTATAACTAGTATGGGAGATGTTGGACCAATTCAGGCTAGGGCAGAAAAATCGTCTGGCAAAGCGCTATTTATGCAAGTTTTTTCATGAAATGAGCGAGATCGCATATTTGACAGCGGAATTTGCTTGTAACGTGTGCTTTGGCGATTATGAAAATTCTTTCATTTTTCAATCGGAGCTGGATCACAAAATGGATAAAAAGCTGCGCGTCGCCGAAATTGCCGCCCGCACCGGGCTATCGCCCAGCACCGTTTCACGCGTCCTGGCCGGGAAAGCGAATACCAGCGACAAGGCGCGCCGGGCGGTGCTGGACTGCGCCCGCGAGCTGGGTGTCATGCAGGGGTTGGCCGCCGGGCGTCTGCTGCTCAATCATCTGCTGGTGTTTGCCCCGCAGCGCGCATTCGATGAGCGTTCGGATATCTTCTACTACCGGGTGATCCAGAGTATCAATAACGCGCTGGCGGCGCATGAAGTGCGCCTGCGCTACTGCGCGCTGGATGAGAACGACAGCGACGCCAACCTGTTTCTTGCCCGCATGAATGAACCTGAGACCCAGGCCGCGGTGCTGCTGGGGATCGACGATCCGCATATTCATGGCCTGGCGGCGGATCTGGGCAAACCCTGCGTATTGATCAACTGTCGGGATGAAGGGATGCGGCTGCCGTCCATCGCTCCCGATCATCGGCTGATCGGCCAGTGCGCGGCCCGCTATCTGTTTGATATGGGGCATCGGGCGGTGATGAACGTGATGTGCCTGCGCCGCTATACCATGGAGCTGCGGCTGGGGGGGATTCAGGAGGCGTGGCGCGCGCGTAATCTGCGCTTTACCGCCAGCCGGGATCTTATCAGCGTCGCCAACTTTAGCGCCAGAGAGACGGAAGAGCAGGTGGGCGCCTGGCTTGACGGCTTACAGGGCAGGCCGTTGCCCACCGCCTTCCTGGTGGGCGGCGATTTTATGGCCGCCGGCACCGTCAGCGCATTGCAAAAGCGTGGCCTGCGGGTGCCGCAGGATGTCTCGGTGATGAGCATTGACGGATTTAATCTGGCGGCGATTCAGGAGGTGCCGCTAACCGCGGTGCATGTGCCGCGGGATGAGCTGGGCAGCGAGGCGGTGCATCTCCTGCAGCAGCGCCTGCTGCGCCCGGAGGCGCCGCACGGCTCGCTACTGCTGCATGGCACGCTGGTGGTACGCGATTCGGTACGGCGGATCCGGCCGGGCAAAGGCCATACCGCCGTCGAGCCGCAGGGGCTGTATGACGATTAGACCGGCATACCCAGCGCCCGTTTGCCGTGGATATTCAGATCCTCCAGGGTGAAGCGCCCCTGCCAGCTGGCTTCATAGTCCTCGCGCGGGAAATCCCCCGGCGAGGCGCCTTTTTCCAGGGCGATTTTCACTTTCTGCGCGTAGGCGAGGTTCTTCTCGCACATCGGCGCGGCCGGAATGTACATCACATTTCCCCAGCCCTGCTGATTTTCCACCGGCGCCACCGAGTGAATGATGTCGCAGTGCCACCAGACGGAGTCCCCGGCATTCAGCGCTGGAATCGAGCTTAACGCTTTAATCAAGAGCGGGTGCCACTGCTCAGAGATCGGCAGCACTCTGCCCGGCGCGACGCCGCACAGCTCATCTTCCGGCACATCGTCGAGCAGGGGGCGCAGTAGCACATAAGCCATCGCCTCCGGGATTGGCACCACGTGCAGCAGCCCCTGACCCGGGATCATGTCCGACAGCGCGGTCCAGCCCTGGAAGGTGCGGAACACCGAGCATTTGGTGGTGTTGTCGACGGTATACTCTTCCACTTCGGTACGGTGCGCGGCGTCCCACGGGTCGTAGGCGTCGATATTGCCATTAAAAACGTTGGCGAAAACCTGCTGATAGGCGGGAAGCAGCCAGCGCTCCAGCGCGCCGGAATCGGTATGCGCCCCCAGCCCCTTCGAAGTGGTTCCCGGCGGGCGGCGGCGGATGCGGTCGGGATAGATCACGCTGACGTCCGGATCGAACCAGCGTTTGCCATTCTGTTCAAAACGCCACAGGCGGTTGAGGAAAGATTGCACTGCCGCCATTTCATCGCTCTGCCGCGCCTGCATTTGCGAGGGCGACCAGTAGATCGGGTAGATCTCCGGGCGCGAAGCCTCCAGCGAACCGAAGAAGCTGTCGCCAGGCCCTTTGTAAACATCATCGAAATGATTGCGATCCAGATATTCCAGCATCGCGGTATCCCACGCCAGCGCCTGTTCGCGTGGGAAGTGGCCTTTAATCACCGCGCAGCCCCGGCGCTTAATGGCCGCGCGCTGCTCATCGCTCACTGTTCCTTCGGCGATATCGCGGAACGGAACGGTTGGCCAAACCTCCTGGCCTGCGGCTTTCAGTGTCTCAATCTCCTGCAGCCGCTCGCTGATGCGCGCCGAGAGCTTATCGAACACCGCCTGGACGTCGCCAATTTGCGCCCGCAGGGCCTGTTTCATCTGGCGAATCGCCGCTTTGTGATCGGCGGGAAGTGTTTCGTGGGTCGGGAGAGCAGCCATAATAACCTCGCTGTATCTTTCATTCGAAAGTATCAAATCTTACACACGTTAATTTAAGTTAAAATGGAGTTAATGCAAGTTTAAAATCTTGCTGCGGCGCACAAAATGGAAAACCGGGGCGCGATGCCCCGGCGAAGGGTCAGGCGTTGAAGGGCGGGGTGTTATCGAGGACGGCCTGGATAACGTTCAGCGCGCCGTCATGGTTATTATCGTCGGTAGCGTAGCCGGCGATGGCCTTGATGCTGTCGGCAGCGTTACCCATGGCGAAAGCGTATTTCACCAGCTTCAGCATTTCGGCGTCATTGCCGCTGTCGCCGATGGCGACGCATTGCTGCGGCGAAAGATCCCAGCGCTTGAGCAAACGGCTGATGCCGTTGGCTTTATGCAGGCCAGGGATAATCAAATCGACAAAGCCAAAGCCGCTGGTGACCGGCTTCATGATGCCGTCGAGCGACACGTGCAGTTTATCAATCAGCTGTGGGATCTCGCTGTCCGGCAGGTTGAGAGAGAATTTAAACAGCGTATCGTCGATGGCGTGATAGTCGCTCACCCGCTGTAGGCGATGGTAGTGCTTCGACATCAGCTCAACAAAGGCGTCCGGAGCTTTATCGCTGACGTAGGCGCTCTGCAGGCCGCAGGCGACAAAGTTGAGCTGCGGATCTTTGAGCAATTCGCCAATCACCACTTGTGATTCGTGGCGGGTCAGTTCGCCGTGGAACAGCTGCTTGCCATGTTCATAAACCAGAGCGCCGTTTTCTGCGACGAACGAAATCTGCTCGCGGATCTCCGGGAAGAAGGAGATCAACTGATAGTACTGGTTGCCGCTGGCGACAACAAATTCAATGCCGCGCTGCTGCAACTGGGCGAATTGCGCCAGAAACCGTGAGCGATCGTAGGTTTTGGCGTCATTGAGAAAAGTTCCGTCCATATCGGTGACGATAACTTTAACGGTCATAAGAGAGTGCTCCTGGCTTAACTTCGACCAGTAACATTCTAATTACAATGTGATGAGGAGCACAAATTTATTTCGAATGAAAGTTCAGGCATTCAGAAAATGCCGGAAGGGCATGTCTTTTCCGGCCTGCAGAACAGGGTTGGCCCGCTAAGCATAGCGCCAGCGGGCACGAAGGATTACAGCGTATGTTCGGTACGGGCGATAATATCGTCCTGGGTATCCGGCGACAGGGCGGTGAAGAACGCCGAGTATCCAGCGACGCGGACCACTAAATCGCGGTACTGGTCAGGATGTTTCTTGGCTTCCAGCAGCGTGTCGCGCGACACGATGTTGTACTGGATATGCCAGCCTTTGTGCACCTCGAAGAAAGTGCGCAGCAGCACCATCAGCTTCTGCTTATCGGACTCGTTCTCCAGCGTTGACGGATTCAGCTTCTGATTAAGCAGCACGCCGCCGAGGATCGCCCCGGTCGGCAGCTTGCCCACCGAACTGATAACCGCCGTCGGCCCCAGATGATCGGTACCGGAGGCCGGGCTGGCCCCTTCCGCCAGCGGGGTATGCGCTTTACGGCCATCCGGCGTCGCCATGGTCTGCGCGCCGAACGGGACGTTAGCGGAAATAGAGGAGGTGCCAGCGTAATAATTGCCGCCAATCGGGCCGCGGCCATAGCGCGGGTTGTGATACTGCTTCAGCTCGTCGATATAGGTCTGGTAGGCCCGCGCCAGCAACTCGTCGACGCTGTCATCATCGTTACCATACTTCGGCGCGCCGTTGATCAACCGCTGGCGCAGCTGCTCGTGGGTCAGACCGTCGAAATCTTCCGCCAGCGCCTTCGCCAGCTCCTGCTGGCCGATGGCGCCCTGATCGAAGACCAGTTTTTTCACCGCCGCGAGGCTGTTGCCGAGGTTGGCGATACCCACCTGCAGGCCGGAAACCCAGTCATACTTCGCGCCGCCTTGCTTAATGCTTTTCGCCCGTTCGATGCAGTCATCGACCAGCGCCGAGCAGAGAATATCGTGGACGTTCTCTTCCAGCATGGTATCGACCACGTACTCAATCTCGATGGATTTACGGGTGTAGTAACGAATCTGGCGGTCCCAGTCGGCCAGCACCTGATCGAAGTTAGCGAAGTTGCCTTTCGACAGGGCGTGCTCCTGCGGCAGGAACACCTGACCGCTGGTGGCATCGCGGCCGCCTTCCAGCGTCGCCAGCATCACCCGCGCGAAGTTAATAAAGCTCATGCCGGTACAGCGGTAGCCCCACTTACCGCCGACCGCGGTTTCGATACAGCCGATAGCCGCGTAATCGTAGGCGTCCTGCGGCTCAATGCCCAGCTTAATGAATTCCGGGATGACGATTTCATCGTTGTTAAACGCCGGCATGCCGAAACCGCAGCGGATCACCTGGACGCAGGCGTCGAGGAAGTCGTTGCTCATCCCGGCGTGGTAGCGCACGCTGAGGTTCGGCTGGGTAGAACGCAGGCGACCGCAGGATTCCAGGATCGCATACGACAGCGGGTTGACCGCGTCCTGCGGCTTACCATCCACCAGATTCTGGCCGCCGATGGTGACGTTCTGGTATAGCGGGCTGCCGGCAGAGGCTTTGGAGTGCGAGCCGGAACGGATCTTATTGACCTCCAGCAGCTTCAGCCAGCAGCTGTGCAGCAGCTCAATGGCCTGTTCGCGATCCAGCGACTGTTGCAACTCAACGTCGCGGCGGTAGTACGGGTAGAGGTACTGGTCCATACGGCCAAAGGATACCGAATGGCCATTGGATTCAATCTGCAGGATAAGTTGAATGAAGTAGCACAGCTGCAGCGCCTGCCAGAAGGTTTTCGGCGGCTCATGGGCGATGACGTCGCAGTTTTCGGCAATCGTCAGCAGTTCGTGGCGGCGTGTTTCGCGGGATTCTGCTGTCGCCATCTCGCGCGCCAGCGCGGCGAAGCGTTTGCTGTGATCGCTGACCGCTTCCAGCACGATATCAATCGCTTTCAGGAACTGCTCGCCGTGCAGGTCTTCCAGTACCGTCAAATTGATACGCGAGCGGCGTTCGGCGACTTTCGCACGCATTCCGTCGAGCCCTTTCTCCAGCAGCAAGGGGTAGTTGACCGCGAGGTGAGCATCCCCGGAGGTCATATTGCCTTCCGCCTTAATAATGCCGGTGGCGAGCAGCGCCTTTTGCTCATCGGTGAACATACCGTAGCAGCGGTCTTGTACGGTCTGGCCGCGCCACCATGGGCACACTTCATGCAATACGCGTTTATTCTCCTCGCTGACCGAGAAGCCGGCGCCGGGGCGGTCGGCGAGATCGTCGATCTCTTTCTCAATCCAGCTGACGGTGTATTCCGGGAAAATAGGCGCGGCGCGCACTTCGCTGGCCTGGTTACCGACGATCAGCTCATCGTGCTTGATCCAGATGGTGCGCTCCGCCAGGTGGTGAGCCAGCGCCAGCGCGCGGCGCACCGGGATCGGTTTATCGAGATGCCGCTGATACATCTCCGTATAGTGGCGGGCGCGCTCGGTACAGACCGGCGGCTTGACGATATGCACCAGCGCCATTTTATGGGCCTGGATACGGGCGCTGAGGGTGTTGAGCTTCAGGGTAGTCATAGGGTTATCCTCGTAATATCGCCGTTAGCCCCTTGCTTTGCGCATAATCCTGCGCGAAGGCGAGCAGCTCAGGAGCGTCCAGCGGTTTGTCCGGTGCGGTGTAGGGCTGACTGAGTAACTGGTATTTGTTCATTCCCAGCGTGTGGTACGGCAGGTAATGGATCTCGCTGACCTGCAGGCGATCGGCGGCAAAATCGGTGATCGCGGCAATGTCGGCTTCGCTGGCGTTGAATCCCTGGATCAACGGCACGCGAATTATCATTTTTTTCCCCGCCTGCGCCAGACGCTGCAGGTTATCCAGCACCCGGCGGGCGCTGCCGTCGGTCCACTGCTGAAAAACGGCCTCGTCAACGTGCTTCAGATCGGCGAGAAACAGGTCGACAAAGGGTAAAGACGGTTCAATGTATTTCCACGGCACGTGCAGGCAGGTTTCCACGGCGGAGTGAATGCCTGCCTGATGACTGGCTTCGAACAGCGCTTGCGCCAGCGTTGGGTTCATAAAGGGTTCGCCGCCGGAAAGAGTGATGCCGCCGCCGCTGCGATCGTAGAATGGTTTATCACGCAGCACCGTCGCCATGATCTCCTCGACGCTCTTCTCCTCGCCGCACACCGTGAGCGCGGTGGTGGGGCAGCAGTCGCGCAGCGCGGCGATATGGCTGTCGTTAACGTTTTGCCGGTGAATGATCAGGCCATCGAGGGTGCGGGTGATAACCGCCGGCGCCGCCTGCTGGCACAGCTCGCAGCCGGCCAGGCACAGCCGCGAGTCATACAGCAGATCTTCGCTACGGGCGCGGCTCTCCGGGTTCTGGCACCAGCGGCAGCCCAGCGAGCAGCCTTTCAGGAAGACGACGGTGCGGATCCCTGGGCCGTCATGGGTGGAATAGCGCTGGATGTTGAAGATCATGGCTTATCCTCTTGTTTGCGTATGAATATAAAAACACTTTCGAATGAAAGTTATGTTGACGCAAATCAACAAGCGGGATGGGGATAAGTCAGAGAGGAGAAAATAACGAGAGCGGTCACAAAAACACCGGCGACTCTCGTCGCCGGTGTGAGGGTCAGTGCGAGCCGCATACCTCGCACTGCGGGTGACGCATCAGCCTCATTTCGCGAAACTGGCAGGTCATGGCATCGTAGATGACGATTTTTCCGCTGGCAGGGGTGCCGTAGCCGCTCAGCAGCTTAATCGCCTCCATCGCCTGCAGCGAACCAATGGTGCCCACCAGCGGGGCCATTACCCCGGCTTCGACGCAGGTGAGGGCATTTTCGCCGAACAGACGGCTCAGGCAGCGGTAGCAGGGTTCGCCATCCTGATAGGTAAAGACGCTGATTTGCCCCTCCATACGGATCGCCGCTCCGGAGACCAGCGGGGTTTTGTGCTGAAAGCAGCCGACGTTAAGCTGGTTGCGAATGGCGACGTTGTCGGTGCAGTCGAGCACCAGATCGTGATCGGCAATCTGCGCCGCCAGCGCGGTCTCATCCAGCAAGGCATTGAGCGGGACCAGACGGACGTGCGGGTTAATGCGCGCCAGCGCCTCGCGGGCGGAATCCACCTTCGGCTGGCCGAGGGTGGCGTCGCTGTGCAGCGTCTGGCGCTGCAGGTTGGAGAGCGAGACAGTGTCGAAATCGAGCAGGGTGAGCTGCCCGACCCCGGCGGCGGCCAGATACTGCGCGGCGGCGCAGCCGAGCCCGCCGAGGCCGACCACCAGCACGCGAGCGGCTTTTAACCGCTCCTGGCCGTCAAAATCAAAACCGCGCAAGACGATCTGCCGGTTATAGCGCAGCATCTCTTCATCGCTCAGCTCAACGGTCATTACAGCCCCCCAAACAGGTGACTGAAGGGTTCGACCTCGACCCATTCGCCTGCTTCAACATGGCCGCGCTCACGCTCCAGCACGATAAAGCAGTTGCCGAGGCTGAAGGAGCTGAAAATGTGCGAGCCCTGATGGCCGGTGGTGTTCACCACCAGTTCGCCGTCCGGGTTGCGCTGCAGAATACCGCGCTGAAAATCGAGGCGGCCAGGCGACTTTTTCAGGCGCGTGGCGGCGCGGACCCGCAGGCGGGGCGCCTGAAGCGGGCCGTGCTTGCCCGAGAGTTTCGCCAGCAGGGGTTGCACCAGCTGACAGAAGGTGACGGTGGCAGACACCGGGTTACCCGGCAGGCCGCAGAACCAGCTGCTGCTGAGCTTGCCGAAGGCGAAGGGTTTCCCCGGCTTAATCGCCAGCTTCCAGAAGCCGATCTCCCCCAGCTCTTCGAGGATAGTTTTGGTGTAATCGGCTTCACCCACCGAGACGCCGCCTGAGCTAATGACCACATCGGCCTGCTGGTCGGCGGCGATAAAGGCGTCGCGCAGCTTCGCCGGGTCGTCAGGAATAATGCCGAGGTTAATGACCTCGTAGCCCAACTGCTGCAGCATCAGGTGCACTGCCAGGCGGTTGGTATCGTAAATCTGGCCGTCGCCGAGCGGTTGACCCGGCTGCTGCAGCTCATCGCCGGTTGAGAAGACCGCGACGCGTACCTTGCGCACCACCTCGACCTCGGCAATGCCCAGCGAGGCCAGCACCGGCAGCTCGGCCACCGTCAGGGGTGTCCCCGCCGGGAAGACCACCGCGCCGTGGGCAATATCTTCTCCGCGGCGGCGAATATGCTGCCCGGCTTTTACCGGCGCGATAAAGCGCACGCCGGCCTCGGTCTGTTCAGTCTCTTCCTGCATCACCACCGCATCGCAGCCTTCCGGCACCGGCGCGCCGGTCATGATGCGGATACAGGTGCCCGACGGCCAGGCGTCGTTGAACGGCTGGCCGGCGAAGGCCTTACCGGCGACCGGCAGCGCCGCGCCGTCGCGAAGGTCGTTCAGCCGGACGGCATAGCCATCCATCGCCGCGTTATCAAAGCCGGGCACATCCAGCGGGGAGACGATGTCATGGGCGGTCACACGCGAGAAGGCCTGCAACAGCGGTACAGTTTCCGTCGCGTTCAGCGGCGTAATACGATCGAGCATCTGGGCGAGGGCTGTGTCGAGCGGCATCAGTCCGGCGGTAAAATCCATGGGTCACTCCTGCGGGCAAAACAGCGAAAACGCCTATTATGGCAGAAAAGCGGCGCGGGCTGTATGCCACCTGGGTACGAGGCTTTACATCGCCCGCCGCTCTTTCTATATTCAAAAATTGTATAAGACATTCAGCAATATAATGATATCAATACCCTTATTCATGACGTGACCGGCGCCGCGCCGCGGTACGACAGGGCAGGGGCGATCCACTTCATCGTTAAGGACTGGCGAAATGGGCAAGGCGGTTATAGCAATTCACGGCGGCGCAGGGGCGATTTCTCGCGCGCAAATGACGCCGGAGCGGGAGCGAGAGTATGTGGCGGCGCTGTCGACTATCGTCGAAAGCGGGCAGAAAATGTTGGCCGCGGGCGCCAGCGCGCTGGATGCCGTGACCGAGGCCGTTCGGCTGCTGGAGGAGTGTCCGTTGTTCAACGCCGGAATGGGCGCGGTATTTACCCGCGATCAAACCCACGAGCTGGACGCCTGCGTAATGGACGGCTACAGCCTGCAGGCGGGCGCGGTAGCCGGGGTCAAACATTTGCGTAATCCGGTGCTGGCGGCGCGTCTGGTGCTGGAGAAGAGTCCGCACGTATTACTGATCGGCGAGGGGGCGGAAAATTTTGCCATCTCCCACGGGATGGCGCGCGTGGATAACGATCTCTTTTCCACTCCTGAAAGGCTGCTGCAGCTGCAGGAGGCGAAAGCGGGCGGGGAGATTATCCTCGACCACCACGCCGCTCCCCTTGACGAACGCCAGAAAATGGGCACCGTCGGCGCGGTGGCGCTCGATCTGGCCGGCAATCTGGCGGCGGCGACCTCCACCGGCGGCATGACCAACAAACTGCCCGGACGCGTCGGCGACAGCCCGCTGCCGGGCGCGGGGTGTTATGCCAATAATGCCAGCGTGGCGGTCTCCTGTACCGGCACCGGCGAAGTCTTTATGCGCACCCTGGCGGCCTACGATATCGCCGCCCTGATGGAGTATGGGCAGCTCAGTCTCTATTCCGCCTGCGAGCGGGTGGTGATGGAGAAACTGCCGGCTCTCGGCGGCAACGGCGGGCTGATAGCCGTCGATCGCGAAGGCAACGTCGTTTTACCGTTTAACAGTGAAGGCATGTACCGCGCCTGGTGCTATGCCGGCGATACGCCGACCATTGGCATTTATCGCGAATAGAACAAGGGAGAGGGCGAGTGTCGCAAACTCACGAAACCGATACCTGCGAAGTGCTGGTGGTGCGCAACCTGAACGTGGCGTTCCGCCAGCAGGATGCGCCGGAGGTGCAGGCCGTGCGTCAGCTTTCCTTCAGCCTGCGCCGCGGCGAGACGCTGGCGATAGTGGGTGAGTCCGGTTCGGGAAAATCGGTGACCGCGCTGGCGCTGATGCGTCTGCTAGACGCGGCCAGCAGCGAGGTGAACAGCGAGGGGCTGTGGTTGCGGCGGCGTAACCGGCAGGTGATCGCGCTCAATGAGCAAACGGACGCTGAGATGCGCCGGGTGCGCGGCGCGGATCTGGCCATGATTTTTCAGGAGCCGATGACCTCGCTGAATCCGGTTTTTACCATCGGCGAGCAGATTGCCGAATCCCTGCGCCTGCACCAGGGGTTGGGGCGCGAAGAGGCGCTGCGCGCGGCGAAAAAGATGCTCGATCAGGTGCGTATTCCCCAGGCGGAAGAGATGCTCTCGCGCTATCCGCACCAGCTCTCCGGCGGCATGCGCCAGAGGGTGATGATCGCCATGGCGCTCTCCTGTCGGCCGGCGGTGTTGATAGCCGATGAGCCAACCACGGCGCTGGATGTCACCATCCAGGCGCAAATTCTGCAACTCATTGCCGTCCTGCAAAAGGAGATGGCGATGGGGGTGATCTTTATCACCCACGATATGGGCGTCGTGGCCGATATCGCCGATCGGGTGCTGGTGATGTATCGCGGTGAGGCGGTAGAGACCGGCAGCGTTGAGGAGATCTTTCGTTCGCCGCAGCACCCGTATACGCAGTCGCTGCTGGCGGCGGTCCCGCGGCTGGGGGAGATGCGTGGCCAGGATCTGCCGCGCCGTTTTCCGCTGCCGGGCCAGTCGCTGGCGGAGAGCGAAACGCCCGATACGGTAGTCGCCGGCGAGCCGATCCTGCAGGTGCGTGACCTGGTGGCCCGTTTTCCGGTGCGCGGCGGGCTGCTCAATCGCGTGACGCGCGAAGTACATGCGGTGGAGAAGGTCAGTTTTGATCTCTGGCCGGGAGAGACCCTGTCGCTGGTGGGCGAGTCCGGCTGCGGCAAGTCGACCACCGGCCGGGCGCTGCTGAGGCTGGTAGAGACCCAGGGAGGCACCATTACCTTCGACGGTCAGCGGATCGATACCCTCGCCGGCGGCAAGCTGCAGGCTCTGCGGCGCAATATTCAGTTTATTTTTCAGGATCCTTACGCCTCGCTTGATCCGCGTCAGACGGTCGGCGATTCGATTATGGAGCCGCTGCGGGTGCATGGCCTGCTGCGTGGGGAAGCAGCGCGTGAGCGGGTCGCCTGGCTGCTGAAGCGCGTGGGGTTGCAGCCGGAGCATGCCTGGCGCTATCCCCATGCCTTTTCCGGCGGCCAGCGGCAGCGGATCTGCATTGCCCGCGCGCTGGCGCTGAATCCGAAGGTGGTGATAGCCGACGAGTCGGTGTCGGCCCTGGATGTCTCCATTCGGGCGCAGATTATCAATCTGATGCTCGACCTGCAGCGCGAGATGGGCATCGCGTTTCTGTTTATTTCCCATGATATGGCGGTGGTGGAGCGCATCAGCCACCGCGTGGCGGTGATGTATCGCGGTCGCATTGTCGAAATAGGCCCGCGCCGCGCGGTGTTTGAAAACCCGCAGCACCCCTATACCCGTAAGCTCATGGCCGCCGTACCGGTGGCCGACCCGGGCCACCGTCATCCGCAGCGGGTCCTGCTGTCTGATGACGTCCCGGGCAATATTTATAAGCGGGGCGAGGAGATCGCCAGCGTGCCGTTGCAGCAGGTCGGGCCGGGCCACTTCGTCGCCCGCGAATCCGCCGATGTGCTGGGCAGAACATAACAACACATAACGCATCTTTTCAGGAGAACACGATGACACAACCTGTTTCACGCAAATGGTGGCTGGCGCTGAGTATCGCGGCAGCCCTGGCGAGCGCTCCCGCCTTTGCCGCCAAAGATGTGGTGGTGGCGGTCGGGTCTAACTTCACGACCCTCGACCCCTATGATGCCAACGATACCCTGTCGCAGGCGGTGGCGAAGTCCTTTTATCAAGGCCTGTTCGGCCTTGATAAAGAGATGAAGCTGCAAAACGTTCTTGCTGAGAGCTATACCGTGTCACCGGACGGCCTGGTGTACACCATTAAGCTGCACAGCGGGGTGAAATTCCAGGATGGCACTGACTTTAACGCTGAGGCGGTAAAGGCTAACCTCGATCGCGCGAGTAACCCGGATAACCATCTCAAGCGCTATAACCTGTATAAAAATATTGCCAGTACCGAGGCGGTCGATCCGACTACGGTCAAAATTACCCTGAAGCAGCCCTTCTCGGCGTTTATTAACATTCTCGCCCATCCGGCGACAGCGATGATTTCGCCGGCGGCGCTGAAAAAATATGGTAAGGATATCGGCTTCCACCCGGTGGGCACCGGGCCGTATAAGCTCGACACCTGGAACCAGACGGATTTTGTGAAGGTCAGCAAGTTCGATGGGTACTGGCAGCCGGGGCTGCCAAAGCTGGATTCTATCACCTGGCGTCCGGTGGTGGATAACAATACCCGGGCGGCGATGCTGCAGACCGGCGAGGCGCAGTTCGCCTTCCCGATCCCTTACGAACAGGCGCCGCTGCTGGCGAAAAACAGCAAACTGGAGCTGGTGGCCAGCCCGTCGATCATGCAGCGCTACATCAGCATGAACGTGACGCAGAAGCCGTTCGATAATCCGAAGGTACGGGAAGCCATCAACTATGCGATTAACCCTCAGGCGCTGGTGAAGGTAGCGTTCGCCGGCTACGCCACCCCGGCGACCGGAGTGGTGCCGCCGTCGATCGCCTATGCCCAGACCTACACCGCCTGGCCATACGATCCGGCGAAAGCGCGCCAGCTGCTGAAAGAGGCGGGCTACCCTAACGGTTTCAGCACCACGCTGTGGTCATCACATAATCACAGCACCGCTCAGAAAGTACTGCAGTTCACCCAGCAGCAGCTGGCGCAGGTGGGGATTAAGGCGCAGGTGACGGCGATGGACGCTGGTCAGCGGGCGGCGGAAGTGGAAGGTAAAGGGCAGAAAGAGAGCGGGGTACGGATGTTCTATACCGGCTGGTCCGCCTCCACCGGTGAAGCCGACTGGGCGCTGTCGCCGCTGTTCGCCTCGCAAAACTGGCCGCCGACGCTGTTTAATACCGCGTTTTACAGCAACCCGCAGGTGGATAACGCGCTGAGCGAGGCGCTGAAAACCACCGATCCGCAACAGAAAACCAAACTCTATAAAGAGGCGCAGGATATTATCTGGAAAGAGTCGCCGTGGGTGCCGCTGGTGGTCGAGAAACTGGTCTCCGCCCACAGCAAGAACCTCACCGGTTTCTATATCCAGCCGGATACCGGCTTTAGCTTCGAACAGGCGGACCTGACGCCGTGATCATGTTCATCTTCATGCGTCCTCTCTCCCGGAATGGGAGGGAGCGATGCTGAATTATGTGATTAAGCGCCTGCTGGGCCTGATCCCTACTCTGCTTATCGTCGCGGTGCTGGTGTTTCTGTTCGTCCATATGCTGCCCGGTGACCCGGCGCGGCTGATTGCCGGACCTGAGGCCGATGCCCAGGTGGTGGCGATGGTGCGCCAGCAGCTGGGGCTTGACCAGCCGCTGCATGTCCAGTTCTGGCACTACATCACCAACGTGCTGCGCGGCGATTTTGGCATTTCCATGGCCTCGCGGCGTCCCGTTGCCAGTGAGATAGCCAGTCGCTTTATGCCCACGCTGTGGCTGACGCTGGCCAGCATGAGCTGGGCGGTACTGTTCGTGATGGCGGCGGGGATTGCGGCCGCGGTGTGGCGCAATCGCTGGCCCGACCGTCTGGGAATGGCGCTGGCGGTGAGCGGTATTTCGTTTCCGGCTTTTGCCCTTGGTATGCTGCTGATGCAGGTGTTTTCGGTTGAGCTGGGCTGGCTGCCGACGGTGGGGGCCGACAGCTGGCGGCACTATATTTTGCCGTCGTTGACCCTTGGCGCGGCGGTGGCGGCGGTCATGGCGCGCTTTACCCGCGCGTCATTCGTCGATGTGCTGCATGAAGACTATATGCGCACCGCCCGGGCGAAGGGGGTGAGCGAAACGCGGGTGGTGCTCAAGCATGGTCTGCGCAATGCGATGATCCCGGTGGTGACCATGATGGGGCTGCAGTTCGGCTTTCTGCTCGGCGGGTCGATCGTTGTGGAGAAGGTGTTTAACTGGCCGGGGCTTGGGCGCTTGCTGGTCGATTCGGTGGAGATGCGCGATTACCCGGTGATTCAGGCGGAAGTGCTGCTCTTTTCGCTGGAGTTTATTCTTATCAATTTAGTGGTGGATGTGCTGTACGCGGCCATAAACCCGGCTATCAGGTATAAGTAAGGTGCGATTGCTTAACTGGAGAAGGCAGGCGGCGCTGAACGCCATGCCGGGCATCAGACCCGGCGAGATCCATACCCCCTGGCATGAGTTCTGGCGGCGCTTTCGTCGCCAGCCGGTGGCGATGGGCGCTGGTATTTTCGTGCTGTTGCTGATTGCGGTAGCCATCGTTGCCCCATGGATAGCGCCGTATGATGCGGAAAATTATTTCGACTACGACCGTCTGAACGAGGGGCCTTCGCTGGTGCACTGGTTCGGAGTCGACTCCCTGGGACGGGATATTTTCAGCCGGGTGCTGGTCGGGGCGCAGATCTCGCTGGCCGCCGGGGTACTGGCGGTGCTGATTGGCGCGGCCATCGGCACGGTGCTTGGGCTGCTGGCTGGCTACTATGAGGGCTGGTGGGACCGGCTCATTATGCGACTTTGCGACGTGTTGTTCGCCTTTCCGGGGATCCTGCTGGCGATCGCGGTGGTCGCCGTCATGGGCAGCGGGATGGCCAACGTGATCATCGCCGTGGCGATCTTCTCGATCCCGGCGTTTGCTCGTCTGGTGCGCGGCAATACGCTGGTTCTGAAGCAGCAGACCTTTATTGAATCGGCGCGCAGCATCGGCGCCAGCGACGCCACCATTCTGTTCAACCATATTCTGCCGGGGACGGTGTCATCGATCGTGGTTTATTTCACCATGCGCATTGGGGTATCGATTATTTCGGCGGCCAGTCTGTCGTTTCTCGGCCTCGGCGCGCAGCCGCCCACCCCGGAGTGGGGCGCGATGCTCAACGAAGCGCGGGCGGATATGGTGATGTCTCCGCACGTGGCGCTCTTTCCGGCGGTGGCGATTTTCGTGACCGTACTGGCGTTTAATCTGCTGGGAGATGGCCTGCGCGATGCGCTGGATCCGAAGTTAAAGGGGTAGGGTGAGGGAAAGCTCCGCCGGGAGTCCTTTATGTTATCTGCGGCTTCAGCGCACATTGCGCTTCCGGTTAATTTTCTGCGTTAGGTCTCTCATGGCGCAGGGAGCGGTGTGAGGCGGAAACGACCGCCGGACGGTTCCCTCTCCTCCCGGGAGAGGGCCAGGGTGAGGCGAAGCATCGCTGGAAAGTCCTTTATGTTATCTGTGGCTTCAGCGTAGTTTGCGCTCCCGGTTAATCGTCTGCGTTATGTCTCTTATGGCGCAGCAAAATAACGGCGCAACAGGGCTGCCTGGAAGGTAATCAATGCTTGCCCGTGGCGCTGCGCTTGCGCGGACCTGGGGGGGGAGCCTACGGGAGGACCCCGTAGGCTGGGGAATGCGCTAAGCCGCTATCCGGGAAGCTGGACTAGACCCGGGTACCCCACAGGTCGTATTCGTCGGCGTGCTCGACTTTCACCCGCACCACGTCGCCCGGCTTAACGCGGGTTTCGCCGTTCAGGTACACCGCGCCGTCGATTTCCGGAGCGTCGGCCATGCTGCGTCCGATAGCGCCTTCTTCATCAACTTCATCTACCAGCACCAGGATTTCGCGCCCCACTTTCTCCTGCAGACGCTCGGCAGAGATCTGCTGCTGCAGCTGCATAAAGCGGTTCCAGCGCTCTTCTTTCACCTCTTCCGGCACCTGGTCCGCCAGCTCGTTGGCGGTAGCGCCTTCAACCGGGCTGTACTTAAAGCAGCCGACGCGGTCGAGACGCGCCTCTTTCAGGAAGTCGAGCAGCATCTGGAAATCTTCTTCCGTTTCGCCCGGGAAGCCCACAATAAAAGTGGAGCGCAGGGTCAGATCCGGGCAAATTTCACGCCACTGCTTAATGCGCGCCAGCTGACGGTCCGCAGAACCTGGACGCTTCATCAGCTTCAGAATACGCGGGCTGGCGTGCTGCAGCGGAATATCGAGGTACGGCAGAATCTTGCCTTCCGCCATCAGCGGGATCACATCGTCAACGTGCGGGTACGGGTAGACATAGTGCAGGCGCACCCAGATGCCGAGCTTCGCCAGCTCTTCGCACAGACTGACCATGCTGGTCTTCACCGGCATACCGTTGTGGAAGCCGGTGCGGTGCTTGATGTCGACGCCGTAGGCGGAGGTGTCCTGCGAAATCACCAGCAGCTCTTTCACGCCGGCGTCAGCGAGGCGTTTGGCTTCGGCCAGCACTTCGCCAATCGGACGGCTCACCAGATCGCCACGCATGGACGGGATGATGCAGAAGGTGCAGCGATGGTTGCAGCCTTCAGAAATTTTTAAGTAGGCGTAGTGGCGCGGCGTCAGCTTAACCCCCTGTTCCGGCACCAGGCTCAGGAACGGGTTGTGCTTCGGCTTCGGCGTATAATGATGGACATGCTCCAGCACCTGCTCATAGCTGTGCGGACCGGTGATCTCCAGCACCTTCGGATGCACTTCGCGGATCTGATCCTCTTTCGCGCCGAGACAGCCGGTGACGATTACCTTGCCGTTCTCTTTCAACGCTTCGCCGATCGCTTCCAGCGATTCCTGCACAGCGCTATCAATAAAGCCGCAGGTGTTAACGATCACCATATCGGCGTTGTCGTAGGTCGGTACGACGTCATAACCTTCGGTGCGCAGTTCGGTCAGGATACGCTCTGAGTCCACGAGGTTTTTCGGGCAGCCCAGGGAGACGAAGCCGATTTTCGGCTGATGCGTGACATTGCTCATAGCTTAAAAAGTGTTCAATTATTGGAATGGTCAGGGCAGGAATTCTACAGATCTTTGCGAAAAAGAGTATAGCTCCGTCGCGGTTAATGGTGAAAAAGCGCCCCCGACCTGTCTTTTACGCCCCCCACCGCCAGAGCGGATCCCACACGCCCCGGAGCAGAGGGGTGGGACACGCTTCTGACAAGCCGCGCGCGCAGGCGGCTCAAGCCCGGCGTGGCTGCCGGGCAGAGACTTATTGCGCCGGGTTAATGGCTGCGGAGGGGGTGGCGCCGGTTTTTTTCGGCTCGCGCTTATCCTGCAGCGTGAAAATAGAGATCAGGGTAAAGAGCCCGGCGACGCTGCCGAGAATCAGATAGGTGTTGGCGAAGCCAATGGTATCGTACAGATAGCCTGCCAGCGGAGAGTAAATGGCGGTGGCGATCGAGGCGACGAACAGCACCAGCAAATAGACCGTCGAAGAGAGCTTGTGGTCGAAGTTGGCGGCGATGAATTTAAAGACCGATACCAGAATCAACGGCTTCTCCAGAGCATGCATCATTTTCACCGCACCAATCCACACCGGGCCGAGGGGCACGGCTGAGCCGACAATACGTACCGACATGATCAGCCCGGCGATGATCAGCGCCCATTTGGCGCCGGTCCGGTTAACAAACCATGGCATCAGGCAGAGGAACAGGGTTTCACCGCAGACCTGAATAGACGCGAGGATCCCGTACCAGCGGTTGCCTTCCTCCGGCGTCGGGAACTGTAGCGAGAAGTACTGGGCAAACTGCTGATCGTAGGTGTCGTAAATCTGCGTGACGAACAGGGTAAAGAGCAGCAGCATCCAGAACTGACCATTCTTCGCCAGCTCAAGGGCATGAGAGACCTTCAGCGATTCGCTTCGCGCCACATCGGCGTCGGTTAATTCAATTTTGGTTAGCATAAAGCAGATGGCGGCGATGACAATGGCGAGGCTGGCGAGCCAGAAGGCCAGATTAGGATTGCTGTCGATATATTTACCCACAATCCAGGCCGCCGCTGCCCAGCCTAACGAGCCCCACATCCGCACACGACCATATTCGAACTGATAGCGCCGGGAAATCTTATCGATATAAGAGTCGATTACTCCGCAGCCGGAGTTAAAGATGATCCCCAGATAGATCCCTCCCAGCAAGGCGCCAAACCAAAAGTTGTGCACCAGCAGCGGCGCGTAAACGTAGATAAAGAAGGGGCCCACCGGCAGGAGCAGGGCGACCAGCAGCCAGATAAGCCGTTTTTTCAGGCCGAACTTGTCAGAGATAAAGCCGAAGAAAGGCTGCATCAGCAGGGCGATAAAGGCGTTGACCGAGTAAAGCAGCCCGGTCTTCGTGGCGCTGATGCCAAGATGCTGGGTGGTCCAGATAACGAAGAAAGCCATGGTCGACGACCAGGCGAACAGGTAGAGGAAATCGAAAAGACTCAACAGAAGGTAGTTTCTTTTACCGGACGTCATGTTTCAGTTCCTTGCAAATGGGCAGAGAGAATGTCAGCGATCCGCGGGCCGCGTTCGCTGTTTTTTTGGCATGTTATACGTATTACATTAATTATTTGTTATGACATCCTAATTGACGATGCTGCAACAGATCATATGAGGTATTGTGATCATTGCTGCACTAATTTTGTCTCTTATTGCCATTTTCTGTTTATTAATTTCAGACTGAAATTAATTGTGATCGTATAACATTATTTTTGTTATACACCCTACAATGCGTTAAAGTTGCCACATTGTAAATGATGTTAAAGAACTGGGGATTATTGACCTGGCGCATCATTTTGCACAAAAAATAACCGTATTATGGAAAGGGTAAAGGACGACAGAGGAGGAACCGTGATGACCGTTGACAGACTATACCGCCACCTTCTGCAGAAGCTTATTAACGCCAATATCGATATTGACGCCTATCTGCAACTGCGAAAGGCCAAAGGCTACATGTCAGTCAGCGAAAATGACCATCTGCGTGATAACTTGTTTGAGCTTTGCCGTGAAATGCGTGCGCAGGCGCCGCGCCTGCAGAATGCCATTTCACCGGAGGAGAGGGATGTCCTTCGCCTGGCCGGCGAATCGGTCGCCGCCGCTGCACTATGCCTGATGAGCGGGCATCATGATTGTCCGCTATACATCGCTGTTAACGTAGAGAAGCTAGAACGCTGTCTGACAGGATTGACCTCAAATATTCATAAATTGAATAAATTGGCGCCAATCACTCATGCCTGATCGGCTGAAACCCAGGGGAAGTGAACGCTTCCCCTGTTAAAGGTTATGTAAAAATCCCCGCGCAAATTTCCCCGCTGGCTACCCTTTAGCCCAGAGCTGACGAAAGGAGAATGCCATGCGTCCGATCCCACTGCTGTTGATATTGAGCGCCTTAGCGCTACCAGCCCTGAGCCAGGCCGCGGTGCGGGTGGAGGTATTGCAAAACCGGCTGGCCCAGCCGTGGGGCATGGCCTTTCTGCCTGACGATCAGGGCATACTGATCACCCTGCGCGGCGGCGAGCTCAAGCGCTGGCAGCCGGGTAAAGGTCTGTCGGCGCCGATAGCCGGCGTGCCGCAGGTATGGGCCAACGGCCAGGGTGGCCTACTGGACGTGGCGCTGGCCCCGGATTTCGCCCAGTCGCGGCGGGTGTGGCTGAGCTATGCGGAAAGCGACGCCAGCGGTAAGGCGGGCACCGCGGTGGGCTATGGGCGGTTGAGCGAGGATGCCACGCAGCTGACGAACTTTACCGTGGTCTTTCGCCAGCAGCCGAAGCTCTCCGTCGGCAATCATTTTGGCGGCAGGCTGGTGTTCGACGGCAAAGGATATTTGTTTATCGGGCTGGGCGAAAATAATCAGCGCGCCACCGCCCAGGATCTCAGCAAGCTGCAGGGGAAAGTGGTCCGCCTGACGGAGACCGGAGGTGTACCGCCGGATAACCCTTTTGTCGGCCGGGCTGACGCCAGGCCGGAGATCTGGGCTTACGGCATCCGTAATCCGCAGGGCATGGCGATGAATCCCTGGAGCGAGGCGCTGTGGCTGAACGAGCATGGCCCGCGCGGCGGAGATGAAATTAATATTCCGCAGGCGGGGAAAAATTACGGCTGGCCGCTGGCGACGCACGGTATTAACTACAGCGGCCTGCCCATTCCGGAAGCAAAAGGCAAAACGGTTCCGGGGACCGAACCTCCCCTGTATGTCTGGCCGGTCTCTCCCGGGGTGAGCGGGATGGCCTTTTATTCGGCGCCGACCTTTCCCCAGTGGCAGCATAAGCTGTTTATCGGCGCGCTGAAGGAGACATCGCTGATTGTCCTGGCGGTGGACGGTAATCAGGTCCGCGAGGAGGGGAGATTACTGGAGGCGCGCGGAAAACGCATCCGCGATGTTCGCGTGGGACCCGACGGCTATCTGTACGTTTTAACCGACGAGTCTAACGGCGAGCTATTGCGGTTGAGTCCCGAGGCTTAGCCTCAGGTCACCGGGATCTGCACTACTTCGCGCCAGGCAGGACGTTGGCTAATCTGCTGATACCAGCGCTGCAGATGGGGCCGCGGTTGCCAGCTGTCGAGGATCGACAACAGATTGTAGACGAAGGGAGCGACGGCAATATCGCCAAGGCCGAACTGCTCGCCGGAGAGCCACGGCATTTTGGCCAGTTCGTCATCCAGCATGGCGAACAGCGCTTCGCAGGCGCTGATCCCCGCGGCGATGGCCGCCGGGTCGCGCTGCTCCGGCGGCGTTCTCACCAGGCCCATTAATACCGGGCGATGGGCGGGTGAGAGGGTGCCGTTGGACCAATCCATCCACTTTTCCCCTTGCGCGCGCTGCGCCGGCGCGGCCAGCCACAGACGGTCAACGCCATACTGGGCCGCCAGGTAGCGAATAATCGTATTTGATTCCCACAATACCACCCCGGTGGCATCGTCCTTTAACAACGGCACCAGCCCGTTCGGGTTCATCGCCAGATATTCCGGGTCATGATTGAGACCAAACTCCAGCCCGGCGAGGATCTGCTGATAAGGCAGCTCCAGCTCCTCCAGCACCCAGCGTACTTTCTTTACGTTGGTCGAGTTATTACGTCCCCACAGTGTAATCATTTTCGCTCCTGAGTTTGTTTCACTGCCGTTGCAGCGCGATCGGCGATCATGTTGGGATAAAGTTAAAAATCCGGCAAGCTTTTTTATTTGGCTGTTATTAAAGGTTTTTATGCTTACTCCCTTCAGCCAGGGGCACTCCTGGGTTACAGGGCCCGGAAAGTGTTTTTACTATTTTACAGGAGTAATATCTATAGGGTGTTACGCTACGAAGGAAAGGGCGTGAATATGGTGTATCTTATTGATAATTAAAGCTTTAAATCATGCATGCATCTATAAAAACGCTCCCTCTCCGTCTCGGTTAAAATCTCAATGTCGCCTGAGGGTATAATTTGATGCTGATTATTGCATCGCAATCATCTGAGGAACACAGGTTAATATTAATAAATAGAAAGTCAGTGAAAGAATTATATTTTTACAGGGATGAACTGTTGTTTTTATCGATCGGATATACATCTTTTTCATCTCACCCAGAAAAAATAGACCATGAGAGGCGCCGACTGGCTGGAAGATATTCTGAAAAATAGCAAAAAAAACCCAGTGACTGGCACTGGGGAGTAAATTTACTCAGGGTTGCATGCTGTTCTCAAGATAATATTCGAGTCTCGAAGTATGGGTTAACCAAAGGTAACCATCAACTTCCATACAGACTACATGGGAAATATACTGTATTAAATAACCAGGAATCCACCCTTACTTTTGTGCTATTTATCTTACCTGGGTAATCACGGCGGGGGTAAGTGGTATATAATGCAATAATCAGTATTTGAATCTATAGCGTTAAACGAGCAGAGCCTGGTAGAGGACTTTACTTTCCCCGGAAGGATTTGAAAAAGGCGGTTAAAATGAATGACTGATAAGGATGGCCAGCATACTATCGCGGTGCTATCAAAACATCCCTGCAAAACGAAATAGGGATAAAAGAAGCACTGGCGTACTGCAGTCTGGAAGAGCGAGTCGTAGAGCTCGATATGGCATCGGACGAGAAGGGTAGGAGATTACCCGGGAAGAGATGTTAACCTTTTCATCAAACCGGCGTGATTAATAACGGGCAACAGAATCAGAGCGGCCCGGGGTTTTGAGAGCAATACTTCTGTAAAGGCCACGGCTGTGGATGCGCTGTTATGAATGTATTTGTAAAATTTATCACCATCCAGAGTCGCCTTGAAAAAAAAAGCCCAGCGACAGGCTGGGGTGTAATTACACGCATAAAGGGATATGCCATTTTCAACACAATATGCGAATCTTAATTTATGGAATAACTGCGGGTGAGCTACCCGCTTCCATAAAGATTGCAGGGGAAACTATACTGTATTTAATGACCAGGAATCCATCCTTATCGATGTGCTATTTTTCTTACTTGTGTAATACGGAAAGGGAAAATAGCCCGATAAACTATCTTTTACCGATATGCCGACTAAAACAGGAAAGCCGTCTGCCTGCTTATCCAGTGGGCGAATAATTCATATCATTAGCGGGAGGCTCTCCCTTCCTGACCTCAATTCCTGATGGTGGCGTATAGAGGGGATAGCTGATTGATATCCTTTATCAAGGAGATTGCGCCTCCATCGGCGGAATGCTATGGCAATCGAAGCCCTGCTGAACATGGCGATCAGGCAGGCCCGATGGAGAGAAAAGTGCGGGCGTTGTTGCTAATTTCCTGAGACGGGCGTAATGACCGTCTCAAGCATAGCCCGGGAGTTCTCAACTGCATTTCAGGCGTAAATACGGCCTACAGAACCTTCAGGTTTATATTTAAGCGTCTGAGACTTCTACAGCAGCAAGCCAGATGTGGTTATTGTGAGTTCGGAAGTTGAACTGGGCCTCATGGAATGCAACCGGGCCGACATTTTGAGTTTTGTGAAGGGTATCAGCAGTAACAACCATCCCCGGTTCTCAGGTGAAGGGGGTAGGGGCGACGCGACTGGATATCACTGGCCAGGCTTTCGCTTACCCCACACGGCCCCGCCATAATGTGAATCTATGACCAGGCAAACCACAATGAAAGACACGCTTGCGACGTCTCTTTAGTAGCATTTTCCCCGAAGAGAAGTGAGCTATGTCATTGAAATTTCGGTGACTAATTGGTTTTGAAAGGCGATTTTTTTCTTGCCATAATAAAGTTAACATTAAGGCGATTACGATCAAAAAAATTGTTCTGATTAAAGCACAGCGGCATGTTATTGCGTAAACTTTAAAAACTTTACCAACTCGCTGTTTCTTTAAGGTCATTTGTACGCTTTACTCACCGGTTGCTGCGGCGCGGTCAGAGTGGCGCGGCATATTTTGTTTGGAAAGGATACTTGGGTGGCTCTTATGATGCATGACGCTTTTTCCCTTCGCGGCCTCGCGGCAGGTTGCGCGCTGTTATTTCTTGTCGCACCTGCGGTGCAGGCTGCGGAACAACTCCCCGACGCCCCTTCAATTGACGCTCGCGCCTGGATCCTGATGGACTATGCCAGCGGGAAGGTGCTCAGCGAAGGCAATGCCGATGAAAAACTCGACCCGGCCAGTCTGACGAAGATCATGACCAGCTACGTGGTAGGGCAGGCAATAAAAGCGGGAAAAATCAAACTGACCGATATGGTGACCGTTGGGCGCGATGCCTGGGCGACCGGCAACCCGGCGCTGCGCGGCTCATCGGTGATGTTCCTCAAGCCTGGCATGCAGGTTTCCGTAGAAGATCTGAACAAAGGGGTCATCATTCAGTCCGGTAACGACGCCAGCATTGCGATTGCTGACTACGTAGCGGGCAGCCAGGACGCTTTCGTTAGCCTGATGAACGGCTACGCCAAAAAAATGGGGCTGACCAACACCACCTTTATGACCGTCCACGGCCTTGACGCGCCGGGGCAGTTCAGCACCGCCCGCGATATGGCGCTGCTGACAAAAGCGATGATCCACGACGTACCGGAAGAGTATGCGGTACATAAAGAGAAAGAGTTCACTTTCAATAAAATTCGCCAGCCGAACCGCAACCGCCTGCTGTGGAGCAGCAACCTCAACGCCGATGGCGTGAAAACCGGGACCACCGCCGGGGCCGGCTATAACCTCGTCTCCTCGGCCACTCAGGGTGATATGCGTTTGATCGCCGTGGTGCTGGGGACCAAAACCGACCGCATTCGCTTTAACGAGTCAGAAAAACTACTGACCTGGGGCTTCCGCTTCTTTGAAACCGTGACGCCGATTAAACCAGATGCCACCTTCGTTACCCAGCGCGTGTGGTTTGGCGATAGCAATGAAGCGAAACTGGGGGCTGGCGAGGCGGGCTCAATCACTTTGCCGAAGGGCCAGCTGAAAAACCTGAAAGCCAGCTATACCTTAAATCAGCCGCAGCTTACCGCGCCGCTGGAGAAGGGGCAGGTGGTCGGGACTATCGACTTTAAGCTAAATGATAAAACCATTGAACAGCGTCCGCTGATTGTCATGGAGTCGGTAAAAGAGGGCGGCTTCTTCAGCCGGATGATCGACTTCGTGCTGATGAAACTGCACGGCTGGTTTGGCAGCTGGTTCTCCTGATGCCTGCCCGCGCCCTGCGGGGCGCGGGCAGCGACGCTTCAATACAGTAGGGAAATCTGCTGCGCCTTCGCCAGCGCGACCAGCTCATCATCCGGGCAGATATCGCTGGCGATCACGTCAAATTTCGCTAACGCCCCCATGCGCGCCGGACGCACTTTGCCAAACTTGCTGTGGTCGACCACCAGCACGTGATAGCGCGCGTGACGCATCGCCCAGTGCTTAACCGGCAGCTCTTCCAGGTTATAGCAGGTCGCCCCCTGCTCGCAGTCGATCCCCGCCGCCGAGTAAAAGGCGATATCAGGGCTCAGATGGCTGAGGGTATCCTCAAGGCTCAGCGGCATAAAAATCGCGTTGCTGGCATGAAACTCCCCACCGCACAGGACCGCGCGGCACTGGGGTTTTTCCTGCAGGGCCAGAAAGGTGTTCAGGGAGTAGCAGACGCCGGTGAAGGGCAGGGCATCGTCAATGGCGTCAATAATCCACGGCGTGGTGGTCCCGCAGTCGAAGAAGGCCATCTGATGGGCCTCCAGCAGCGCGGCCGCATGGCGAGCGGCACGGCGTTTTTCCTCGACCAGCCGGGTTTTTTGATCGCTGAGCAGGTAATGGGTGGCGCTGCGCGGCTCCAGCACAATGTATCCGCCGAGCAGCACAACCGGGCCGCTGTGGCCATTGAGGTCGCGACGAATGGTCATTTCCGACACCCCAAGCAGGGAAGCGGCTTCTTTCAGATGCAGCTTATCGCTGCGTTTAAGTGCCTGAATGAGCTGACTGATACGTTCGTCACGGCGAGTTTCCATATTCCCTCTGCGCTAAAATCGCCCTGCGGGGGCAGGGCGTTAGCGGGATTTTACCTGTCGCTTGCGGGTTAGTCACGCGGTGGCCGCAGCGACGGCGGCGTTTAGCCGCGCACCCAACCTTTGCGGATTGGCAAGGAGAAGCAGAGACGATACAGCCGCTGCAGCTGATGGTATAGCGCCGGGCCGAACGTGTGCCAGATCAGCGCCGCGCCAAGGCAGCCGCACATCCCGGCCAGCAGCCCGCCGACCATATCCAGCGGCCAGTGCACGCCGAGATAGACACGGGACCAGGCGATGGCGGCGGCAATGGCCATCAGCAGGGCGCCGGACCACAGGCGATGCCAGAACAGGAAGGCCAGGGCAAAGGTAAAGCTGACGGTGCCATGGTCGCTGGGGAAGGAGTCGTCCGCCGCGTGGTGCAGGAAGTTATAGCCTACGCCGGCGACAAACGGCCGATCGTGCGGATAAAGATGGCCGATCGCCCACGACACGGTCAGGCTGATCGTCAGCGCCAGCATCAGCTTAAACACCATCTGCCGCTGGGCAGGCCCCCACAGCCACAATGTCACCACCAGCAGAGGTACGATCAGAATCAGATCTTTAGCGATGAAGATCGCCATCTCAATGGCCCACTGCGGCGAGGCAGGCGTCGCGTTGAGCAGGGCGAACAGCGCATAGTTAATATTTTCCAGCATAGACTTCCAGGCTCGTTGGTCCGATAGCAATTAAGCCGCCTACCCTAAATAAAAGCGGTGCGGAGTTAAAGGCGGCATTGTCTTAAAGATCAGGTTGTTATGAAATCCACTACCATAAAGTCTACGGCTAACAGCCTGAAAAACGTCAGTATATCGTTTGTCACATTGCTGAAACATAAACGGAATATATACACAGGCTGAATAACAGGGGAGAGGCAGGACGATGGCGCACGGCTCGTAATATTGTGCGGTGTCACCCACAATTCACTATCTCCGCGCCGGGAGTTTCATTACACTTTGCGCGATTTTTGATAGATAAGAGATTTCATGCAAAATTATTCGCTTTCAGGCCGCCGCCTCGGAAGGCAGGCGCTGTTGTTCCCGTTATGTCTGGTGCTGTACGAGTTTTCCACTTATATCGGCAACGATATGATTCAGCCGGGCATGTTAGCCGTGGTGCAGGAATTTCAGGTGGGCAACGAATGGGTACCTACCTCAATGACTGCCTATCTGGCAGGCGGCATGTTTTTACAGTGGCTGCTGGGGCCGCTGTCGGATCGTATTGGCCGCCGTCCGGTGATGTTGACCGGCGTAGTATGGTTCATCGTCACCTGCCTGGCGACGCTGCTGGCGCAGACCATTGAGCAGTTTACCCTGCTGCGCTTCCTGCAGGGGATCAGCCTGTGCTTTATCGGCGCGGTGGGCTATGCGGCGATACAGGAGTCCTTTGAGGAGGCGGTGTGTATCAAAATCACCGCCCTGATGGCTAACGTGGCGCTGATAGCCCCGCTGCTGGGGCCGCTGGTGGGCGCCGCCTGGGTGCATATCCTGCCGTGGGAGATGATGTTTGTCCTGTTCGCCGTGCTGGCGGCCATCTCGTTCTTCGGCCTGCAGCGGGCGATGCCGGAGACCGCGACGCGGCTGGGCGAAAAGCTGTCGGTGAAAGAGCTGGGCCGCGACTATCGGCTGGTGCTGAAGAACCTGCGCTTCGTCGCCGGCGCGCTGGCCACCGGCTTTGTCAGCCTGCCGCTGCTGGCGTGGATTGCCCAGTCGCCGGTGATTATTATCAGCGGCGAACAGGCCACCAGCTATGAGTACGGCATGCTGCAGGTGCCGATTTTCGGGGCGCTGATTGCCGGCAACCTGGTGCTGGCGCGCCTGACTGCGCGCCGGACCGTGCGCTCGCTGATTATCATGGGCGGTTGGCCGATCATGTTTGGCCTGATCCTCTCTGCGGCGGCGACCGTGGTCTCTTCCCACGCTTATCTGTGGATGACGGCCGGTCTGAGCTTCTACGCCTTCGGGATTGGCCTCGCGAACGCCGGCCTGGTGCGTTTAACCCTGTTCGCCAGCGAGATGAGTAAAGGCACGGTCTCGGCGGCGATGGGAATGCTGCAGATGCTGATCTTCACCGTCGGCATCGAGCTCAGCAAACATGCTTACGAGCTGGGCGGCAACGGGCTGTTCAGCCTGTTTAACCTGCTGGGTGGGGTACTATGGCTGGGGCTGATGATTTACTTTCTGAAAGATAAAAGCGTGGGCAATTCGCAGCAGGGGTAGTTGTTTTCAACCCGGATGCGCTCGCATCCGGGTCTTATCAGGCGAACGGCGCTTCGCGATCCAACACCTTATCAATAATCTGCAGGACACCTTCTTCGTTGTTATGCGGCGCCTGATAGCGGGCGACGGCTTTGACGTCTTCCCGGGCGTTTGCCATGGCAAAGCCAAACCCGGCGTGCTGCAGCATTTCGATATCGTTGCCGCTGTCGCCGAACGCCACCACCTCGTGATCCTCAATGCCCCAGCGCTGCTGCAAAATGCGCAGCCCGTTGGCTTTGTGCACACCCGGGATAATTAAGTCGATGCTGCCGTAGCCGGTGGCCACCGCGGTGACCATGTCCCCCAGCGCCGCATGCAGCTTCGGCTGAATTTCCGGGATCAGGCTGTCTGGCACGTTGAGACCAAATTTGAGGATGGTGTCATCGAGATGGTTAAAATCATCCACCAGTTCCAGGCGGTGATAATACTTCGCCGCCACCGTCTTCAGCGCGTCGTTGTAGCGATTGAGGGTGTAGGCGCTGCGCTTCCCGCAGGCGATGATTTCGATATTCGGCAACGTCTGCAGATGGTCGACCACGGCGTTGAAGTGGTGAACCGGCAGTTGGCAGTTGAAGACGTCTTCATTGCCGCTCACCACCCAGCCGCCGTTTTCCGCCACGAAGGCGATCTGATGGGCGATCTCCGGGAAAAAGGAGATCAGCTGATAATATTGGTTGCCGCTGGCGACCACGAAGCGAATATTCTGTTCGCGCATTCGCTGGTACTGGGCGAGGAAGCGCGGCCGGTTGTAAGTTTTGGCATCGCTTAAAAAGGTGCCGTCCATATCCACCGCAATCAGTTTGATGCTCATTAGCTGTTCTCCATAACGGGTTCAGATTGTGGCTTAGCCACCGCGCGGGCGACCAGCGCCGCCACCATCACCAGACCCAGCACCACCATCATGGCGCTGCGCAGGCCGAAGTGTTCGCCGAGGAAACCCAGCAGTGGCGGCCCGACGAGGAAAGCGAGATAGCCGGTGATCGCCACCACGCTGACGCGCTTGGGCGCGTCCGGCCCGGTATCGCTGGCGGCGGAGATGGTCAGCGGGAAGCCGAGCGAGGCGCCAATGCCCCACAGCAGCACCGAGATGCCCGCCACCCAGGGGTTATCGACGAAGATGATCAGGCCTATGCCGAGGGCGCCCATCACTGCGCTGCCGCGGACCACCGCCACCCGGCTGTAGCGATCGATAAACCAGCCGCCGGTAAAGCGGCCCAGCGTCATGCCGAGGGTGAAACCGGCATAAATCAGGGAGCCGGAGGTGGGGCTAAAGCCGTGGCCATCCACCATCAGCAGCGGCAGCCAGTCGTTGGCGGAGCCTTCGGCAAAGGCCATCGCCAGGACAATGACGCCGATCAGCAGCAGCTGCGCGTCGCGCCACACCGGCAGACCTTTCGCCTCACCGTGGGCGACTTCGGCGGCATTTTTACCGGTGCCGTCGGGAATGGCGCGGATAGCAATGGCGATGGGCAGGATAGCCACCAGCGCAGCCGCCAGGATGTGCGGGGCGGCCGGCAGACCGAATCCGGTCACTGCCATGCCCACCCCGGCGCCGAACAGGGTGCCAAAGCTGTAGAAGCCATGCATCATCGGCAGCACCGTTTTATTCATCTCCCGCTCGATGGCCGCGCCTTCGACGTTAATAGCGACCTCTGCGGAGCCGAAGCTGGCGCCGAAGATAGCCAGACCGAAGGCGAACAGCGGGGCGGAAGTGACCCACAGCGCCAGGCTGAGCACCAGCATGCCAAGCACGGCGAAGGACATGGTGGTGCGGATGACCTTGCGGGTACCAAAGCGCTTCACCAGCCACGCCGAGCAGAGAATACCGCTCATCGACCCCACCGACAGACCAAACAGCACCACGCCCATCTCTGCGGTGGATAGCGCCAACAGATCGCGGATCGCCGGCGTGCGGGTGGCCCAGGAGGCCATTAACAAGCCGGGGATGAAAAAGAACATAAACAGCGCCCATAGCCGAAGCTGCAGCGCTCTGCGCGAGGATTGCGTCGTCATCCGTAAACGCCTTAAAGGAGAAGAGTGAAGACAACAGTAGCAAGTAAGTGTACATTTGTACATAAACCGGAAGAGGAAAATCATGGCCCGTAGACCAAACGATCCGCAGCGCCGCGAGCGCATCCTGCAGGCGACGCTGGATACCATCGCGGCGCACGGCATCCATGCGGTGACGCACCGTAAAATCGCCACCTGCGCGAATGTGCCGCTGGGATCGCTGACCTACTATTTCAGCGGCATTGAGGCGTTAATTGAGGAGGCGTTCAGCCTGTTTACCGCCGAGATGTCGGCGCAGTATCAGCAAGGCTTCGTCGGGGTAACGAACCGGGAACAAGCCTGCGATGCCATCGCGGATCTGATCTTCAGCGCCCAGGTGACCACGGCGCGCAATATGGAGCTGATGTACCAGCTGTACGCGTTCTGCAGCAGTCAGCCGGCGCTGAAGGCGGTGATGCAGAACTGGATGCGGCGCAGCCAGCAGACGCTGGAGCAGTGGTTCGCCCCCGATACCGCCCGCGGTCTCGACGCCTTTATTGAAGGGATGACCTTGCACTTTGTCACCGACCGCGCGCCGCTGTCGAAGGCGGCAATCCGCATGATGGTCGGGCAGCTGGCGGGGGAGAGGGCGCAGGAAGAGGGGCGCTGAAGCGGCGTTTCACCCGGAATGGCTAAACGCAGGCAACAAAAAACCCATCAACCTTGAACCGAAGTGGCGGGGTTGATGGGCTCCACAAAATGGGGACATCAAAGAAAAGCAGTGGCATTACTTATGACTGATGCCCTGAGAAAAAGTTCTGCCTGTGACGGCTTTTTTCTCAAAAAATTATTGTAGCCCTGGCCAGATGATCACGATGAGCGTCCCGGCAAGGGTAAGCAGCACGTTGGCGATGGCGTAGGTCCCTGCGTAGCCGAGCGCTGGAATATTGCTGCGCGCGGTATCGCTGATGATCTCCATCGCCGGGGCGCAGGTGCGGGCTCCCATCATGGCGCCGAACAGCATCGCCCGGTTCATGCGCAGCACGTAGGCGCCGAACAGGAAGCAGATCACCACCGGCACCAGGCTGACGATAAGCCCTGCCGCCAGCATCTGGCCGCCGACGGCGCCCAGCCCGTTATTGATCCCGGCCCCGGCGCTGAGACCGACCCCGGCCATAAACACCATCAGACCAAACTCTTTCACCATGTTCAGCGCCCCCTGCGGGATATAGCCGAAGGTTGGGTGGTTGGCGCGCAGGAAGCCAAGCATGATGCCGGCGAACAGCAGGCCGGCGGCGTTGCCGATGCCGAAGCTGAAGGAGCTGAACTGGAAGGTGATCATGCCGATCATCAGGCCAACGATAAAGAAGGCGCAGAAGGCCAGCAGATCGGTCACCTGGCTGTGAATGGAGATAAAGCCGATGCGGTCGGCCACGGTTTTTACGCGGCGGGCGTCGCCGCTGACCTGCAGCACGTCGCCTTTGTTCAGTACGACGTTATCGTCGATAGGCATCTCGATCTGGCTGCGAATAACCCGGTTTAAGAAGCAGCCGTGGTCGGTAAGCTTGAGCTGCGCCAGGCGGCGGCCGACGGCGTTGTGGTTTTTGACCACAATCTCTTCAGTGACGATGCGCATGTCGAGCAGATCGCGGTCGAACACCTCTTTACCGTTGCGGAAGCTCGGGTCGAGGCGGGCGTGGGCGTCCGGATAGCCCACCAGCGCAATATCGTCACCCATCTGCAGCACCGCGTCGCCGTCCGGGTTGGCCAGAATACCGTTGCGACGAATGCGTTCAATATAGCAGCCGGTCTGGCGGTAAATACCCAGTTCGCGCAGATTTTTGCCATCCGCCCAGGCCACCAGCTCCGGGCCGACGCGGTAGGCGCGGATCACCGGCAGGTAGACTTTACGTTTGGAATCGGTATCGAGGCCGCGCTCGCGGGCGATTTGCTGGGCGCTGGTCTGCAGATCCTGATGCTGCAGCTTGGGCATATAGCGGGCGCCGACGATCAGGCTCACCAGACCAACCAGATAGGTCAGGGCATAGCCGAGGCTCAGATGGTCAAGCGACTGCGCCAGCTGATCGCTGGGCAGGCCGAAATGGCGCAGGGTGTCGCCCGCGCCCACCAGCACCGGGGTGGAGGTCATGGCGCCTGCCAGCATACCGGCGGTGAGCCCGATATCCCAGCCGAACACTTTACCCAGCATCATGGCGATCAGCATCGCGCTGCCGACCATCACCAGCGCCAGCATCAGGTAGTTTTTCCCGTCGCGGAAAAAAATAGAAAAAAAGTTGGGCCCGGCTTCTACGCCAACGCAAAAAATAAACAGCATAAAGCCGAGATTAAGGGCATCGGTGTTAATCGCGAAATGCTGCTGGCCTAATAATAGAGAAACGACTAAAACGCCAATGGAATTACCAAGTTGTACTGAGCCGAGACGCAGTTTTCCCAGGCATAGTCCTAATGCAAGTACAACGAATAATAACAGGATGTAATTCCCGTTTAACAAATCTGCGACGTTTATATTCACGAAAGCCAACTTCTCATTTACTAGTAAGTTGTTGAAGGAAATGGTTATTTGGTCTAAGGTTGCTCAGGCGTTCGCGTTGTCGCGAACCTATTCTGGCACCCTGTTATAACCAGCAAAAATATACCGCTAGTTTAATCCTTCCTGGATGCGGCGGCTAGTGACAATCGTTTTTAGGCTGGTAGGGGAGTTATTGGCATGGATTGCCGAAATGCTTTATCTGACTGGGCGACGTGGACGTGAGTTAGAGGCAACATCAGGAGGATACGGTGAAATCTGAGCGTAGTTGGGCCGGCATTATCTGTGGCTTCGTTCTGTTCATTGTGGTGTGCTTATCGTTGTTGTTACATATGAAAGGGGCATTTCGCGCCAGCGGCAACCCGGAGCTGGGCCTGCTCTTCTTTTTGCTGCCAGGGGCGGCGGCGAGCTGTCTCTCTCCCGGACGGCGGGTGCTGCGTCCTTTGCTCGGCGCGATACTGGCGGCGCCGGTCTGCATGGTGACGATGCGGCTGTTCTTCGTGACCCACCGGACGTTCTGGCAGGAGATGGCGTGGGTGTTGAGCGCCGTGTTCTGGTGCGCGCTTGGGGCATTGTGCTTTTTGTTTATCTGCGCCTGGCTTGATACCTGGCGCAGTCATTCATCGAGCAAATAAATTGACTCAGGCAAACAGGCCGAGATTCTCTTTTGCCCAGGCTTCAAAATCGGTGCAGCCGCCGATGTGTTTCTGGTCGACGAAAATCTGCGGCACGGTTTCAACCGGTTTGCCAACGGTTTTTTCCAGGTCAGCTTTGCTGATGCCTTCGGCATGAATATCCACGTAGCGGTAGTTGAAATCATCACGCTCGTTGGTCAGTTTTTCTGCCAGTTCTTTAGCGCGAACGCAGTAAGGGCAGCCTGGACGACCAAAAATAACGGTAAACATTGCTTCTCTCCTTAAACCTCAGCCGGATGGCGAATGGCGCTTATGATGCCTGCAACGGGCGGGGAGGGAAAGAAGGTTCTGCCTTTTACTTCGATGGTTTACGGCTATGTTTGATAAATGTCGGACTGTCAAAACCCGTATACTGGCCCGACGGCGCGGTGGAATTGGCTGGCGCGCCGCGTTTATCAACCGGAGAGGCGTGATGCGAAAATTTGCCCCATTGCCGAAAAGCATTATGCTGGTTGAGATCCTCGGGATGGGGCTGTTAACCCTCGCCTGGCTCTCCCTTAACCAGTATGTCCAGCTGCCTGCGCCCATTGCCAGCCCGACCGCGGCGCTGGTGATGCTCTTTGCCGGGATCGTGCTGATGATCCCCGCCGCCATCGTCGTGATGTGGCGGATGGCGCAGATCGTGGCCCCGCAGTTAACGCACTCTCCAAAGCCTGAATCCTTGTCTGACAGAGAAAAACGTAATGACGCCGACCATTGAGCTGCTGCGCAGCCACCGTTCCATCCGCCACTTCACCGATGCCCCCGTGAGCGACGAACAGCGCGCAGAGATTATCGCCAGCGCGCAAGCGGCATCTACCTCGAGTTTTTTACAGTGCACCTCTATCATCCGTATTACTGACCCGGCGCTGCGTGAACGTCTGGTCCCGCTGACCGGCGGCCAGCAGCACGTCGCCCAGGCGGCGGAGTTTTGGGTCTTCTGCGCCGACTTTAATCGCCACCTGCAGATCTGCCCACAGGCGCAGCTGGGGCTGGCGGAACAGCTGCTGATCGGCGTTGTCGATACGGCGCTGCTGGCGCAAAACGCGCTGACCGCCGCCGAGTCCCTCGGACTAGGGGGCGTCTATATCGGCGGGTTGCGCAACAGCATTGAGGCCGTCACAGAGCTGCTGGAGCTGCCGCAGCACGTCCTGCCGCTGTTCGGTCTTTGCCTTGGCTGGCCGGCGGATAACCCGGACATCAAGCCGCGGATGCCGGCGGCCATGCTGGTGCATGAAAACCGCTATCAGCCGCTGGATAACGCGCTGCTGGCGGAGTATGACGAACAGCTGGCGCACTATTATCTGTCGCGCGGCAGCAACGCCCGCCGCGATACCTGGAGCGACCATATCCGGCGCACTATCGTGAGAGAGAGTCGTCCGTTTATTCTTGACTATCTGCATAAGCAGGGGTGGGCAACGCGCTGATTACGTGTACACTGCTGCTCCGGCCAGGTGATATCCGCCGCCGGCCGCAGGAAAGGTGAAAGTGTGTTCGATAGCTGAGGCCCGCCAGAGCGGGTCTTTTCGCAGAGGTGCAGGATGAAAATTGCCATATTATCCCGGGATGGAACGCTTTATTCATGTCGGCGCCTGCGCGAAGCAGCGCAACAGCGCGGTCATCAGATCGAGATCCTCGATCCGCTTTCCTGTTATATGAACGTCAGCCCGGTGGCCTCGTCGATCCACTACAAAGGGCGTCAGCTGCCGCACTTTGATGCGGTGATCCCGCGCATTGGCTCGGCGATCACCTACTATGGCACCGCGGCCCTGCGCCAGTTTGAGCTCCTGGGAAGCTATCCGCTGAACGAATCGGTCGCTATTACCCGCGCTCGCGATAAGCTGCGCTCGCTGCAGCTGCTGGCGCGCCAGGGCATCGATCTGCCATTGACCGGCATCGCTCACTCCCCGGATGACACCAGCGATCTGATCGCCATGGTGGGCGGCGCGCCGCTGGTGGTGAAGCTGGTGGAAGGCACCCAGGGGATCGGCGTGGTGCTGGCGGAGACCCGCCAGGCGGCGGAGAGCGTGATCGACGCCTTTCGCGGACTGAACGCTCATATTCTGGTGCAGGAATACATTGCCGAAGCGAAAGGGTGCGATATCCGCTGCCTGGTGGTCGGCAATGAGGTGGTGGCGGCGATCGAGCGGCGGGCGAAAGAGGGGGATTTCCGCTCTAACCTGCACCGCGGCGGCATGGCCACGGTGGCGCAGATTAGCGACGAGGAGCGGGCCATTGCCATCAAGGCAACGCAAACTCTCGGGCTGGACGCCGCCGGTGTCGATATTTTACGCGCCGCCCGCGGGCCGCTGGTGATGGAGGTGAATGCCTCGCCGGGGCTGGAAGGGGTGGAAACCACCACCGGCGTGGATGTCGCCGGCAAGATGATCGCCTGGATCGAGCGCCAGGCGACGCCGGAATTCTGTTTGAAAATAGGCGGCTAACCGTCGGATGCAAGACGGCCATGGTATGCGGCGCTTTTTTTGCGTAAGCTATGGCGTCGTTTTTCCACTGTAAGAGGTCACAGGCACTATGGATTCACTGGTCGTTCCAGGTCTGGATACGCTACGTCGCTGGCTGGACGAAATCGGCATCAGCTTTTTTGAGTGCGATTCCTGTCAGGCATTGCACCTGCCGCATATGCAGAATTTCGACGGTATTTTTGATGCCAAAATTGACCTGGTGGACAACGTGGTGCTCTTTTCCGCCCTGGCGGAGGTGAAGCCGTCTGCCCTGCTGGCGCTGTCGGCGGATCTCTCGGCCATCAACGCCAGCTCGTTAACCGTGAAGGCGTTTATCGACATTCAGGACGATAATTTGCCCAAGCTGGTGGTTTGCCAGTCGCTGTCTATCGGCCCAGGGGTGACCATGGAGCAGTTCGCCTGGTTCTTCCGCCAAAGCGAAGAGCAGATCTCGATGGTAATCCTCGAAGCCGGCGCAAATCAGCTGCTGTACAAAGGCGAAGAAGAAGAGCCTGCGGCGGAAAACGTGCAATACCATTTTCTTCACTAAACCTGCCTAAAATTAGCGCAGCCACTACCGCAGCGGCTGCGTATTACCCGCTTTTATTCTGCATTTAACCTTTCTTTAAAGCATTATTCACCGCCATTCAGGCCGTTTTGGCTTATCACGTAGACCGTTATTGCATAAAAATTTGATAAAAGGCGTTTTTTTACCTGGGCTATAGCCTCTTATTCTGGCTACAGTTATTCTGGCGATGCTTCCAGTTGCGAGCAACCACTCCGGGAGAGATCCGCTCTCCTTTTCTCAGGCAATGAAAAAATATGCATGATTTTTGCATGCGTAGAAATGCGTATATTTGAGCCCGTAAGTTAACGGGCGTTGAGAAGGAAAAGAGATATGACCGCCTTTGGTAAAAAATGGTTAACAGGTCTGGTTACGGGTGCGCTGATGGCCGTCTCTGCCGGTTCGCTCGCCGCCGAACAAAAAACCCTGCATGTTTATAACTGGTCTGATTATATCGCGCCGGACACGGTAGCGAATTTCGAAAAAGAGACCGGGATTAAAGTGGTGTATGACGTTTTTGATTCCAACGAAGTGCTGGAAGGCAAATTAATGGCGGGTAGCACCGGTTTCGACCTGGTGGTGCCGTCGGCAAGCTTCCTCGAACGCCAGCTGGCGGCGGGCGTGTTCCAGCCGCTGGATAAAAGTAAGCTGCCCAACTGGAAGAACCTTGACCCCGAAGTGCTGAAGCTGGTCGCCAAGCATGACCCGGAGAATAAATACGCCATGCCTTACCTGTGGGCGACGACGGGCATTGGCTACAACGTGGATAAGGTGAAAGCCGTTCTCGGCAAAGATGCGCCGGAGGACAGCTGGGATCTGGTGCTGAAGCCGGAGAACCTCGAAAAACTGAAAAGCTGCGGCGTCTCCTTCCTCGACGCGCCGGAAGAGATTTTCGCCACCGTGCTGAACTACCTCGGCAAAGATCCGAACAGCAGCAAAGCGGATGATTACACCGGCCCGGCGACCGATCTGCTGCTGAAGCTGCGGCCGAACATTCGCTACTTCCACTCTTCGCAATATATTAACGACCTTGCCAATGGCGACATCTGCGTGGCGATCGGCTGGGCAGGGGACGTCTGGCAGGCGGCCAACCGCGCGAAAGAGGCGAAGAACGGCGTCAATGTCTCCTACTTTATTCCGAAGGAAGGCGCGCTGGCGTTCTTTGACGTCTTTGCCATGCCGGCCGACGCGAAGAATAAAGATGAAGCCTATCAGTTCCTTAACTATCTGATGCGTCCGGACGTCATCGCCAAAATCAGCGACCAGGTGTTCTACGCCAACGGCAACAAGGCTTCCACGCCGCTGGTCAGCGAGACTATCCGTAACAACCCGGCGATTTATCCGCCAGCGGATGTGTTCGCCAAACTGTTCACGCTGAAGGTGCAGGATCCGAAGATTGACCGCGTGCGCACCCGCGCGTGGACCAAAGTGAAGAGCGGCAAATAATTCCTGATGGCCCGTCGAACACGGGCCAAATCAGATCTGTACTCGCCGGGAAATAGCAGCGCGCCCGGCGAGCAGAAGCACCAGGATGGTGCAAATGCACTGTTAAGCACGAAGTATGGCACCGGACCATATGGTGATCGTTTTTTTGCCGGAGAGCACCCGATTGAACGACGTAATGCCCCGCCCACAGGCGAAAGCCCCCAAAGCGCTGACCCCGCTACTGGAAATCCGTAACTTAACCAAGTCGTTTGATGGCCAGCATGCGGTCGACGACGTCAGTCTCACTATCTACAAAGGCGAAATTTTTGCTCTGCTGGGCGCGTCAGGCTGCGGGAAATCGACGCTGCTACGCATGCTGGCGGGCTTTGAACAACCGACCGCCGGGCAGATTATGCTCGACGGCGTGGATCTGGCGCGCGTGCCGCCCTATCAGCGGCCTATTAATATGATGTTCCAGTCCTATGCCCTGTTTCCCCATATGACCGTTGAGCAGAATATTGCCTTCGGCCTGAAGCAGGACCGCCTGCCTAAGGCGGAAATCACCGCCCGGGTGCAGGAGATGCTGGCCCTGGTACATATGCAGGAGTTTGCCAAACGTAAGCCGCACCAACTCTCAGGCGGCCAGCGGCAGCGCGTCGCGTTGGCGCGCAGCCTGGCGAAACGGCCCAAGCTGCTGCTGCTTGATGAACCGATGGGGGCGCTGGATAAAAAGCTGCGCGATCGCATGCAGCTCGAGGTGGTGGATATTCTTGAGCGCGTTGGCGTGACCTGCGTGATGGTGACCCACGATCAGGAAGAGGCGATGACCATGGCGGGCCGTATCGCCATCATGAATCGCGGCAAGTTTGTGCAGATTGGCGAACCGGAAGAGATTTACGAGCACCCGACCACCCGCTACAGCGCCGAGTTTATCGGCTCGGTGAACGTCTTTGAAGGGCTGGTGAAGGAGCGTCTGGAAGACGGTCTGGTGCTAAGCTCGCCGGGACTGATGCATCCGCTGAAGGTCGACCCCGACGCCTCGGTGGTGGACAACGTGCCGGTCTGGGTGGCGCTGCGTCCAGAGAAGATCATGCTGTGCGATGAACCGCCGGCGGACGGCTACAATTTTGCCGTCGGCGAGGTGATTCATATCGCCTATCTGGGGGATCTCTCTATCTATCATGTGCGCCTGCAAAGCGGGCAGATGATCAGCGCCCAGCTGCAGAATGAACACCGCCATCGGAAAGGGACGCCCACCTGGGGCGATGAGGTGCGTTTATGCTGGGATGCTGACAGCTGCGTTGTGCTGACGGTGTGAGGAGAGGGCGATGAATACCGTTGAATCCCCGTCAGGGGCGAAAAAACCGGGCGGCTTCGGGCTGTGGGCGGCGCGCCTGCAGATGGCGCATGGCCGCAAGCTGGTGATTGCGCTGCCCTATCTGTGGCTGATCCTGTTGTTTATGCTACCGTTCCTGATCGTGTTCAAGATAAGTCTTGCCGAGATGGCGCGGGCGATCCCTCCCTACACCGAGCTGATGGAGTGGGCGGACGGCCAGCTGACGCTGACGCTTAACTTTGCCAACTTCCTGCAGTTGACTGACGATCCGCTCTATTTTGAAGCTTATCTCCAGTCGCTGCAGGTGGCGGGTATCTCGACGATCTGCTGCCTGCTGCTGGGCTATCCGCTGGCCTGGGCGGTGGCGCACAGCAAGCCGTCGACGCGTAATATTCTGCTGCTGTTGGTGATCCTCCCGTCGTGGACCTCGTTTTTGATCCGCGTCTATGCCTGGATGGGGCTGCTGAAGAGCAACGGGGTGTTGAATAACTTCCTGCTGTGGTTAGGGGTTATCGATCAGCCGCTGGAGATCCTGCACACCAACCTGGCGGTGTACATCGGTATCGTGTATGCCTATCTGCCGTTTATGGTGCTGCCTATCTACACCGCGCTGACCCGCATCGACTATTCGCTGGTGGAGGCCTCGCTGGATCTCGGCGCCCGGCCGCTGAAGACCTTCTTCCAGGTGATCGTCCCGCTCACCAAAGGCGGCATTATCGCTGGCTCCATGCTGGTGTTTATCCCGGCGGTCGGCGAGTTCGTGATCCCGGAACTGCTGGGCGGGCCGGACAGCATCATGATTGGCCGCGTGCTGTGGCAGGAGTTCTTTAACAACCGCGACTGGCCGGTCGCCTCGGCGGTGGCGATTGTCATGCTGCTGTTGCTGATCGTGCCGATCATGTGGTTCCACAAGCACCAGCAAAAGCAGATGGGAGAGCAGGGATGAACGACTTGCCGGTAGTACGCTCGCCGTGGCGCATTCTGATCCTCGTGCTCGGGTTCACCTTCCTCTACGCCCCGATGCTGATGCTGGTGATCTACTCGTTCAACAGCTCGAAGCTGGTAACGGTCTGGGCCGGATGGTCGACGCGCTGGTATAGCGAACTGTTCCACGATGATGCGATGATGAGCGCGGTAGGATTGAGCCTGACCATCGCCGCCTGCGCGGCGACGGCGGCGGCGATCCTCGGTACCATCGCCGCGGTGGTGATGGTGCGCTTTGGGCGTTTTCGCGGCTCCAACGGCTTCGCGTTTATGATCACCGCGCCGCTGGTCATGCCGGACGTGATCACCGGTCTCTCGCTGCTGCTGCTGTTCGTGGCGCTGGGACATGCCATCGGCTGGCCGTCGGACCGCGGCATGTTGACCATCTGGCTGGCGCATGTCACCTTCTGTACCGCCTACGTGGCGGTGGTGATCTCCTCGCGCCTGCGCGAGCTGGACCACTCCATTGAAGAGGCGGCGATGGATCTTGGCGCCGCGCCGCTGAAGGTCTTCTTCGTCATCACGCTGCCGATGATTATGCCGGCGGTGATCTCCGGCTGGCTGCTGGCCTTCACGCTGTCGCTGGATGACCTGGTGATCGCCAGCTTTGTCTCCGGTCCCGGGGCCACGACCTTGCCGATGCTGGTCTTCTCCAGCGTGCGCATGGGGGTCAACCCGGAGATCAACGCCCTGGCGACGCTCATCCTCGGCGTGGTCGGTATTGTTGGTTTTATCGCCTGGTATTTGATGGCCCGCGCAGAAAAGCAGCGAGTGCGCGATATCCAGCGTGCAAGACAAGGCTGAACCACCTAAAATCGGTACAGCAGCCTCCGGTCGGCGCCACCCTGTGGCGCCGTTTTCATGGAAGACATTACGTTGGGATTGTTTACGAAAACTCGCTCATCGCATGCCCGCCTTAACGTCCCTGCGCTGGTGCAGGTGGCGGCCTTTGCTATTATTTTGATTCGTGGCCTGGATCTGCTGATGATCCTTAATCTGTTGGGCCTGCAGGGGCTGAACGAATTCATACACCGCAGCGTTCAGACCTGGAACCTGACGCTGGTCTTCCTCGGCAGCCTGGCGCTGGTGTTTATCGAGATCTGGTGCGCCTTCTCGCTGGTGAAAGGGCGCAACTGGGCGCGCTGGATCTATCTGCTGACGCAGATTATCGCTGCCGGCTACCTGTGGGCGGCGTCGCTGGGCTACGGGTATCCGGAGCTGTTCAGCATTCCCGGGGAATCAAAACGAGAGATTTTCCACTCGCTGGTGATGCAAAAACTGCCGGATCTGCTGGTTCTGACGCTGCTGTTCGTGCCGGCGAACTGCCGTCGCTTTTTCCGCCTGCAATAACGGTGATACAATCCCCGCCCCTGGATTTTTGAAGGTCAATTATGCATTGCGCACTCTACGACGCCGGCCGTTGCCGCTCCTGTCAATGGCTGGAGCGGCCGGTCCCGCAACAGCTCGCCGATAAAATGGCCGATCTGCGCACGCTGCTGGCGGCGATCCCGGTCGCAGCCTGGGGCGAGCCGGTCAGCGGGCCGGAGGCGGCTTTCCGTAACAAGGCTAAAATGGTGGTCAGCGGCAGCGTTGAGCGTCCGCTGCTGGGGATGCTGCACCGCGATGGCACTCCGGTGGACCTCACCGACTGCCCGCTCTATCCCGCCGAGTTTGCCCCGGTTTTTGCTACCCTGAAGCCCTTTATCGCCCGCGCCGGGTTAACACCTTACAACGTCGCGCGCAAACGCGGGGAGCTGAAATACCTGCTGCTGACCGCCAGCCAGCAGGGGGAGATGATGCTGCGCTTCGTGCTGCGCTCAGAGGCCAAGGTGGCTCAGCTGCGCGCCGCGCTGCCGTGGCTACAGGCACAGCTGCCGCAGCTCAGCGTGATTACGGCGAATATCCAGCCGGTGCATATGGCAATCATGGAAGGCGAGCAGGAGATCTTCTTCACCGAACAGCAGGCGCTGGGGGAGATCTTTAATGGGGTGCCGCTGTGGATCCGCCCGCAAAGCTTCTTTCAGACCAATCCGGCGGTAGCCAGCCGGCTGTACGCCACGGCCCGCGACTGGGTGCGCGCGCTGCCGGTCCAGCATATGTGGGATCTGTTTTGCGGCGTTGGGGGATTTGGCCTGCATTGCGCGACGCCGACGATGCGCCTGACCGGTATCGAGATCGCCCCGGAAGCCATCGCCTGCGCCAGACAGTCAGCCGCGCAGCTGGGACTCAGCAATCTGCATTTTCAGGCGCTGGACTCGACGCAGTTCGCCACTCACGAAGCGGATGCCCCGCAGCTGGTGCTGGTTAACCCGCCGCGCCGCGGTATTGGCGCTGAACTATGCGACTATTTAAGCCGCATGGCGCCGCCCTATATTATCTATTCCAGCTGTAACGCCCGCACCATGGCGACCGATATTGCTCGTCTTAGCGGCTATCGCGTTGAGCGGGTCCAGCTGTTTGATATGTTCCCCCACACTGCCCACTACGAAGTGCTGACCCTGCTGGTCCGCGAAGTTTAAACAAAATGTGAAGGCTTTGCGCCGCTGAAATCGGGTAAGCTTGATGCAGCATGTTTTGTTATTGGTGGGGGGAATCTAATGGCCAAAACCATTCTGCTGGTGGAAGATGACGAGGATATAGCCACGCTGCTGCGGCTCAATCTTCAGGATGAGGGCTATCAGATCGTCCATGAAGCCGACGGCGGCCAGGCCCTCGCCCGGCTGGAGACGCAGGTCTGGGATGCGGTGATCCTCGATTTGATGCTGCCCGGCGTCGATGGTCTGGAGATCTGCCGGCGTATCCGCCAGATGACCCGCTACCTGCCGGTGATTATCATCAGCGCTCGCACCAGTGAAATGCACCGCGTGCTGGGCCTGGAGATGGGCGCCGACGACTATCTGGCGAAGCCCTTTTCACTGCTGGAGCTTATCGCCCGCGTCAAAGCGCTGTTTCGTCGCCAGGAGGCGATGGGGCAGAATCTGCTGATGGACGCCGGGCGCCTGTCCTGCCATGGCCTGAGCATCGACCCGCTGTCGCGCGAAGTGAAGCTGCGCGGCGAGACGGTGGACCTCACGCCGCGTGAATTCGACCTGCTGTATTACTTCGCCCGCCACCCAGGGGAAGTGTTTTCCCGCCTGGCGCTGCTGGAGCAGGTCTGGGGATATCAGCACGAGGGCTATGAGCATACCGTCAATACCCATATCAACCGCCTGCGCAGTAAAATCGAACGTGACCCGGCCGAGCCGGACATCATTCTTACCGTCTGGGGAAAAGGCTATAAGTTCGCCCCGGTGACGCAAGAGGCCGCCCCGTGATCCGCCGCCTGAGCCTCAGCCAGCGGCTGGCGCTGGTGGTGGTTTCCCTGCTGATGCTATGCGCGGTGGCGGTATGCGCCGTCCAGTTACACAGCAGCGCGCAGTATGGCAACGCCATGGTGCAGCGTCTGTCGTCCGGGCTGGCTCAACAGATTGTCGCCCGCGAGCCGTTGCTGGACGCCCACGGCGAGGTCAACCGGCAAACCCTGAAGTCGCTGTTTGACCGACTGATGACCTTTAATCCCAGCGTGGAGCTCTATCTGCTGTCGCCGGATGGCGATCTGCTGGCCGATGCGGCGCCGCCGGGCCATATCCAGCGCCAGCGTATCGACATGGCGCCGGTGCAGGCTTTTCTCACCGACAGTGCGTCGCCGGTGTATGGCGACGATCCGCGCAGTCCCGACGGACGAAAAGTCTTCAGCGCCGCCCCGCTGCGCGTCGACGGCCAACTGCGCGGCTACCTGTATATCATTTTGCAGGGGGAGACGTTTAATCAGCTGGCGGCCGACGCCTGGCAAAAAACGCTGTGGAGCATTGTTCTGTGGACGCTGCTGCTGGTGGCCCTGTTTGGCCTGCTGGCAGGGGGGCTGGCATGGTTCTGGGTCACCCGGCCGGTCCGCCTGCTCACCGCCCAGGTGGCGGCGAGCGGCCAGGACAGCATCAGCGCCATCAAAACCCTGGCGGCCCGCAGGCCGGAGCCCCGGCCTGGTAACGAGGTGGCGGTGCTCGAGAACCGCTTTATTGACCTTGCCCGGCAGATTGCCGATCAGTGGGATCGGCTGGCCGACAGCGATCGCCAGCGCCGTGAATTTGTGGCCAATATCTCTCACGATTTGCGCACGCCGCTGACTTCGCTGCTGGGGTATCTGGAAACGCTGACCCTGAAGGATGAATGGCTGACCGCCGAGGAGCGCAGGCAGTATCTCACCATCGCCCTGCGCCAGGGGAACAAAGTGCGCCATCTCTCGCAGCAGCTGTTTGAGTTGGCGCGACTGGAGCATGGCGGCATTAAGCCGCAGCGCGAGCGTTTCGCGATGGGGGAGCTGATTTCCGACGTGGCGCAGAAGTTTGAATTAACTGCCCGCACGCGCGAGGTGAACCTGCATATTGATGTACCGGGACCGCTGCCGCTGATTAACGCCGATGTGTCGATGATTGAGAGGGTGGTGACCAACCTGCTTGATAACGCGATGCGGCATACTCCCGTCGGCGGGGAGATCCGTCTGGCGGTCTGGCAGGAGAATCAACAGCTTCAGGTCGAAGTGGCAGACAACGGAGCGGGCGTCGATGCCGCGCTGCGTGACGATCTGTTCCAGCGGCCGTCGGCGTTGTCTACCCAGGCATCGCGGGAGGATCGCGGTGGGTTAGGGTTGCTGATTGTGAAACGAATGCTGGAGCTGCACGGGGGCGATATCAGACTGGTGGAGTCGGTAAGCGGGGCGCGGTTCAGGTTCTTCGTGCCACTTTGAGAAATCGCCGGGTGGCGGCTACGCCTTACCCGGCCATCGTGGAAGAGCGGTGGCCGGGTAAGCGCAGCGCCACCCGGCGAAAAAAGTTACTCCGGGAACCACTGATTGCTAATTTTCTGGTAGGTACCGTCGGCCTTAATCGCTTTCAGCGCGGCGTTCAGTTTCTCCAGCAGCGCCTTGTTATCCGGGCGCACGGCAATGCCGAGTCCGGTGCCGAAGTATTGCGGGTCGGTCACTTTCGGCGTGGCTGCCCCCAGCTGCGGGTTAGTTTTCAGCCATTCGTTGACCACCGCGGTGTCGCCGAACACGCCGTCGATACGGCCATTTTTCAAATCGATAATCGCATTCTGGTAGCTGTCATAGGCGACGGTCTTCACCTCAGGATGCTTATCCTGCAGATATTTCTGGTGGGTGGTGCCGTTTTCCATGCCGATCCGTTTGCCTTTCAGGTCATCGAAAGAATGGAACGCATCTTTTTTGGCGATCACCAGCGCCGAGTTGGCGTAGTACGGGTCGGTGAAGGCCACCTGCTTGCTCCGCTCCGGCGTAATATCCATTCCGGAAATCACCGCATCATATTTCTTGAACTTCAGCGCCGGGATCAGGCTGTCAAACGCGTGGTTGGTAAAGGTACATTCTGCCTGCATTTGTTTGCACAGCGCGTGGGCCAGATCGATATCAAAGCCGACAATCTGGTTATTAGCGTCCATCGATTCAAACGGCGGATAGGTTGCGGAGACGCCAAAGCTGATTTTTTCCGCGGCAGCAGCGCCGAACGCGAAAGAGGTGAGCAGTGCAGCCAGAACTAACTTTTTCATCGTGGAACTCCCGTCTGTCTATCTTATGATTATTCACCGTGTCTGCGGCATAGAGTGACAATGCCATTAAATGAATTTATATGCAATAAAAATGATTAAGTATTTCTATCGTCATAAAAAAAGACGGACAGGTGTTAGACTTGTCCGCCTTGCTGTTTGCTTTTTATGCAATATACTCAGGTGCTAGCTACGTCGCTCGAAGGCCAGCGCTTTGCGTTCCACCAGGCGCATCAGCAGCGTCAGCAGACCATTAACGATGAGATAGATAATCCCGGCGGCGCCGAACACCATCACGTCGTAGGTGCGTCCATACAGCAGCTGGCCGTGGCCCATCACTTCCATCAGCGTGATAGTGTAGGCCAGAGAGGTACTCTTGAAAACCAGCACCACTTCGTTGGAATAGGACGATAGCGCACGCTTAAAGGCGTACGGCAGCAGGATCGCCAGAGTATCCTTTTTACTCATCCCCAGCGCGCTGCAGGACTGCCATTGCCCGTCGGGGATCGCCCGGATGGCGCCATAAAATAGCTGAGTGGTGTAGGCGGCGCTGTTGAGCGACAGAGCGATCAGGGCGCACAGCCACGGCTCGGAGATAAGATGCCACAGCCACGGATAATCCTGCAGCGAAGGAAACTGTCCCGGGCCGTAGTAGATCAGGAAGATCTGCACCAGCAGCGGCGTACCGGTAAACAAGGTGATATAGCCGCGCACTATCCATACCAGCCCCGGCGTCTTCAGGGTCAGGATAATGGTGAAGATCAGCGACAGGATCAGCGCCACGATAATCGACGCCACGGTCAGCGTCAGGCTGGTATGCAGTCCTTTCAGCAGTTCGGGTAAATAGTCGAGCATCAGCCTGGTCTCCGTTCGAAGCGCGTCGCACGCTGGTCAATCCGCTTAAGGATGTATTGACTCAACAGGGTGATGACGAGATAGATTGCCGCCGCAATGATATACCAGTTAAAGGGTTCCTGAGTGCGGGTGGCGATGCTTTTGGTCTGCAGCATCAGATCGTTGACGCTGATCAGGCTCACCAGCGCGGTGTCCTTCAGCAGCACCAGCCACTGGTTACCGAGGCCGGGCAGGGCATGGCGCCACATCTGCGGCATCACCAGACGGAAGAATATGGCCGCTTTCGACAGCCCCAGCGCCTGGCCGGACTCCCACTGGCCCTGCGGAACCGCTTTCAGCGCGCCGCGCAGCGTTTGCGAGGCGTAAGCGGCATACAGCAGCGACAGGGCGATCGCCCCGCAGAGGAACGGGCTGACGTCAAAGTTCTCAATCTGCATCTGCACCGGGATCTGCGTGAACCCGAGCGGGATGGTGAAACCGTCAGAGAGCGTCAGCAGCAGCTGGGAAGAGCCGAAATAGATAAACAGCACCACCAGAATTTCCGGTAGCCCGCGCAGGATGGTCACTATGCCGGTTGCAAGCCAGGCTACCGGGCGCCATTTCACTGACTCCAGTACCGCAAAGAGCATCGCCAGGACCAGGCCGATGACGAGCGCGCAAACGGCAAGGCCGACGGTCATCCCGGCGGCGCTTGCTAATGGAAAAATTTCGTTCATTCAGTCTTACTTCTGGAACCATTTGTTATAGATGGTCTGGTAAGTGCCGTCTTTCTTCACTTTTTCCAGCGCAGCGTTAAATTTCTGCTGCAGGTCGGTGTTGCCCTGACGTACGGCAATGCCCAGCCCGGTGCCGAAATAGGCTTTGTCGGTCACTTTATCGCCCACGGCCGCCAGCTTCGGATTGCTCTTCAGCCATTCGGTCACCACGGCGGTGTCGCCAAAGACCGCGTCGATACGACCGTTCTGCAGGTCCAGCTTCGCATTCTGGTAGCTGTCGTAAGGCACGGTAGTGATTTCCGGATGTTTATCGGTGATGAATTTCTGGTGGGTGGTGCCGTTCTGCACGCCCACTTTTTTGCCCTTCAGCTGGTCAATGCTGGTGAACTTACCCTGCTGGCCGACGAACAGCGCCGAGTTGTCATAATACGGGGTAGAGAACAGCACCTGCTTTTCACGCTCCGGCGTGATGTCCATCCCGGCCATGACCGCGTCGAAACGGCGGAATTTCAGTCCCGGGATCAGGCTGTCAAAGGCCTGATTGGTGAAGGTACAGGTGGCGTCGATCTCTTTACACAACGCGTTCGCCAGATCGACATCGAAACCGACGATCTGGTTGTTGGCGTCCACCAGCTCAAACGGAGGATAAGAGGCCTCGGTGGCGAAACGAATGGTCTGCGCGGCGGAAGCGGAGAGGCTCATGCCTGCGAGCAGGGCGGCAATCAGTACTTTTTTCATCGTCATTTCCCCGAAAAACATCAATGTGAAAGATAGTTTTTAAACGCGTCAGTTTGCGGATGCGTGAAGCAGGAGGCATCCCCTTGCTCGACGATATGGCCATTTTCCATATACACCACCCGGCTGGCCGTCTTGCGCGCCACTTCAACTTCGTGGGTGACGATAACCTGGGTAATGCCGGTTTCAGCCAGCTCGCGGATGATGCTGACGATCTGGGCAGTGATTTCCGGGTCGAGCGCCGCGGTAGGCTCATCGAACAGCAGAACCTGCGGCTCCATCATCAGCGCGCGGGCGATGGCCACCCGCTGTTGTTGGCCGCCGGATAAATGCAGCGGGTAACGATCGCTGTACGGCTTCAGACGCAGGCGCTCCAGCAGCTTCTCTGCGCGAGCCAGCGCCTGATCCTTGCTTAACCCCAGTACGCGACAGGGGGCCTCGATCAGGTTCTGCTGTACCGTCAGGTGCGGCCACAGGTTGTATTGCTGGAAGACCATGCCGACGTTCTGACGCAGTTCGCGAATTGCTTTATCGGACGGCGCTCTGGTGAAGTCGAATTGGTTACCGGCGATGGATAACGAACCGGACCGCGGCATCTCCAGCAGGTTGAGTACGCGCAGCAGCGAGCTCTTCCCGGCACCGCTGGGGCCGAGCAGCACCAGCGTTTCCCCCTGCGGGCAATCCAGCGTGATGTCGAACAGCGCCTGGTGTGCGCCGTAGAAGCAATTAATGCCGTTTAGTTTAATACTCATCTGGGCAGTCTGATACGAATAGCTATTGAGGCCGCAAATACTACCTTTGGCAGAATAGTTATGCAATATTTATGCGTTAAAAGTTAAATCTAAACCACGTTTAGCTTTAAAGTTAGCACAAAATATGGCCTGGTGGGTGAGGGGGGCGCAAATGTCGGCATTCCTGGGGCGAATACCGACATTTTACCGGGGTTATCGTTTCAGCGGCGTCGCTTCAACTCCGGAATCAGCGTTTCTCCAGACTCTGTCGCAGCGTCCCGGCTGGCGCATGGCTGTTGTTGCCGAGATAGCGAACGTCATCGACGGCCCAGCACTGGCCTTCCTGGATCATCAGCACTTCATCTTTCCAGCTCTGAGTGCCCTGTTTCAGATCGACGCGCAGCGGAATATTGCGCGCATCGCGGTTCGGGATGGTGGAGGCGCTGGCGACCACGGCGCTGTCTGCCGGGGTGCTGCTGCTGGAGAACGGATTAGCCTGCAGTAATTTGCTGTTGGCGGGATCCTGGCGGGCGTCATTGAGTAACTGCGCCAGGCCGTCGCTCAGATAGGGGCGCAGCGCCGCCGGATCCTGAGTACGATTCTGGATCTGGGTGTCGTAGAATTTTTGCGCTACGTCGTCAGGGCCGCCTTCGACGCAGGGGCCGCTGCGGGTGCCATTATCTTTATAGGCCGGGGTGACGGTCGTACAGGCGCTGAGCGCCAGCGCGCAAGGGAGAAGTACAGCAAAAAGTTTGTAGCGCATGATGATTTCCTTATAAGCGAACTACGTTTTCAGTTTCCGTTAAAGCATAGCGTATAGCGTGCGGATTGTACTTGACGCAAAGAGCTAAGACCTTGATGTGGCTACAGCCTTAGGGCGGGAAATCGGCACGGGGATGACAGAATTCCGTCAGGCGCTAAAAGGCAGGGCAGTATAAAAATAAACTTAATTTTCCCGTGAACAAGAAATATTACCCCGTAAAATAGGGAAATATCTCTTGAAAGATAAGGGTAATTATTTCTTCTTATAGATGCGAGTGGCGACGTTCATTTTTTTATCCGTATTACCGGGGGAGGGGACAATGACGCCCCCCTTTTTCATTTGCTTTTTTAATCAGCTCTTCACGGGCATCGTTGGATGCGGTTTGACCAGTAGAGGAAATGGCGCCGATTTTGGTATATTGCGTATGGACTTTATCAAAAGCTGTTTTGTTAAAATCTCTGCGGAGACGGCATTGGCCGCTTAAAACAATGCTGTACCTGCCACTAAAGCTGCATATTTAATATTCTTAGCCCCTATTGTTTATCTCGCTATCATCATGCTCTTGTTTGCATTCACCAATGAATGATTTCAGATTGAACTCACACTGCTTTTTGAAAGCAAAATGCTGCAATTTAATGACGGTTAGTTAACGCTTTTTAGCGAAAAGATGACGTATTTCGCAGTGCTGATGCTTGTTTTTTGAGCCGGTTACCCATCGGGAGCGGACCAGCTATTTTCTTCGGTCGTTAGCTGAAAATCACCCTGAGAGGCCGGAGCTGAGGGAATAGGGCGCTGACAGACATTCCCGGTAACATGGTTTATCATATAGAAAAGCAGGGGCTGCGCCCATGGTCATGCAGGTCACCAGGGAGATAAGATGTTAACAAATAAGCGAGAGCGCGCTCGGCAGCAGCGAGCCGCGTTGTGGGCCACCAGAGATAATGTCCAGCGCCATGCGCTGTCCATGAGTATGCCCTGGCTGGCCTTTGTCAATATCGCTTTTGCGTTAATGATTTTCTTCCGCAATTTTATCTTTACCTATTTTGATAAGAGGCTACTGACGCACCGGGCGGTTATTCCTTATATCGAAGCGGCGTTGATTGCGGTTATTATCATTTCGGCCATTTTAGTGATTATTGCCCTCACGCCGCGACTGGCGCAGGGACGATATACGTTGAATATCATCACCGGGCTGCTGCTGGCGCTCAGTCTGTGCTGGTCCCTGAGTAATTATTGTTTTATTTTTTTCTGGACCTTGCCCTTTGCCTGGCCGCTGCTGGTGATATTAATGACTACCGGCCTCACCGCGCTGTATCACCATTGGCCCGGCATTACCGCTTTTACGCTGCCGCTATGGGTGACCGCCTTGCTGGCGGGAATACAGCTCCACTATCACACCGAGATCCGCTTTTTGATCCTCTGGGCCATTTTTACCGCGATTTTGCTGTACGGCCGACGTATTTTGCAGCGCTGGTATGACGAAGCCTGGGATACCCACCAGGAGAATATGCAGCTTATTCAGCGGCTGGAAAGTATCGCCAACCAGGATGCCTTAACCGGAACCGCTAACCGTCGGGCGCTCAATGCTTACCTGGCGGCGATCTGGCAGCAAAAAACGCCGCTGGCGCTGATGATGATCGATGTCGATTATTTTAAGCGCTATAACGATCGCTATGGCCATCAGGCTGGTGATGAGTGCTTATCTTCTGTCGCGCAGGTGCTTAAAATGGCGGTCCGGGCGGAGAGCGATCTGGTGGCTCGCTACGGCGGCGAAGAGTTTGTCGTCGTGTTGCCCGGGGTGTCCTTAGCGCATGCCACCGCTATTGCCGAGCGCATTCAGCAGAAGATCCGCGAGGCAGGCCTACCGCACGCCGCTTCGGCGGTGGCGTCGGAGGTCACCGTGAGTATCGGGATCGTCGCCTCCGATGGCACGGTCCCGATAGAGACGCTGATCGCCCGGGCGGACAGTGCGCTGTATCAGGCGAAAAATAAAGGACGTAATCAATGGTCTTATTAACCCGGAGACGCTGCCGGGCAAGGGAGAAGGGATGAAACGGATGATGCGGATCGTGCTGCTGGCGCTGCTGCTAACCGGCTGCGCTGGGGAAAAGGGCATTATCGATCGCGACGGATACCAGCTGGACACCCGTCATCCGGCGCAGGCTGCCTATCCGCGAATAAAGGTGTTAGTGATCCACTATACGGCTGACAATTTTGATGTCTCGCTGGCCACGTTGACCGATAAAGAGGTCAGCTCCCACTATTTAATTCCTGAACAGCCCCCGCGTTATCAGCATAAACCGCGGATCTGGCAGCTGGTGCCGGAAGAGGATTTAGCCTGGCACGCCGGGGTAAGCTACTGGCGCGGCAGTACGCGCATTAACGATACCTCCATTGGCATTGAGCTGGAGAACCGCGGCTGGCAGAAGACGGCGGGCGTCAAAAGTTTTACCCCCTTTCATCCGGAACAGATTGCGGCTCTGATCCCGCTGGCGCGCGATATCATCGCCCGCTACCACATCGCGCCGCAGAATGTGGTCGCCCATGCGGATATCGCCCCGCAGCGCAAAGACGATCCGGGGCCGTTATTCCCCTGGCAACAGCTGGCGCAGCAGGGGATCGGCGCCTGGCCTGACGAGCAGCGGGTGGCCTTTTATCTCAACGGGCGGCCGGCCAGCGAGCCAGTGGACCCCGAAATCGTACTGGATTTGCTCTCGCGCTATGGCTATCAGGTGACGCCGGAGATGACCCCCGCGCAGAAGAAGCGGGTGATTATCGCCTTCCAGATGCACTTCCGTCCGCAGCGCTGGGATGGGGTAGCGGATGCGCAAACCGAAGCGATAGCCGAGGCGCTGTTAGAAAAATATGGCCAGGGTTAGCGGTGTAGTTTACCGTGGTCGCGAAGCCAGGCGGCGGTGCGCACGATGCCGTCGTCAAGCGTCACCACCGGCTGATAGCCCAGCTCGTCCTGCGCGCGGGTGATATCGAGCGTAAAATCAAAGTTAAGCTTGGAGACGCCGTAGTGGGTAAACGCGGGTTCTTTGGCGGTTTTATCGCCAAAGCGCTCCATGCTGCGGGCGATAATATCCAGCATCGGATAGGGAACTGAGCGGATCCGGCATTTGATGCCGAGCTCGTCGATCAATTTCTGCACGATGCTCCGCAAGGTGCGCGGTTCGCCGTTGCTGATATTCCACGCGCGGGCGGAGGGAAGATGATCGCAGGCCGGCTGGCTCGCCAGCCACATCGCATGTACGGCGTTTTCATAATAGGTCATGTCGACCAGCGCGCTGCCGCCGCGCGGGAGCAGGACGCTGCCATAATGCTGCATCATTTGCGCCAGCCGGGGGATAAAGACTTTGTCGTGTGGCCCAAACAGGCTCTGCGGCCGCAGAATGGTAAAACGGGTATGCGGGTTGGCCTGCGCCAGCAGGTTGATCACCTCCTCGCTGGCCGCCTTGCTGCGGGCAAACTCGTTGGCGAAGCGGTGTGGACGGAAATCTTCCTGGATATCACGATGATGGTGATAATCAAAATAGAGCGATGGCGAAGAGATATGGACGAAATTGCGCACTCCCCATGCCACTGACCATTCGCCCAGACGACGGGTGGCGCGGACGTTAGCGAGATCGAAAGCCTGCTGAGTGCCCCATGGCGAGGTAAAGCTGGAGCAGTGCCATAGGGTATCGATACCGGCGAGCATCACTTTAGCCTGCGAAGAGACCAGCTCGGTTAAATCTGCCGGGATGAATTCCGCCCCCATTTTGCTCAGAAGCTTGCCCATCGCTTCGTTGCGCCCGGTCGCTCGCACGCTGATGCCCTTGTTGCGCAGATATTCCACTGCGTTGCGGCCTAATCCGCTGGTCGCACCGGTAACCAGTACCTTCATATCACTCTACTGTCCCAGAAAAGAATTTCGTGCGCATTTTTCCGTGATTCTCCCGACTATGCAATGAGAATCATGAAAGAATAACGCTTATCCTTCGACTCTGCCTGAGATTTGTTCGGCCAGCCGGGCGATGCGTTGCGCCATACCGCGGAAAATAAACAGGTGCGCCGGGATCATCAGCAGCCAGTAGATCAGGCCTGGCATACCGTGCGGGTGCCACCAGGCGCGCACGTCCAGTTCACGACGATCGCCTTTATCGTTAATGGTAAAGCTTAATCGGCCCAGCCCGGGCGCTTTCATACCGAATAGCAGGGTGAGCTGTTTTTCTTCCTCCACGATAATTACCTTCCAGCTGTCGACCGTATCGCCGGTTTGCAGATAAGCGCGCTGCGGCCGCCCTTTGGCCAGCCGGTGGCCGACCAGCAGATCCATCGCGCCGCGGGTTTTCCACAGCAGATTGCCGAAAAAATACCCCTCTTCACCGCCGATTTGGTTAACGACCTGCCACAGGGCCTGGCGGCTTGCCTGAGTGGCGACGGTGCAACCTGCCTGCTTCGGATAGTAGCCGTACTCTGGTCGCCAGCGGGCGAAAGCCTGAGCGTCGTAGCCCCAGTCGCTGGAGTTTACTAACTGCTCTTCTTCTTTCAGCGTGCGGCGAACCGCCTGATCGAAGGGGATCAGCGTTTGCGGGATCAGCGCCCGCAGCGCCCGATCGTCAGCGATTAGATCGTGCTTCAGCCCCTGAATCAGCGCCTTGGCGATGGTCGGCGGCACCGAGGTGATGACATTGAGGAACCACACCGAGATCCAGCGCGTCGGCAGGGGAATGGGAATGAGCGGGCGATGTTTACCGCTGACGGCCATAAAGCGAATGAACTGCTGCTGATAGCTTAACACCTCCGGACCGGCGGCTTCGAAGACGCGGTGCGCATCGGGAGGATGATTCAGCAGCTCAACCAGGTCAACGAGCAGGTTTTCCAGCGCGACAGGGGTAGTACGCGAACGTACCCAGCGCGGAGGGGTTAGCACCGGCAGGTTATAAACCATGTCGCGCATCACCTCGAAGGCGGCGGAGCCGGCGCCGACGATAATCCCGGCCCGCAGCTCGGTCACCGGCACGCCCGACTCACGCAGGAGATCGCCGGTAATCTGACGAGCGCGCAGATGGTCGGACTGCTCCTGCGCCGGGGCCTGCAGCGAACTGAGAAATATCACCTGGCGCACTGATGACTGACGCAGGGCATCGCGCACATACGTCGCCACCCGCCGCTCATGGGCGATAAAATCACCGCCTTCGCCCATGCCGTGGACCAGATAATAAAGGGTATCGATACCGGTGAGTAGCGCAGGCAGGTCCTGCGGTTGATTGAGATCGACTGACCGGCAGGTAACGCCGGGCAAAGCGAGTTTTTGCAATCGGTCGATATGGCGTGCCGCCGCCAGCACCGGATAGCCCCGCGCGCTTAATGCGCGCACCAAATGCTGGCCAATATAACCGCTGGCGCCGAGCACCAGAACTGATTGCGACACGCCTGACTCCTTAGCGTTGTAAAAAAGCCTGCCAGTGGGCGACCACCTCGCTCAGCTGCTGACGGTTGACATCCAGGTGAGTGACCAGACGGACAACAGGCGAGGCGTTAATCAATACCCCCTGCGCCTGCATAAACTTGCCGAGCGCCGGGGCCTGCTCTTCGCCGACGCGAACGAACAGCATGTTGGTATCGTGACGGGTGACGTCGGCGCCGATAGCGCGCAGCTGCTCCGCCATCCACGCGGCGTTGTCATGATCCTCCTGCAGGCGCTGCACGTTATTTTTCAGCGCGTACAGCCCGGCGGCGGCCAGGATGCCCGCCTGGCGCATCCCGCCACCGACCATTTTCCGCCAGCGGACGGCGCGGCGAATGTACGCCTCGCTGCCGAGCAGCAGCGAGCCTACCGGAGCGCCAAGCCCCTTTGACAGGCAGATGGTGAAGGAGTCGCAGTATTGGGCGATATCGCGTAACTCGCAGCCGTAGGCCACCACGGCGTTAAAGATGCGCGCGCCGTCGACGTGCAGCGCCAGATTGCGCTGGCGGGTAAACGCCCAGGCTTCCTGCAGATAGTCGCGCGGCAGCACCTTACCGTTATGGGTGTTTTCCAGGCTCAGCAGGCGGGTGGGGGCAAAATGGATATCGTCGGGTTTGATTTTCGCCACCACTTTATCCAGCGGCAGCGAACCATCCGCCGCGGCGTCGATCGGCTGCGGCTGAATACTGCCGAGGACCGCCGCGCCGCCGGCTTCGTACAGATAGTTATGCGCCCCCTGGCCGACGATATACTCTTCGCCGCGCTGGCAATGGCTGAGCAGGCCAACGAGGTTGGCCTGGGTGCCGGTGGGTAGAAATAGCGCCGCTTCTTTGCCGGCCAGGTCGGCGGCATAGCGCTGCAGTTCATTGACGGTAGGGTCGTCGCCATACACATCGTCCCCGACCGGGGCGGCCATCATGGCCTCCAGCATGGCGCGCCCGGGACGGGTAACGGTATCACTGCGTAAATCGATCACGGCTTTTCCTTGGTCTGGTTCAACGTATTGCTTCTGTTTTACCTGAGCCAGTTGGTTTTCGCCAGTTCGATGACCTCATCGCCGCGCCCGCTGATGATCGCCCGCAGCATATACAGGCTAAAGCCTTTGGCCTGCTCCAGCTTGATCTGCGGCGGGATCGCCAGTTCCTCTTTGGCGACGACGACGTCGACCAGCACCGGACCGTCGGTGCGGAAGGCGGTCTGCAGCGCTTCATCCACCTCGGAGGCTTTTTCAACGCGTATACCTTTGATACCGCAGGCCTCGGCGATGCGGGCGAAGTTGGTATCGTGGAGCTCCGTACCGTCGGTGAGATAGCCCCCGGCCTTCATTTCCATCGCCACGAAGCCCAGCACGCTGTTGTTAAAGATGACAATCTTCACCGGCAGCTTCATCTGCGCCAGCGACAGAAAATCGCCCATCAGCATGCTGAACCCGCCGTCGCCGCACATGGCCACTACCTGCCGCTCCGGCGCAGTGGCCTTGGCGCCGATAGCCTGCGGCATGGCGTTAGCCATTGAGCCGTGGTTGAACGAGCCCAGCAGGCGGCGTTTACCATTCATTTTGAGATAGCGTGCCGCCCAGACGGTCGGGGTGCCGACATCGCAGGTGAAAATGGCATCTTCATCGGCAAAATGACTGATCTGCTGCGCCAGATATTGCGGGTGAATGGCTTTATCGCTGGGTTTAGCCAGATCGTCGAGCCCTTTTCGCGCGTCGCGATAGTGCTCCAGCGCCTTATCGAGGAAGTGGCGATCGGTTTTCTCTTCCAGCAGTGGCAGCAGCGCCTTCAGCGTCGATTTAATATCGCCCACCAGCGCCATGTCGACCTTACTGTGTGCGCCGATGCTGCCGGGGTTGATGTCGATCTGGATAATTTTCGCGTCGGTTGGGTAGAAGGCGCGATAGGGGAACTGGGTGCCCAGCAGGATCAGGGTATCGGCGTTCATCATGGTGTGGAAGCCAGAAGAGAAGCCAATCAGCCCGGTCATGCCCACATCGTACGGGTTGTCGTACTCCACGTGCTCTTTGCCGCGCAGGGCGTGGACGATGGGGGCTTTAATTTTGGCTGCGAACTCCACCAGTTCCTGGTGGGCGCCGGCGCAACCGCTGCCGCACATGAGCGCGATATTGCTGGAGTAGCGAATAAGCTGCGCCAGCTTGCGCAGCTCTTCTTCCGCCGGGGTGACCGTCGGCAGCGGCGCATGATACCAGTGGCTGCTGGCGCTTTCCGGGGCGGCCTTCAGTGCCACATCGCCGGGTAGCACCACCACCGAGACGCCGCGGTTAATCACTGCCTTACGCATCGCCACTGCCAGCACCTGCGGGATCTGCTCCGGCGTGGAGACCAGTTCGCAGTAATGGCTGCACTCGCGGAACAGCTCCTGAGGATGGGTTTCCTGAAAATAGCCGCTGCCGATTTCGCTGGATGGGATGTGGGCGGCGATGGCCAGTACCGGGACATGGTTGCGATGACAGTCAAACAAACCGTTAATCAGGTGCAGGTTGCCCGGTCCGCAGGAGCCGGCGCAGACCGCCAGCTCGCCGGTCAGCTGCGCTTCCGCGCCAGCGGCGAAAGCGGCGACCTCTTCGTGCCGGGTGGGCATCCAGTCGATGGTGCCCATGCGGTTAAGGCTATCGCTCAATCCATTGAGGGAATCTCCGGTGACGCCCCAGATACGTTTCACGCCGGCCTGTTCCAGCGTTTTGGCAATGTATGCCGCCACGGTCTGTTTCATGATCTCCATCTCCTTTTTTTGATAACGCCTTCAAGCTTAGATGAAACTGACCGCAATGTAACCGATTACCCCTGATTTTTTGCTGGTTTTATTCCTCTCCGGCTGCGCATACTCTGGAAGTACACAGGATGCAAAACAGGATGCACATCAAATGGTTAAAGGATTGTTAAACACAGTAAATCGCAGGCTGTCGCATGATGACGCCGGTAAACTCTTGTTACGACTTGCCGTCGGCGGCTTAATGCTTTTCCATGGAATCCATAAGCTGATAGATGGTGTGGATGGCATTAGCGGGATGCTGGCGGCGCAGGGATTGCCCGGGTTTATCGCCTACGGTGTGCTGGTGGGGGAAGTGGTCGCTCCCTGCTTGTTAATTCTCGGCGTCCTGACCCGCCCGGCGGCGTTGGTGCTGGCGTTCACCATGGTGGTGGCGTGGCTGATGGTCGGCTTAGATAAGACGTTTGCGCTTGATGCGGTGGGAGCGTGGGCCATTGAGAATCTGGTCTATTTCTTTGTTGGCGCACTGGCGATTGCGCTACTCGGCGCGGGGCGTTATTCGCTGGCCGGTCAGTCGGCCTGGCGGTAAAAATGCCTCATTCGTCCTGGGGCGTAAAGTCGATACTGTTGGCGATTTGCAATTTTTTCAGTCCGGGAAAGCGTTTATCTCATGTCGCCTGAGCGTTTGTTTATTGTCGCCAGGGATTTTCCCGGAGGCGGCGCATTGCGCCTTCTCCGGGCTACCAAATCGCACAGCGATGTAGCCCCGGTAAGCGGTAGCGCCACCGGGGATTTTGACCTCAGGCGAGAACCAGATCGCTCTGCGGATGACAGGAGCAGGCCAGCACATAGCCGTCGGCGATTTCGGCGTCGGTCAGCGTCATGGTGCTGGTGACGCTGTACTTCCCGGAAACCACTTTGGTTTTGCAGCAGCCGCAGACGCCGGCGCGGCAGGCGACGGTCACCGGCACTTTATTGCTCTCCAGCGCGTCGAGCAGCGTGGTGCCCACCGGCGCGTAAAACTCGCGCGCCGGCTGCAGTTTAGTAAATTTCAGCCCGCTGGTGGCGGCCTCAGCCACCGGGGTGAAGAATTTTTCCTTAAAGAAGCGGGTGACGCCCAGGGCGGCAACATCCTGCTCGACCTTCTCCATATAAGGCGCCGGGCCGCAGGTCATCACGGTGCGGCTGGCTAAATCCGGCACGCTCTGCAGCAGCTCCCGGGTCAGACGGCCGGCGACAAAACCGTGCGTCGCGTTGTGCTCCGCTACCAGGGTGACCGGGTAGTTGCGCCACTCTTCGGCAAAGATTACATCTGCCGGCGAACGCACGTTATAAATCACCTGTACGTCGGCCTGCGGTCGATGCTTAGCCAGCCAGCGGCGCATCGCCATGATCGGTGTCACGCCGCAACCGGCGGCCAGCAGCAGGAATTTATCTTCCGCTTTATCGTCGCAGGTAAACTCGCCCATCGCATCGGACAGCCAAAAGTAATCGCCGCGTTTGACCTCGCGGGTCAACCACTGCGAACCCGTACCCTCGTCAATACGGCGAACGGTCAGCGTAATGTATTCGCTGACCCCCGGCGTCGAGGAGAGGGTATAGGCGCGCAGCGTTTCCGCCGAGTTACGCACGCTAACCAGAGCGTACTGGCCAGCGCGGTACGGATAGTAATCGTGGCACAGCAGCGAAAGGGTCCACACGTCCGGGGTTTCCTGGTGAATGTGGTGAACCTGCATCCGCCACGGGCACTGGGAGGTTGGCATAGTCATCAGGGACTCCTTAAGCGCTCAGCAGCTGCTGCATATCTTGTTCCACGGTGGTCACGGAACGCAGACCAAACTTCTCATTGAGGACCGCCAGCAGATCCGGGGTGAAGAAACCAGGCGCCGTCGGACCGGTGACGATGTTTTTCACACCCAGCGACAGCAGCGTCAGCAGGATGACGATCGCTTTCTGTTCGAACCAGGAGAGCACCAGCGACAGCGGCAGATCGTTGATGCCACAGCCTAGTTTCTCCGCCAGCGTGACCGCCAGAATAATCGCCGAGTAAGCGTCATTACACTGCCCGGCGTCGACCAGGCGCGGCAGCCCTTCGATATCGCCAAAGTCCAGTTTGTTGAAGCGGTATTTACCACAGGCCAGGGTCAGGATCAGGCAGTCATCCGGCACGCTGGTGGCGAAATCGGTGAAGTAGTTACGCTCCCCGCGGGCGCCGTCGCAGCCGCCGACGAGGAAGATATGGCGCAGTTTTTCACGACTGACCAGATCGATCAGCGTATCCGCCGCGCCAAGCAGGGTCTGACGGCCAAAGCCGACGGTGATCAGATGCGGGATTTCGCTGTACGGGAAGCCCGCCATCTGCTGCGCCTGGGCAATGACCGGGGAGAAGTCTTCGCCTTCCAGATGGTTCACACCCGGCCAGCCGACGATGCTGCGAGTCCAGATGCGGTCGTCGTAGGCGCCGACGGTCGGGTCGATGATGCAGTTAGAGGTCATCACGATGGGGCCCGGGAAGCGGGCGAACTCCACCTGCTGGTTTTGCCAGCCGCTGCCGTAGTTGCCAATCAGATGTTTGAATTTACGCAGCTCCGGATAGCCGTGAGCCGGCAGCATTTCGCCATGAGTATAGACGTTGACGCCGGTGCCTTCCGTCTGCTCCAGCAGGTTATACAGATCCTTCAGATCGTGGCCGGAGATCAGGATGCACTTCCCTTCGGTGGCTTTAACGTTGACCTGAGTCGGCGTCGGATGGCCGTATTTGGTCGTTTCACCGGCGTCGAGGATGCTCATCACTTTGAAGTTCATCTGGCCGATTTCCATCGAACATTCGAGCAGCGCATTCATATCCGCAGGCCAGGTGCCCAGCCATGCCATGATTTTATGGTACTGGGCATAGATAGCGTTGTCGTACTGGCCGAGCACGTGGGCGTGCTCCATATAGGCCGCCGCACCCTTCAGACCGTACAGGCACAGCAGGCGCAGACCTAGAATATTCTCGCCGATGGCGGCTTTATCTTTATTCGGGGTATAGTCCGCCGCCTGACGCTGCAGGTCGCCCAGATCGTCGCTGACCAGCTGCAGGTCGGCGACCGGGCTGTCGACCGCGGCGCTGGCATCGATCGCCAGGCATTGCGCTTTCAGCGCCTCACGCAGGGCAATTGCCTGGCGGGCGTAGCCGACGATGCGCGGGGAATCGAAGTTAACGTTAGTCAGGGTGGAGAAGAAGGCGCGGGGGGCAAAGCTGTCGACCTGATGATCGATAATGCCATATTCGCGCGCTTTAAGCGCCCAGGCGGACAGGCCTTGCAGTGACGCAATCAGCAGATCCTGCAGGTCCGAGGTTTCCGCTGTTTTACCGCACATCCCCTGCGCGTAAGAGCAGCCGTTGCCGGCTGGGGTACGAATGGTTTGTTCACATTGCACACAAAACATGGTCACACCTTTAAAGTTATATTTGATATACATGTTTAAGGTTATGCCGCGCGGCAACGGGTGAAAAGGTATTTCTAAGACAACTTAAAGGGAGATTGATTTAGCGCAAATTTGGCGGCAGGAGGGCTGCCGCCAACGGGTGCTCAGGCGGTAAAAAAGGCGATCAGGATCGGGACCAGCAAACTAAGCAGAAAACCGTGCACGATGGCGGCAGGGACGATTTCGACGCCGCCGGAACGCTGCAGTACCGGTAAGGTGAAGTCCATCGAGGTGGCGCCGCACAGCCCCAGCGCCGTGGAGCGGCTGCGGCGAATAAGGCCCGGAATTAACATGATGGCCAGCAGCTCGCGACAGAGATCGTTAAAGAACGCCGCGCTACCGATGACCGGGCCAAAGGATTCGGTGAGTAAAATACCGGAGAGCGAATACCAGCCGAAACCGCTGGCCATTGCCAGACCGGTCTTTAACGGCAGACCGAGAATAAAGGCGTTAAGTATCCCGCCGAGTAATGAACTGGCCGTAACCACCACGGCGACGATCATTCCCCGGCGGTTAAGGACTATTTGTCGCAGACTCATTCCATTATTGCGTAATTGGATACCAACGAGGAACAGGAGAAAAATCAACGTATATTCGCTGGCTTCTGTCGCGTGCTGTAAAAAAGGCAGTCTGGTCAGACCGAGCAGAAAACCGAGCACGACCACACCGCACAGCTGCAGCGATTCCAGGGCCATGGCCAGGCGCGAGGGTAATTTCTCCTGACGATGCTGACTGCGCCATGGCATTTTACTTTCCAGCCACAGCAGTGCGGCGATATTACACAGTAAAATGATAACCACGCTCACCGCGGCGTAATGCAATATTGCCAGCAGGTTGCTGGCCAGATTGTCGAGGAACGCCAGGCTGATACCCATAAAAAAAAGGATTACATAGACAATCCAGCTGAGCATGCGGTTTATCAGCTTTAGCGCGGAGGAGTGACGAAGAGGCAGTAAATAGCCGACGACCAGCGGCAACAGAATAATAAAGAGTCCCGAAAACATGAACGATGCAGCCCTTGCATGATAAGAATAGCGCCCATGACACTACCCAAATCACCGGGCCGAGTAAAGCTGTCGCCAGAAAGAAAAAGCCCGGAGACCCGGGCTTTGAAAAGCGTTAATCGCGTTTTTCCAGCAGGGTGCGATACAGCACGCCGCCGAGGATCCCGCCGACGATTGGCATGACCCAGAACAGCCACAGCTGCTGCAGCGCCCAGCCGCCCTGGAAAATTGCCACCGCGGTGCTGCGCGCCGGGTTGACCGAGGTGTTGGTGACTGGAATGCTGATCAAATGGATGAGGGTCAGCGCCAGGCCGATGGCGATGGGGGCAAAGCCCGCCGGCGCATGTTTATCGGTCGCGCCATGAATAACCAGCAGGAAGCCGCAGGTCAGGACAATTTCAATGACGATAGCCGACAGCATAGAGAAGCCGCCCGGGGAGTGTTCGCCATAGCCGTTGGAGGCGAAGCCGCTGGCGGCGGCATCAAAGCCGGCTTTACCGCTGGCAACCACGTACAGCACCGCCGCGGCAATAATTCCGCCGACCACCTGAGCGATAATATAGCCAATGACCTCTTTTGCCGGAAAACGGCCGCCGGCCCACAGGCCTAAGGTGACCGCCGGGTTGAAATGCCCCCCGGAAATATGGCCGACCGCAAACGCCATGGTTAATACCGTTAAGCCAAATGCCAGCGCGACGCCGGCAAAACCAATACCCAGCTCGGGGAAAGCCGCGGCGAGCACGGCGCTACCGCAGCCGCCAAATACAAGCCAGAAGGTGCCGAAGCATTCGGCTGCTAAGGAAGGTGCGAATAAGCAGG
>NZ_JAGRQZ010000028.1:0-74416 GCF_018223915.1 Klebsiella sp. 64
ACGACAGAATAACTCGCCGGCCGCTGCGGCCGGCGAGTTATTCTGTCGTCTCGCTCTCACCCTCACCCTCACTCTCACTCTCCTCCCTGCTGGCCAGCCACGCCGGGAACGCCTCCACCGGCATCGGCCGCGCATAATAAAACCCCTGCAGCACATCGACGCCGTGGCTACGCAGGTAGCTTTCCTGCTCCAGCGTCTCCACCCCTTCGGCAACGGTAACAATATGCAGGCGGTTGGCGAGGGCGATAATAATATCTGTCACCGTCGCGTTCACGCTATCTATGCCGACCGAGCTGGTGAACGAGCGGTCGATCTTCAGGACGTCCGGGCGCAGCTTTTCCAGCCATGAGAGCGAAGTATTGCCGGTACCAAAATCATCGATCGCCAGCTGTACGCCCTTAAAGTGCAGATGTTCGGCCATATGCTGGTCGCCATCCTGCAGGACATCGCGTTCGGTTAGCTCGACCACCAGCTGCTGCACCGGATCCACGCTGAACCAGTAATTGTGCAGGTCGCGCAGCAGGAGTCCGTTAGCGAAATGGCGCGCGGCGACATTGATCACGATGTGAAAATGGCGGTCGCGAGGAAAAGCGTCCAGGCGGCGAGCGGTTTCGGCAATCACATAGCGGGTGAGAGGGATGATCAGATTATTGCCTTCGGCGATGGGGATAAATACCTCCGGCGAAATCGTCCCACGGCGGGGATTATTCCAGCGCAGCAGGATCTCCACCCCGCAGCAGCGGCCGCTGCGCGCATCCTGCAGCGGCTGGCACCAGAGGGCAAACTCCCGGGCCGAAATGCCAAGGCTTATTTCCCGCGAGAAACTCATTCTGCCGGCGGTGGCCAGCCAGGCGATGCCGGTCATTAGCAGGCTAAAAATCAGCGCCAGCGGCAGCTCGCCGGGCAGCTCCTCAAGCGCAATCGCCGAGGCGCCAGGGCCGTTAATATTGACAGTAAACGGAAACTCCGTAGAGCGCTGGCGATAAATCACCGTGCCCTGCGGGACATGCGTTTTTTCGAGAAGCCCATGGCGGCTGCTAAAATAACGATCGCCAACCTGCAGGCTGACGTCGCTGATCAGGGCCGATTTTTCATTAAGAATTAAGGTTCCCAGCAGCTCAATATTCACCACCAGCATCACGCCGTCCAGGCCGCTCTCCGCGGCTGGATACCATTGGATCAGTACCGGCGAGCCTTTGAGCAAGGAGCTGTCGTTCGAGAAGAGCAGCAGAGGGCGGGGCGCAGGAAGCGCGGGCTGCAGGCGATGTAAGTCTGCCTGTCGCGGGCCAAAAATACTGGAACAGTAAACGATACCTGACGTGACGAGGGCGACGGAACGAATGGTTTGCAACGAGGCCGCCATTTTGCGCAGCGTCAGATGGATATCAGGGCAGGGTTTGCCCACCAGAGGGAGCAGGGTGGCTCGCTGCGCGCTTAGCGGGCGCAAGATGTCATTGAGCGCCGCCACCCGTTGGGTGGCGGCCGTGCGAATATAATCTTCATTTACGCTGCGCTGCGAAATAAATCGGATGGCTAATGTGGCGCCCAGGGTCGCCAGGGCTACCAGCAGGCAGACAATAATGCGTTTGTGACGATAGGCCGTAATGACTTTTTGTGCAGTCTGCATGTGCGACACCCTGTCGACAGGACGAGTGGTTAAGCGTGGCTTATTTTATAGAGCAAGTGTAGTGGCAGAATATCGCCAGGTATAGAAAAAAGAAAATGCGCCGTTGAAGGCGCATCAGGGAGATTTCAGTCACCAGGGTTAACCCCCTGCGCGCTTTGCAGGCGCAGAGGGACACGAATAGTTTAGTCACACTGAACTTTAATCGCCAGGCCGCCGCGCGAGGTTTCGCGGTACTTGGCGTTCATGTCTTTACCGGTTTCATACATGGTCTCGATCACCTTATCGAGCGAGACGCGCGGTTCGCTGGTGCGGCGCATCGCCATTCGCGCGGCGTTGATCGCCTTGACGGAGGCGATGGCGTTACGTTCAATGCATGGCACCTGCACCTGGCCGGCGACCGGATCACAGGTCAGGCCGAGGTTGTGTTCCATGCCGATCTCCGCCGCCACGCAAACCTGTTCCGGGCTGGCGCCGAGCAGTTCAGCCAGGCCCGCCGCCGCCATCGAGCAGGCGACGCCCACCTCGCCCTGACAGCCGACTTCCGCGCCGGAAATGGACGCATTCATCTTATACAGCGCGCCGATCGCCCCGCAGGCCATAAAGTAGCGAATATAGATCTCCGGGCTGACGGACTCGATAAAGTGATCGTAATAGGCGAGTACCGCCGGAACGATGCCGCAGGCGCCGTTGGTCGGCGCGGTTACCACGCGACCGCCGGCGGCGTTCTCTTCATTGACCGCCAGCGCGAACATATTGACCCAGTCAACAACGTTCATTGGATCGCTGGAGAGCTTATCGCTGGCCACCAGCAGACGACGCAGCGCCGAGGCGCGACGCGGTACGCGCAGCGGGCCGGGCAGCACGCCCTCGGTGTTCATCCCGCGGTCGATACAGGCGCGCATGGTCTGCCAGACGTTGGCGAAATAATCCTCGATCTCTTTTTTGCTGTGCAGAGCCAACTCGTTCTGCATCACCATCCCGGAGAGCGACAGGCCAGTCTCTTTGCAGTAGGCCAGCATTTCCTGCGCCGATTTAAATGGGTAGGGCACCTGCAGTTCGTTGGCGTTTTCCTTGCCGAAGTGCTCTTCGTCGACAATAAAGCCGCCGCCGATCGAGTAGTAGGTCTTGCAGTAGATCTCTTTCTCGCCGGCCCAGGCGTGAATGGTCATGCCGTTTTCGTGCAGCGGCAGGTTGTCGCTGCGAAAACGCATGCCGTCATCCGCCGGGAAGTCGACCTCATGCTGGCCGTTGGCCAGCAGCAGACGACCGCGCGCTTCGACGTCACGGATAAAAGCCGGGATCGCGTCAATATCGACCGTATCGGGCTGATTGCCCGCCAGTCCCATGATAATGGCGATGTCCGTATGGTGGCCTTTGCCGGTTAATGACAGTGAACCGTAGACGTCAACCGCCACACGAGTCACTGCATTAAGCAATCCTTTTTCGACCAGGTCATCGACGAACTGTTTTCCGGCCTTCATCGGGCCAACAGTGTGGGAAGATGAGGGACCAATCCCCACCTTGAACATGTCGAATAGACTAATCACGATAATACTCCTGACAGGGTTACCGCGGGTGCGGTAACGATGTAATAACTGCGCATAGTGTAAGAGGGAAGCGCCCTGTCAGTTCAACTATTCACATGAATTAAACTAATGGCTAACCGCGATTTTACTAATAATGAGAGCGCCCTCTCATTATCAGTATAGCTAAGGACGTGCGCCAATTTGCAGCGCCAGCTCGCGAATGATCCCGGCGGTCATTCCCCAGACAAAATAATGCTGGTACCAGGAGAGCCAGACGCGGTGGTCGTTGCCCCGGCGGTGGATATCGAGCGGATGGTAGCGCCCAAGGCGCAGGGCTTCGGCGAGCGGCATTTCAAATACCGCGGAGACTTCGTCCTGGCTGGCGTGGTAGTGCAGATCCGGGGGAATAATGCCCACCACCGGCGTCACCTGAAAGCCGGTGACGCTGTCCACCGGCGGCAGGACGCCGATCACCTCGACCGCCTCCGGCGGGATCGCCACCTCTTCCTGAGCTTCGCGCAGGGCGGCGGCGATAAGCGTCGCGTCGGTATTATCTACTGCGCCGCCGGGAAAGGCGACCTGGCCGGCGTGCTTGCGCAGCAGCGGCGAACGCTGGGTCAGCAGCAGGCCGGGCTGCGGCCGGCGCACGATCGGCACCAGCACCGCCGCCTGCCGCTGATTGAGCGCATGGCGCGAAGGCTGCGGGCGCAGAAGCTGAAAGCGGGACAGAAAATCATCCAGATTAAGGGCGCGATCCGCCATGGTCTAGTTCTCCAGTTGCTGCAGGATACGATTAACTTTATCAAAAGTTTCCTGATATTCCGCCGCTTCCTCGCTATCCGCCACAATTCCGCCGCCGGCGGAGCAGTACAGCTGTCCCTGCCATGCCGTCAGGGTGCGAATGGTGATGCTGGTATCCATATTGCCGCAATAGCTCAGGTAGCCAATGCTCCCACACCAGGCGTTGCGACGCTGGGGCTCCAGTTCATCGATAATCTCCATCGCCCGCACTTTCGGCGCGCCGGTGATCGAGCCGCCGGGAAAGGCGGCGCGCAGCAGGTCGCTGGCGTGCAGCGTCATTGGCAGGCGGGCGGTGATGGTGCTGACCAGATGATGGACCGCCGGGAACGGCTCCACCACGAACAGCTCGGGGACCCGGACGCTACCCGGGACGGCGACGCGGCCGATGTCGTTGCGCATCAGGTCAACAATCATTAAATTCTCGGCGCGATCTTTCGGCGAATTCGCCAGCTTCTCAGCCTGCTGCGCATCTTCCGGCGGTGAATCGAGCCGCGGTAGGGTGCCTTTTATCGGCCGCGTCTGGATCTCCCCCTGGCGCAGCTGGATAAAGCGCTCCGGCGACAGGCTTAAAATCGCCCCTTCATCGAGGCGAATAAAGGCGCTAAAGGGGGCGCGGTTGACGGTGTTCAGCTGGCGGAAGGCCTGCCATTCATCACCGACGTAGCTGGCCTGAAAACGCTGGGCGAGGTTGACCTGATAGCAGTCGCCGCTGTGCAGATAGGCCTGTACCTGGCGAAATTTTTCGCCGTACTGCTGGCGGCTCATATTTGACTGCCAGGCAGAGGTCAGGGCGAAGGTTTCACCCGGCGTCGGCGTTTGCGCCTCCAGCCACTGTAGACGCTGCTGCGGGTCGTCATAGCTGAGCAGCGATATCTGTTGGCGCTGGTGGTCGACGATAAGCGCCCAGTCATAGATCCCCACCGCCATATCCGCCAGCGCGATATCGGCCTGCGCGTGCGAAGGGAGACGCTCAAAGCGACGGCCCAGGTCGTAACCGAATAATCCCAGCGCGCCGCCGAGAAACGGCAGATCGTCATGGGGTTGCGGCGTGAACGGCTGACGATCCAACTGCTGCTGCAGGAGCTGCAGCGGATCTTCAGCTGAGACAACAACGGTTTCGCCGTCGTCGACCCACGTCTGTTCATCGCGCGTCAGTAGCGTGGCGCGCGGGGCAGCCACCAGAATATCAAAGCGGTTATGCGGATGGTCGGCAAAGCCGGAATGCAGCAGCATCGCCCAGGGCAGGGCGCTTAACGGCGCAAAATAGTGTTCGGCCGCATCCGGGCGCCAGGGCAGGGTAATAATCGCGGGGGACAACATCTTTCTCGATCCTGAACGTTGCCGCCCCTCTGGCGTAGTCGGGGACGGCGTGAAATAATTACGCCCCACAATGTAGCAGGAGTAAAAGATGTTTGCAGGTTTACCTTCGCTGAGCCACGAGCAACAGCAAAAAGCGGTCGAACGTATCCATGAGCTAATGGCTCAGGGGATAAGCAGCGGCCAGGCGATTGCCCTGGTGGCGGAAGAGCTGCGCGCAACGCATACCGGCGAGCAGATCGTCGCGCGCTTTGAAGATGAGGATGAGGACGAGTAATTACACCGCGGCGATAATTTTGATCTCAACTTTATACTGCGGGTTCATCAGCGTCGCTTCCACCGTGCAGCGCACCGGGGCGTGACCAGCCACCACCCACGCGTCCCAGGCTTTATTCATCGCCGCAAAGTCGCTTTTATCGGCGAGGAAGATGGTGGCGTCAAGAATACGCGACTTGTCGCTGCCCTGTTTTTCCAGCACCGCGTCAATCTGCGCCAGGGTATTGGCGGTCTGCTCGAAAGCGTCGGCATCGAGATTTGCCGGCACGCCGGTGTAGTACAGGGTCTGGTTGTGGATCACCACGTCTGACCAACGGGCTTCGGCATCAATACGCGTAATTGTCATTGCTTTTTCCTCTTTAAGCATTCCATTCGGCTGCGGCAAGACTGCCATAATGTGCCGCTCGCGTCACTACCCGGACTGGCGAAACGCCGTCCTCCCTGACATAATCACTGTCCAAATAACCAGGGGGCAATGTGATCGACGATTTTGCAGCAGACGGCCAGCTAGCCAAAGCCATACCGGGATTTAAACCGCGCGAGCCGCAGCGCCAAATGGCGGTGGCGGTCAGCGAAGCGATTGAGGCCTCCCGGCCGCTGGTGGTGGAAGCGGGGACCGGAACCGGTAAAACCTACGCTTACCTGGCGCCTGCGCTGCGGGCGAAAAAAAAGGTGATTATCTCCACCGGCTCGAAAGCGCTGCAGGATCAGCTTTACAGCCGCGATCTGCCCACCGTCGCCAAAGCGCTCAAATTCACCGGGAAACTGGCGCTGCTCAAAGGGCGCTCCAACTACCTGTGTCTCGAACGTCTTGAGCAGCAGGCGCTGGCGGGCGGCGATCTGCCGGTGCAAACCCTCAGCGATGTGATCCTCCTGCGCTCCTGGTCGAATCAAACCCAGGATGGCGATATCAGCACCTGCGCCAGCGTCGCGGAAGACTCTCAGGCCTGGCCGCTGGTGACCAGCACCAACGATAACTGTCTCGGTAGCGACTGCCCACTGTATAAAGATTGCTTCGTGGTGAAGGCGCGTAAAAAAGCGATGGACGCCGACGTGGTGGTGGTCAACCATCACCTGTTTCTGGCCGATATGGTGGTCAAAGAGAGCGGCTTTGCCGAGCTGATCCCCGAGGCGGAAGTGATGATCTTCGATGAAGCCCATCAGCTGCCGGATATCGCCAGTCAGTACTTTGGCCAGTCGCTCTCCAGCCGCCAGCTGCTGGACCTGGCGAAAGACATCACCATTGCCTACCGCACCGAACTGAAAGACACTCAGCAGCTGCAAAAATGCGCCGACCGCCTGGCGCAAAGCGCGCAGGATTTCCGCCTGCAGCTGGGAGACCCGGGCTACCGCGGCAATCTGCGCGAGCTGCTGGCGGACAGCCACATTCAGCGAGCGCTGCTGCTGCTCGATGACGCGCTCGAGCTATGCTATGACGTCGCCAAACTTTCGCTGGGTCGCTCGGCGCTGCTCGACGCCGCTTTTGAGCGCGCCACCCTCTATCGCGGGCGCCTGAAGCTGTTGAAAGAGATCAACCAGCCGGGCTACAGCTACTGGTATGAGTGTACCTCGCGCCACTTTACTCTCGCGCTGACGCCGCTGACCGTGGCCGAGAAGTTTAAAGAGGTGATGGCGCAGAAGTCGGGGAGTTGGATCTTTACCTCGGCGACGCTGTCGGTGAACGACGATCTGCATCACTTTACCGCCCGGCTGGGGATCGACGAGGCGCAGACTCTACTGCTGCCGAGTCCCTTTGACTATCAGCACCAGGCGTTGCTCTGTGTGCCGCGCAACCTACCCCTGCCGAACCAGCCCGGCGCAGCGCGACACCTGGCGGCGATGCTCAAGCCGCTGATCGAGGCCAACGATGGTCGCTGCTTTATGTTGTGCACCTCGCACGCCATGATGCGCGATCTGGCGGAGCAGTTCCGCGCCACCATGACGCTACCGGTGCTGCTGCAGGGCGAGACCAGCAAAGGCCAGCTGCTGCAGCAGTTTGTCAGCGCCGGCAACGCGCTGCTGGTGGCTACCAGCAGCTTCTGGGAGGGAGTCGATGTGCGCGGCGACGCGCTGTCGCTGGTGATTATCGATAAGCTACCGTTCACCTCGCCGGACGATCCGCTGCTAAAAGCGCGGATGGAAGATTGCCGGCTGCGCGGCGGCGATCCCTTTGATGAAGTGCAGCTCCCGGATGCGGTGATCACCCTCAAGCAGGGGGTGGGTCGCCTGATCCGCGATATCGACGACCGCGGGGTGCTGGTGATCTGCGACAACCGGCTGGTGATGCGCCCCTACGGCGCGGTGTTCCTGGCCAGTCTGCCGCCGGCGCCGCGAACCCGCGATATCCGTCGGGCGGTGCGCTTTCTCGCCGTACCGCCGGCAAGGTAATCCGCACTAAAATGTGTTAAGCTGCGCGCCATTTTGTTAATTAGCGGTTCCCAATAGACTTCGGGCGGCATGGCGGCGGGTTGGCCGTTTGCCGGAAATCAGGCTGCCTGAAGGCCTGAACTATGTAACGAGAGCGTGACCACCCATGCGAATTTTGGCTATCGATACCGCCACAGAGGCCTGCTCCGCGGCTCTGTGGAATGATGGCACCCTTAGTGCTCATTTCGAAATTTGTCCCCGCGAACATACCCAACGTATCCTGCCGCTGGTGCAGGAGGTCCTCACCGAGAGCGGCACCACGCTGAGCGAGCTGGACGCGCTGGCCTTTGGCCGCGGTCCGGGCAGCTTTACCGGCGTGCGCATCGGCATCGGTATCGCTCAGGGGCTGGCGCTGGGCGCCGAACTGCCAATGATTGGCGTTTCCACGCTGGCCACCATGGCGCAGGGCGCCTGGCGCAAAACCGGCGCCACCCGAGTGCTGGCGGCCATTGATGCGCGTATGGGCGAAGTCTACTGGGCCGAGTACCAGCGCGACGAGCAGGGCGTCTGGCATGGCGAAGAGACGGAAGCGGTGCTCAAACCGGACGCGGTAGCCGAACGACTGGCACAGCTTTCCGGCGAATGGGCCACCGTCGGCACCGGATGGCAGGCGTGGCCGGATCTGGCGAAAGCGAGCGGACTGACCTTAAGCAGCGGCGAAATTGAATTGCCGGCGGCGGAGGATATGCTGCCGTTAGCCTGTTACCTGCTGGCGGCGGGGAAAACCGTGGCCGTGGAGAAAGCGGAGCCGGTTTATTTGCGAAACGAGGTGGCGTGGAAGAAACTTCCAGGCCGCGAGTGAATCTCAGTAACAAGAAGACTGAGAAAAGGAGTCGCATCATGGCGGGTCAAAAACAGGGCGTTCGCTGGCTGTTAGCCGCGGCGGTTGCCGTTGCGCTAAGCGGCTGCGTGTCAGTGCCGGATGCCATCAAAGGCACCAGCCCGACGCCGCAGCAGGATTTGGTGCGGGTGATGAACGCCCCGCAGCTGTACGTTGGCCAGGAAGCGCGCTTTGGCGGTAAGGTGGTCAATGTGCAAAACCAGCAGGGGAAAACCCGCTTAGAAATCGCCACCGTACCGCTGGACAGCGGCGCGCGGCCAGTGCTGGGCGAGCCGTCCCGCGGAAGGATTTTTGCTGACGTCAATGGCTTCCTCGATCCGGTGGATTTCCGCGGTCAACTAGTGACCGTGGTCGGACCGATCGCCGGGGTGGTTGACGGCAAGGTGGGCAGCACGCCGTATAAATTTATGCTGATGAACGCCACCGGCTACAAGCGCTGGAACGTAGTGCAGCAGGTGGTGATGCCTCCGCAACCTATCGACCCGTGGATGCTGGGTCCGCGCCCCTGGGGCTACGGCTATGGCGGCTGGTACAATCCCGGCCCTGCTGAGGTGAGAAACGTTGTAACCGAATGATTTTGTTGTTTATGTTAGTTCAAAGAAACAGCGGCCGGTCCGCTGTTTCTTTGTTTTCAGTCGAATAAGAAAAAAAATAGTGACGCGCTTCGCAACCTGCTCATTGCCTAATTAATAAACTGGTACGCTGAGTTAATATAATGTTAACAAAATGTATTATCCAGGGGCTGTGATGACGACGAATAACTATTTCAGAGGTGATGCAGTGAAAAAGGTTTGGCTAAACCGTTATCCCGCAGATGTTCCGGCGGAGATAAATCCTGACCGCTATCAATCCCTGGTTGAACTGTTTGAACATGCCACCACCCGTTACGCCGACCAACCGGCGTTTATCAATATGGGTGAAGTGATGACCTACCGTAAGCTGGAGGAGCGTAGTCGCGCCTTCGCCGCTTATCTTCAGGAGGGGTTGGGGTTACAGAAGGGCGATCGCGTGGCCCTGATGATGCCTAACCTGCTGCAGTATCCGGTGGCTCTGTTTGGCATCCTGCGCGCCGGGATGATCGTGGTTAACGTCAACCCCTTATATACCCCGCGCGAACTGGAGCATCAGCTCAACGACAGCGGCGCGGCGGCGATCGTCATAGTCTCCAACTTTGCCCATACCCTGGAAAAAGTGGTGGCGAAAACTCAGGTCCAGCATGTGATCCTGACGCGCATGGGCGACCAGCTTTCCACCGCCAAAGGCACGCTGGTGAACTTTGTGGTCAAGTACATTAAGCGCCTGGTGCCGAAGTACCACCTGCCGGACGCCATCTCGTTTCGCAGCGCGTTGCAGCACGGCTATCGCATGCAGTACGTCAAGCCGGAGATCGTTGCGGAAGATCTGGCGTTTCTGCAGTACACCGGGGGCACCACCGGCGTGGCCAAAGGTGCGATGCTCACCCACCGCAATATGCTGGCTAACCTCGAGCAGGTCAATGCCACCTACGGCCCGCTGCTGCATCGCGGCAAAGAGTTCGTGGTGACCGCGCTGCCGCTGTATCACATTTTCGCCCTGACCATGAACTGCCTGCTGTTTATCGAACTGGGCGGGCAAAATTTGCTGATCACCAACCCACGCGATATCCCCGGGCTGGTGAAGGAGCTGGCGAAGTATCCTTTTACCGCCATGACCGGGGTCAATACCCTGTTCAACGCCTTGCTGAACAACAAAGAGTTCCAGCAGCTTGATTTCTCCTCGCTGCATTTGTCCGCCGGCGGTGGGATGCCGGTGCAGCAGGCGGTGGCCGAGCGCTGGGTAAAACTGACCGGGCAATATCTGCTGGAGGGCTACGGCCTGACAGAGTGTTCTCCGCTGGTCAGCGTTAACCCGCACGATATTGACTACCACAGCGGCAGCATTGGCCTGCCGGTGCCCTCCACCGAAGCCAAACTGGTGGATGATGATGATAACGAAGTGGCGCCGGGTCAGCCGGGCGAGCTCTGTATTAAAGGGCCGCAGGTGATGCTGGGCTACTGGCAGCGCCCTGACGCGACGGATGAGATTATCAAAGACGGCTGGCTGCACACCGGGGATATCGCGGTGATGGATGAAGAGGGGTTCCTGCGCATCGTCGATCGCAAAAAAGATATGATCCTGGTGTCGGGTTTTAACGTCTATCCGAACGAAATCGAAGATGTGGTCATGCAGCATAGCGGGGTGCTGGAAGTGGCGGCCATCGGCGTGCCGTCCGGCAGCAGCGGCGAAGCGGTGAAGATTTTCGTAGTCAAGAAAGATGCTGCGTTAACCGAAGAGGCGCTGATTACGTTCTGCCGTCGCCATTTGACCGGATACAAGGTGCCGAAGCTGGTGGAATTCCGTGATGAACTGCCGAAATCCAACGTCGGGAAAATTTTGCGGCGAGAACTGCGTGACGAAGCGCGCGCTAAAGTGGACAATAAAGGCTAAGTAACGAATGAGTCGCCTGACGCCGGCTACGCCGGCGTTTTTTATGGGCGCAAGTTAAGAGAGTATGCTTTGAACTATCAGATGATCACCACCGACGATGGCCTGCGCGCTGTCTGCGAAGCGGCAAGCACGGCCTCCGCCGTCGCTCTGGATACGGAATTTGTCCGCACCCGCACCTATTACCCGCAGCTGGGCCTGCTGCAGCTGTTCGACGGCCAGCAGGTCTCTCTGATCGATCCCTTGACGATTAACGACTGGGCGCCGATGCGCGACCTGCTGCTCAACCAGGATGTGACTAAATACCTGCATGCCGGCAGCGAAGATTTAGAAGTCTTCCTTAATGCATTTAACCTGATGCCGCAGCCGCTGATTGACACCCAGATCCTGGCGGCCTTCTGCGGCCGCCCAATGTCCTGGGGCTTCGCCTCGATGGTGGAAGAGTATTCCGGGGTAGCGCTGGATAAAAGCGAATCCCGCACCGACTGGCTGGCGCGCCCGCTGACTGAGCGTCAGTGTGAATATGCCGCGGCCGACGTCTGGTATCTGCTGCCGATCGCCAGCCAGTTAATGGCGGAGACCGATCGCGCTGGCTGGCTGCCGGCGGCGCTCGACGAGTGCCGCGTGATGCAGCAGCGTCGTCAGGAGGTGGTCGACCCGGCCGAGGCCTGGCGCGATATCGGCAACGCCTGGCAGCTGCGTACCCGCCAGCTGGGTTGTCTGCAGCTGTTGGCGGAGTGGCGCCTGCGCAAAGCGCGCGAGCGCGACCTGGCGGTAAACTTTGTGGTGCGGGAAGAGCATCTGTGGAGCGTGGCGCGCTATATGCCCACCAGCCTGGGCGAGCTCGACAGCCTCGGGTTATCCGGTAGCGAAATTCGCTTCCACGGCAAAACGCTGATTAGCCTGGTCGAAAAAGCGCAGGCGCTGCCGGAGTCGGCCCTGCCGGCGCCGCTGCAGAACCTGATCGACATGCCGGGCTACCGCAAAGCCTTTAAAGATATTAAAGCGCTGGTGCAGGAAGTGAGCACGGAGAAGGGCGTAAGCGCGGAGCTGCTGGCGTCGCGTCGGCAGATCAACCAGCTGCTGAACTGGCACTGGCAGCTGAAAACGCAAGCCGGTGAACCTGAGCTGATTTCCGGTTGGCGCGGGGAGCTGATGGCCGAGCGGCTGAAGAGGCTGTTAAACGACTATCCGCGCTAGTTCGCGGCCAGGTTCAGACCATTAAAAAACCGGCGGCGCGTGGCGTAGCCGGTTTTTTTCGCGATGGCGCGAAAGGTCAGGATTTCGACTCTTCCGTTTCGGGTAGGGTCACGTTCAGCTCAAGAATGGATATATCCCCGTCCCGCTGCTCCAGCTGCACGCTGACCATCTCCGGGTCGATCTGTACGTATTTACAGATCACTTCCAGGATATCTTTGCGTAACTGCGGCAGGTAATGCGGCTCCGCGTCTCCGCGGCGGCGCTCGGCGACGATGATTTGCAGGCGTTCTTTCGCAATATTAGCCGTGTTCTTTTTTCGCGAGAGAAAAAAGTCGAGTAAAGCCATAATTTATCCTCCGAACAGGCGTTTGAGGAATCCTTTCTTCTCTTCTTCAATGAAGCGGAAAGGGCGTTCTTCTCCGAGCAGACGTTCAACGGTATCGGCATAGGCTTTGCCTGCGTCCGAGGCGGCATCGAGGATCACCGGCTCACCCTGGTTGGATGCGCGCAGGACTGACTGGTCTTCCGGGATCACGCCTACCAGGTTGATGCGCAGAATTTCCAGCACGTCTTCCATGCTCAGCATATCGCCTTTATTAACGCGGCCTGGATTGTAGCGGGTCAGCAGCAGATGCTCTTTGATTGGCTCTTCGCCATTTTCCGCGCGGCGGGATTTAGAGGCGAGAATGCCAAGGATACGGTCGGAGTCGCGAACGGAGGAGACTTCCGGGTTAGTGGTGATGATGGCTTCATCAGCAAAGTAAAGCGCCATCAGCGCACCGGTTTCAATGCCTGCCGGGGAATCACAGACGATGAAATCGAATTCCATTTTCTTCAGTTCTTCGAGAACCTTGTCGACGCCTTCGCGAGTCAGAGCGTCTTTATCCCGGGTCTGGGAAGCCGGGAGAATGTAGAGATTTTCCGTGCGCTTATCTTTAATCAGCGCCTGGTTCAGTGTGGCATCGCCCTGAATGACGTTGACGAAATCATAAACGACGCGACGTTCGCAGCCCATAATCAGGTCGAGGTTACGCAGGCCGATGTCGAAGTCGATAACGACGGTTTTCTTTCCCTTCTGGGCCAAACCTGTAGCGATGGCCGCGCTGGAGGTGGTCTTGCCAACGCCCCCTTTACCCGAAGTCACAACAATAATGCGTGCCATAGAAATTCCTTGTTAAAAAGGGATTAATTTAACGGTTGAATTGCCAAAGCGCTTTCACCTAAACGCAGGCGCGCCGCTTTGCCATAAAATTCGGCCGGGATGTTATCGCTCAGCCAATATTCCCCGGCGATGGAGACCAGCTCCGCCGCAAGGTGGGTACAAAATATCTGGGCGTCTCTGTCGCCACCGGCGCCTGCCAGCGCGCGTCCTCGCATCATGCCATATACATGGATATTTCCGTCAGCGATAAGTTCCGCACCGGCACTCACATGATTTGTAACAATAAGATCACAGTGTGGCGCATAAATGCGCTGACCGGAACGTACCGGCTGATCAATCAAACGCGTTTTTGTGATCTGACTAGCAACTGGCGGCGGCGGGGTGGGTTCGGACGGTGCCGGACGAGAGGCTTTTTCTTTCCCTTCGGTTAATAACGGGATGCCGGCGCGGTCGATTTCGGTTTTCAGGCGCGGAATTTTGCATCCGCTAACGCCCATAATACGTAAACCGGTCGCGGCGATAGCCTCGTTGATGGCGCGCCATTCTACCTCCTCCTCGATGCTGGCGATATTCACCACCACCGGAGCATGACGTAAAAAGGCGGGAGCCTGGGCGATTTTGTCTTCTAACGCCTGACGAATAACCTCGGGATTTGCATCGTGCAAATGAACGACAGATAACGTGAAGCTACTGCCTTTAAGTTCGATTGGCGTATTTGACATCCTGGCCTTACTCAATTTGCTGTTTATCAACCGCCGAAGTGCGGTGATATTCCGAAGACTAAAAGGCATGTTATAGTCACTCATATATTGAGGCAAGTGACCACGGGTCTAATTCCGAGTAAAACTATGTTTTGTGTGATCTATCGAAGTACTAAACGTGAACAAACCTATTTATACGTCGAAAAAAAGGACGATTTCTCGCGCGTTCCTGACGAGCTAATGCGCAGCTTTGGCACGCCGCAAATGGCGATGCTGCTGCCGCTGGATGGGCGCAAAAAACTGGTTAACGCCGATCTGGAAAAAGTGAAACAGGCGTTAAGCGAACAGGGCTATTACCTGCAACTGCCTCCGCCGTCTGAAAATCTACTAAAGAAACACCTGGCGGAACAGGGGAAACAATCCGATTAACCCACGAGGGAAAATAATGTACCAACATCATAACTGGCAGGGTGCGCTTCTGGATTATCCAGTAAGCAAAGTAGTGTGCGTCGGCAGTAATTATGCGAAACACATCAAGGAAATGGGCAGTGCGACGCCGGAAGAGCCGGTGCTGTTTATTAAACCTGAGACTGCGCTGTGCGATCTTCGTCAGCCGTTGGTGCTTCCTGAGGGGCTGGGCTCGGTGCATCACGAAGTCGAGCTGGCGGTGCTTATCGGCAGCACGCTGCGTCAGGCGACGGAAGAGCATGTGCTGAAAGGGATTGCCGGCTATGGTGTCGCGCTGGATCTCACGCTGCGCGACCTGCAGGCGAAAATGAAAAAAGCGGGACAACCCTGGGAGAAGGCCAAAGGCTTCGATAACGCCTGTCCGATCTCCGGCTTTATCCCGGCCGCTGAGTTCCACGGCGACCCGCAGAATACGTCGTTAAGCCTGAAGATTAATGGCGAAGTGCGCCAGCAGGGCACCACTGCCGACATGATCCATAAGATTGTGCCGCTGATCGCCTATATGTCGCGCTTCTTTACCCTCAAAGCCGGGGATGTGATCCTCACCGGCACCCCGGAAGGCGTGGGGCCGCTGCACAGCGGTGACGAGCTGGAGGTCGGCTTCAACGGCCTGGCGCTCACTACCCGCGTGCTGTAAGCGCTATTTGCCGCCTTTTGGGGCGGCAAAACTTGCATCGGCGTGCCAGACTGGTTATAAGGTGCACCCTTAACTGGCAACGACGGACACTCCGATGAGCGAACAACCTTTCTGGCAACAAAAAACACTGGATGACATGAGCGACGCGGAGTGGGAATCGCTGTGTGACGGCTGCGGCCAGTGCTGCCTGCACAAGCTGATGGATGAAGACACTGACGAGATCTACTTCACCAACGTCGCCTGTCGTCAGCTCAATATCAAAACCTGCCAGTGTCGTAACTACGCGCGTCGCTTTGAGTATGAGCCGGACTGCATCAAGCTTACCCGCGAAAATCTGCCGACCTTCGAATGGCTGCCGCCGACCTGTGCCTATCGCCTGCTGGCGGAAGGCAAGCCTCTGCCGGCCTGGCACCCGCTGCTGACTGGCTCAAAAGCGGCGATGCACGGCGAACGCATCTCCGTTCGCCATATTGCGGTGCCTGAGTCCACGGTGGTCGACTGGCAGGACCATATCCTTAATCTGCCTGACAGGGCGCGCTAAGCGCCGTCACGCTTTCTTCGCGTGGAACAGCCCGTTTTCACCGTCGGTTTCTTCCGCCACCCAGAAGTGAATATTGAAGCGGGCGTCGTCACTGAGTTCGACGCGGTGCCAGTACTGCGGCGGACTGGTAGCAAACTGCCCGGCATGAATCACGACTTTTTTCTCCGGCTCCGTCGCCTGTTCATTGGCAAAACCGTAATAGGTCACCGTTCCCTCCATGACGCACAGCTGGCCGAAGACGCCAGCCGCGGTGTTGTGGTGGCTCAGCAGGGCGGCAGGGACATTCTCTTTGGTAAAGAATGGGGTGGAGCGTTTAACTTTCCAGTCTGCGGGGATCAGTAAAGATGACATGTGAGCTCCTGTGGGGTTTTAAAAGATGTATTTAATATGCGCCTTTTGGTGGCTGTGGTCAACCATAGACATGAAACGATTCAGCGATGCGCAGGAGGCATAAAAAAACGCCCCGCAGGGCGTTTCATTGTGGGCTGTACTCGCCGCGGCTTAACGACCAAACAGATCGCGTTTTTTCGCTTTGAAAGGCTGAGCAACGATCACCAGAATAGCGACCAGCAGATAGGCGGCGAAAATCCCCACCAGCCATTGCGGCATCTCCAGCGACAGGAACTGCCACTGACGTACTGAACAGTCTCCGGACGCAACGAAAACCTGCGGCAGCCATTTATCCAGCGGCAGCCAGGTTGGGAAGCGGGCGGCGAAATCGCAGGTCTGGAACGGTGAAGGGTGCAGCTGGATCATCGTATGCTCCCACGCCAGCTGTAGTCCGCGTATCGCGCTGTACAACCAGATTGCCATGGCGACATAGCGCAGCGGCGTTTTGGGGGCGATGGCGCCCACCAGTCCCGCGCCCATGATGCCGAACAGCGCGCAGCGTTCGTAAATACACATGACACACGGCTGCAGCAGCATCACGTGCTGGAACCACAGCGCGACAAGTTCGAGAATAAAAGCGGTCAACGCCATCAGGAGCCAGGCACCGCGTCCTCTTGAGCACTGGTTTAAATATTGCAACATAATCATTTCCCTGGAAGATGCTAAATCATGGCAGTGTAAACGAAAACCGAACCGACGCCAGAGGCGCGGCGGAAAATATTCCGTAACGGGTTATTGATGCGCCCGGGCGAACCCGGGCAAAAACTGACTCAGGGCAGGGTGGGCGTCACCAGCCAGCCGTGCGCCAGCAGCCAGTCGGTGACTGGCATCAGGGTGAACTCGACGCATAACAGGCCGACCAGCGTCAGTACGATGGTGTAGGGCAGCGCCATCCACACCATACGGCCATAGGAGAGCCTAATAAGCGGCGCCAGGGCGGAAGTCAGCAGGAAGAGAAACGCCGCCTGGCCGTTTGGGGTGGCCACCGAGGGCAGGTTGGTGCCGGTGTTGATCGCTACCGCCAGCATCTCAAACTGGGGCAGGCTGATGGCGCCATGTTCGAGCGCCGCTTTCGCTTCGTTGATGTAGACCGTGCCGACAAACACGTTATCCGAAATGGACGACAGCAGGCCGTTGAACAGATAAAACAGCGACAGCTGCGCGTGCGGCGAGGCCTGCAGGACAAACTCGATCACCGGCGTGAACAGCTGCTGATCGATGATAACCGCGACGATGGAGAAGAAGACCGTCAGCAGCGCGGTAAAGGGCAGCGCCTCGGTGAACGCCTTGCCAATGGCGTGCTCATCGGTAACGCCGGTAAAGGTGGTGGCGAGGATGATCACCGACAGGCCAATCAGGCCGACCTCAGCCAGGTGAAAAGCCAGGGCCACGATCAGCCAAACGCCAATGAGCGCCTGGGCAATCAGCCGCAGTCGCTCCTGACGGCTGCGCTGGGCGCGGCTGCGATCGTCAAACTCCTGCAGCACCTTGCGCACCGTCGGCGGTAGCGGTTCGCCGTAGCCAAACAGGCGATACTTTTCGACCAGCAGACAGGTTAACAGACCGCAGACCATCACCGGCAGGGTCACGGGCGCCATGCGAAGAAAGAACTCGCCAAAATGCCAGCCCGCGGCTTTGGCGATAATCAGGTTTTGCGGCTCGCCGACCATGGTCATGACGCCGCCGAGCGCGGTCCCGACGCCGGCGTGCATCATCAGGCTGCGCAGAAAGCCGCGGAACTGCTCCAGCACCTCACGGTAGTGCTGCTCGATATGGCTGTCATCGAGCAGGTCGCTATCGTCCGGGCGCGCCGAGGCGACGCGGTGATAGATGCCGTAGAACCCGACGGCGACGCTGATCACTACCGCCACCACCGTCAGCGCATCGAGAAAGGCCGAGAGGAAGGCGGCCGCCAGGCAGAACGCCAGCGATAGCAGCATTTTGCTGCGGATCCCCAGCAGCAGGCGCGTAAACACGAACAGCAAAAGCTGTTTCATAAAGTAGATACCCGCCACCATGAACATCAGCAGGAGCAGCACCTCCAGATTGCCGGCGATCTCGTCCCGGACGTGCGCCGGGCTGGTCATGCCGATCAGCAGCGCCTCGATAGCCAGCAGACCACCCGGCAGCAGCGGATAGCACTTCAGCGCCATGGCGAGGGTAAAGATAAACTCGACCACCAGCAGCCAGCCGGCGACAAACGGCGCCACGGCGAACACCAGCGGATTTACGATTAAGAAAATGATTAATGCCAGCTTGTACCAGTCCGGCGACTGGCCAAGAAAATTGCGCCACAGCGCGCGGCCATAAGAAATTTCCACGACAGAATCCTTCCCCGTCAATGAGTGCATGGTTTTGTGCATAACGATTGGCAAGAGTACCAGTTGAGCAAAATGAGAAGCAACTTTCTTCGCGCCGCGCTGGCGGTTTGTGAAGATAAGGAAAAGCGCAAAGTAAAAGCGGAAAATGAAACGGCGATCCCTTTTTAATTCACTTGCCATGCTATCTGCGCTATAGCGGCTCTGGTATGATGAGTGCAATTGTAACGCTGTGTAATGGAAATCTTACTATGGTCATTAAGGCGCAGAGCCCTGCGGGTTTCGCGGAAGAGTACATCATTGAGAGTATCTGGAATAACCGCTTCCCTCCCGGATCGATTCTCCCCGCTGAACGCGAGCTTTCTGAGCTGATCGGTGTCACCCGCACAACCCTGCGCGAAGTATTGCAGCGTCTGGCCCGTGACGGCTGGCTGACCATTCAGCATGGTAAGCCCACTAAAGTGAATAACTTTTGGGAAACCTCCGGCCTGAATATCCTCGAAACGCTGGCGCGCCTCGATCACGACAGCGTACCGCAGTTGATTGATAATCTGCTCTCCGTGCGCACCAACATTTCCACGATTTTTATCCGCACCGCGTTTCGCCAGCATCCGGATAAAGCACTGGCGGTCCTGGACAGCGCCCGGGAGGTGGAGGATCACGCCGACGCCTTCGCCGAGCTTGATTATAATATTTTCCGTGGTCTGGCGTTCGCCTCCGGCAACCCGATCTACGGTCTGATCCTCAACGGCATGAAGGGGTTGTATACCCGCATCGGCCGCCACTATTTCTCCAGCCCGGAAGCGCGCAGCCTGGCGCTCGGTTTCTATCATCAGCTGGCAAAAGTGTGTGAGGCCGGTCTGCATGACCAGGTTTACGAGCTGGTTCGTCGCTACGGCCATGACAGCGGCGAGATCTGGCACCGGATGCAGAAATCGCTGCCCGGTGATTTAGCCATGAATATGCGTTAAGCAGGCTTTTCGCGATCGATAAACAGAACAAGGGGGCCAATGGCCCCCTTGTTATTTTACTCGCCCCGCAATGCTATAGCGCGTTCGGCCGCGCCGGGCAGCGGTCCAACAGCTCAATGCTGCCGTCGGCGTTCTGCTGCTCCAGCAGCACATCGAACCCCCACAGACGATGCACATGCTTCAGCACTTCGCGCCGGCCTTTGTCCAGCGGGACGCGGTTGTGCGGCACATAGCGCAAGGTCAGCGATCGGTCGCCGCGCAGGTCAACGTTCCACACCTGGATGTTCGGCTCAAGATTGCTGAGGTTATACTGCGCGGAGAGCTTATTGCGGATCTCGCGATAACCCTCTTCGTTGTGAATCGCCGAGATCTCCAGATAATTGTTGTGATCGTCGTCGAGCACGGTAAAGAAGCGGAAATCGCGCATGATCTTCGGCGACAGGAACTGACTGATAAAGCTTTCATCCTTAAAGTCGCGCATGGCGAAATGCAGCGTTTCCAGCCAGTCAGAACCGGCGATATCGGGGAACCAGTACTTATCCTCTTCCGTGGGCGACTGACAGATGCGCTTGATGTCCTGGAACATGGCGAAGCCCAGCGCGTAGGGGTTAATCCCGCTGTACCACGGACTGTTGTACGGCGGCTGGAACACCACGTTGGTATGGCTGTGGAGAAACTCCAGCATAAAGCGCTCAGTCACTTTCCCTTCATCGTAGAGATGGTTGAGGATGGTGTAGTGCCAGAAGGTGGCCCACCCCTCGTTCATCACCTGGGTCTGTTTCTGCGGGTAGAAATACTGGCTGACTTTACGCACGATGCGCAGGATCTCGCGCTGCCACGGTTCGAGCAGCGGGGCGTTCTTCTCCATAAAGTACAGCAGGTTCTCCTGCGGTTCGGAAGGGTAGCGACGAGCGGATTCAATCGCTTTTTCTTCCTCGCGCTTCGGCAGGGTGCGCCACAGCATATTCACCTGGCTTTGCAGATACTCTTCCCGGCTTTTCTGCCGCGCTTTCTCCTCCTGCAGAGAGATTTTTTGCGGACGTTTATAGCGGTCGACGCCGTAGTTCATCAGCGCGTGGCAGGAGTCGAGCAGTTTCTCTACTTCGTCGACGCCATAGCGCTCTTCGCACTCGGTGATGTACTTACGGGCAAAGATCAGATAGTCGATGATCGAGCTGGCGTCGGTCCAGCTGCGAAACAGATAGTTATTTTTAAAAAACGAGTTATGCCCGTAGCAGGCATGGGCCATCACCAGCGCCTGCATGGTGATGGTGTTTTCCTCCATCAGGTAGGCGATACAGGGGTTGGAGTTGATGACTATCTCATACGCCAGACCCTGCTGACCGTGCTTATAGGCCTGCTCGGTCTCAATAAATTTTTTGCCAAACGACCAGTGCGGATAGTTGATGGGCATGCCGACGCTGGAGTAGGCGTCCATCATCTGCTCGGAAGTAATGACTTCGATCTGGTGCGGGTAGGTGTCAAGACGATAGAGCTTGGCGACCCGGTCCACTTCGGCCAGGTAGGTTTCCAGTAACTCGAACGTCCAGTCGGGTCCATCGCTTAAACGGGTGGTGTCCCTGTTCATGGAGTCAATCGTAGCCATTAGCGCGCCCTCGTTGTTGTTGGTTTTCTCTGAACGGAAAACCTCTAAACAAGCATAGAACACGGTGCAGCAAACTGTGCTGTACGCCAATCGCTTTTCTTCGCGATTTCCCCATCTCAAAGCCGTTTTTTTGCCTTGTTTGCAGAATTTAATGCTGGGTAAAAATAAAGCGCAGCATGAGATCGTAAATCTCACAGCGCAGGGCTGGTGCGGTTTGCTGTGAGTTAAGTCACCATAAATAAAGCGTATGTTGAATAATATTTTCAACTGAGTTATCAATTTGTAATTAGATGATTGTTCTTTAACTGTTACGGAGTCGCTATGCGTGTCGTCATACTGGGAAGTGGGGTGGTTGGGGTAGCCAGCGCGTGGTATTTGAGTCAGGCGGGTCATGACGTGACGGTCATCGACCGTCAGCCCGGTCCGGCAGAGGAGACCAGCGCGGCCAACGCCGGGCAGATTTCTCCCGGCTATGCGGCGCCCTGGGCGGCGCCGGGGGTGCCGCTGAAGGCGATCAAATGGATGTTTCAGCGCCATGCGCCGCTGGCGATCGGTCTTGACGGCACCTCGTTCCAGTTGAAGTGGATGTGGCAGATGCTGCGCAACTGCGACACCCGCCACTATATGGAGAACAAAGGCCGTATGGTGCGCCTGGCGGAGTACAGCCGCGACTGCCTGAAGGCGCTGCGCGACACCACCGGCATTCAGTATGAAGGGCGCCAGGGCGGGACGCTGCAGCTGTTCCGTACCGCCAAACAGTATGAAAATGCCACCCGCGACATCGCGGTGCTGGAGGACGCCGGCGTGCCGTATCAGCTGCTGGAAGCGAAGCGGTTGGCGGAGGTGGAGCCGGCGCTGGCGGAGGTCAGCCACAAACTGACCGGCGGCCTGCGTCTGCCAAATGATGAAACCGGCGACTGCCAGCTGTTTACCACCCGTCTGGCGGCGATGGCGGAGCAGGCCGGCGTGACCTTCCGCTTCAACACCGCAGTGGATGCGCTGCTGCACGAGGGCGATCGCATTGCCGGGGTGAAATGCGGCGATGAGATTATCAAGGGCGATGCCTATGTGATGGCCTTCGGCTCCTACTCGACGGCGATGCTTAAAGGGCTGGTGGATATACCGGTCTACCCGCTGAAAGGCTACTCATTAACTATTCCGATCGCTCAGGAGGACGGCGCGCCGGTTTCAACTATCCTTGATGAGACTTACAAAATCGCCATCACCCGCTTCGATCAGCGCATTCGGGTCGGCGGCATGGCGGAGATCGTCGGTTTTAACAAAGCGCTGCTGCAGCCGCGTCGCGAAACCCTGGAGATGGTGGTGCGCGATCTGTTCCCGCGCGGCGGCCACGTGGAGCAGGCGACTTTCTGGACGGGCCTGCGGCCGATGACGCCGGACGGCACGCCGGTGGTCGGCCGCACAGCGTATAAAAATCTGTGGCTCAACACCGGCCACGGCACGCTTGGCTGGACCATGGCCTGCGGCTCCGGGCAGCTTATCAGCGATCTGATCTCCGGCCGCACGCCGGCGATCCCTTACGACGATCTGGCGGTTGCCCGCTACAGCCCCGGTTTTACCCCGGCGCGCCCGCAGCACCTGCACGGCGCACACAACTAAGGAGCTTGCATGACCCGTCCGGTAGTGGCCAGCATCGACCTGCTGGCCTTGCGGCAGAATTTACAGATAGTGCGTCGCGCGGCCCCCGGGTCGCGCCTGTGGGCGGTGGTCAAGGCCAACGCCTACGGCCACGGCGTGGCGCGCGTATGGAGTGCGTTAAGCGCGGCGGATGGTTTCGCCTTACTCAACCTGGAAGAGGCGATCTTGCTGCGCGAGCAGGGCTGGAAAGGCCCGATCCTGCTGCTGGAGGGCTTCTTCCATGCCGATGAGCTGGCGGTGCTGGATCAATATCGTTTAACCACCAGCGTCCACAGCAACTGGCAGATTAAGGCCCTGCAGCAGGCGAAGCTGCGCGCGCCGCTGGATATCTATCTCAAGGTGAACAGCGGCATGAACCGGCTGGGCTTTATGCCTGAGCGGGTCCACACCGTCTGGCAGCAGCTGCGGGCGATAAGCAACGTCGGCGAGATGACGCTGATGTCGCATTTCGCGGAGGCGGAGAACCCGCAGGGAATTGTCGAGCCGATGCGCCGTATCGAACAGGCGGCGGAGGGGCTGGATTGCCCGCGCTCGCTGGCCAACTCGGCGGCGACCCTCTGGCATCCGGAAGCGCATTTTGACTGGGTTCGTCCAGGCATCGTGCTGTATGGCGCGTCGCCTTCCGGGCAGTGGCAGGACATCGCCAACACCGGGCTGAAGCCGGTGATGACGCTGCGCAGCGAGATCATCGGCGTGCAGAACCTGCGTCCCGGCGAGGCGATTGGCTATGGCGGCCTGTACCGCACCACCCAGGAGCAGCGGATCGGCATCGTCGCCTGCGGCTATGCCGACGGCTACCCGCGGGTGGCGCCGAGCGGCACGCCGGTGCTGGTGGATGGCGTACGTACCACCACCGTGGGACGCGTGTCGATGGACATGCTGGCGGTCGATTTAACGCCCTGCCCGCAGGCCGGGATCGGCGCGCCGGTCGAGCTGTGGGGCAAAGAGATTAAAATCGACGACGTGGCGGCCAGCAGCGGCACCGTCGGCTATGAGCTGATGTGCGCCCTGGCGCCGCGGGTGCCAGTTGTGACCCTGTAACCTATTCCGGGGCGGATCACTCCGCCTCGTCTTCCGCGACCCGCACCCCAACCTTCAGCACGTGATCGTTCTCTTTTTCAGCTACCGTCCATACCATCCCGGCGAACTCCACCTGGTCGCCCACCACCGGCGCCGCGCCCAGCAGCTGCTGCACCACTTCCCCGAGCGACTGCTGATGCTCGCGGAACTCCTCACCGCCGTCGAGACCGTAGATTTGCGCCACATCGGCGAAGCGGGCCTCAGCATCAAGAATGAAATCGCCGAAAAAGCGCTGATCGAGCGCCACCGGCGGCGACTGGCTGAACATTTTGCCGAGCGCCGGCAGGTCGTGCTCCCGACCAATAACGCACAGGATATCGCCTTCCCGCAGGCGGGTGCTGCCGGTGGGGTGCAGCAGGACATTGTTGCGAAACAGCGCGGCAATCCGCGTCTCCGGTGGCATGTGCAAGTCGCGCAGCGCCGCGCCGATGCACCACTTATCGGCCCCCAGCTGGTAGACAAACTGCTCCCACGGGTTTTCCGGGTGAATATCCAGCCCGACGCGGGAGATGGGCCAGCTGATGGGCGGCACCACCACTTTGGCTTTTTTCGCCGCCCACGACAGCGAAGTGCCCTGCAGCAGCAGCGACACCAGCACCACGAAGAAGGCGACATTGAAGAACAGGCGGGCGTTGTCCAGGCCGGCCATCATCGGGAACACCGCGAGAATAATGGGCACCGCGCCGCGCAGGCCAACCCAGCTGATAAACACCCGTTCGCGCAGGTTAAAGCCGCGAAACGGCAGCAGGCCGGCAAACACCGACAGGGGCCGGGCAATGAATATCATCCACATCGACAGCAGCAGCGCCGGGATAGCGATCGGCAGCAGGTCGGAGGGCGTCACCAGCAGGCCCAGCACCAGGAACATGGCGATCTGCGCCAGCCACGCCAGGCCGTCGAAGTTCTGCAGGATGCCGTGCCGGTTGCGGATCGGCCGGTTGCCCAGCAGAAAGCCGCAGAGATAGACGGCGAGGATACCGCTGCCGTCGAGGGAGGTGGTGACGGCAAAAATCATGATCCCGCCGCTCAGCGCCAGCAGCGGATAGAGGCCGGCAGGCAGCACGATGCGGTTAATCATCTGCAGCAGCAGGTAGCCGCCGCCGAGGCCGATGGCGATCCCGAGGCCGAACTGCTGAATGATATGCACGGCGAACATCCAGCTGAGGCCGGTTTGGTGCTGCTGGATCATTTCGATCAGGGTGATGGTCAGGAAGACCGCCATCGGGTCGTTACTGCCTGACTCTATCTCCAGCGTCGAGCCGACGCGCTCGTTGAGCCCCTTGCCGCCGAGCAGCGAGAAGACCGCCGCGGCGTCGGTGGAGCCGACAATGGCGCCGATCAGCAGGCCTTCGATCAGATCCAGCTTGAACAACCAGGCCGCCATCATCCCGGTCAGCGCCGAGGTGATCAGCACCCCAACCGTCGCCAGCGACAGCGCGGGCCACAGCGCGACGCGAAAGGAGCTGGCCTGGGTGCGCATCCCGCCGTCCAGTAGGATCACCGCCAGCGCCAGGTTACTCACCATATAGGCGAAGGGGTAATTGTCGAAGGGGATGCCGCCGATGCCGTCAATGCCTGCCAGCATCCCGATGGCCAGAAAGATGACCAGAATCGGGATGCCAAGGCGCGAAGAAAAGGAGCTCAATAAGATACTGCAGGTTACTAAAACAGAACCCAGAATAAACAGACTAATGACCGCAGCGGCGTCCAATGTTCACGTACTCCCTGACTGGCGTGAAAAAATGGCTAAAAGTGACACTATTTTAACAATTCGCAGGGGATCCGCCTATGCGTTCGGGAAATTTATTCTGTCAGCACCGGATGGCCGCCGATCGTCAGGGTGGTGGCCGTCGCCTGATTCACCAGGCGCGCGCGGGCGCCCAGCGGCAGGGTCACCGTGCGCTGCTCGTGGCCAAACTCCAGTCCGCTAATCAGCGGCAGGGGGAGCTGCTGGCGCAGATAATCAAAGACCTGCGGCAAATCGTATCCCGCGTCATAGTCGTTCGGCGAGCTGCCGGTGAAGCTGCCGAAGATCACCGCTTTCTGCGCCGCCAGCACGCCGCTGTGCAACAGCTGAAGCAGCATGCGCTCGACGCGGAACGGGTGCTCGTTGATATCCTCCACCACCAGGATGCCGTCGCGGACCACCGGCAGCCACGGCGTGCCGATAAGCGAGGTCAGCATCGCCAGATTTCCCCCCCACAGGGTGCCTTCCACCCGGCAGTTCGGCCCTTCGCCCGGCCATTCGAGGGTGAATTCCGGCTGGCGTAGCGCCTGCCAGAAATGGTGCTCGGTAAACGGGTCGAGGGTCTCCGCGCCGAAGTTGCCGGCGAGCATTGGCCCGCTGAAGGTGATGACGTTGCCCATGGCCAGCAGGCCTGACTGGATAGCGGTGAAATCGCTGTGGCCGCAAATCAGCAGCGGGTCGCGCTGCTGGCGGGCAACCAGTCCCTGCCAGTCGATATGCGGCAGCAGGCGACTGGCGCCGTAGCCGCCGCGCACGGCGAGGACGATCCGGTTGCGGCCGGGCAACTGGGCCAGCTGGTTAATATCGGCCAGCCGTTCATGTTCAGTCCCGGCGAAACGCTGCTGCCGGCGGGGAATGACCTGCTGGTGGGCCACCTCGTGTCCGGCCTGCTGCAGACGCTCGACGCCGCGGGCTGCCGCCTGCTGGTTGATGCAATAACCGGATGGCGCGACCAGATAAAACTGAGACATGATAATTCCTTGCTATGAATGAAAGGGTTATGATGCCGCCTGGAATGGCGATTGTCATCTCCAGGTGGCTAACTTCAGTCCGCACCCGTCATCCTTCAGGTTGTCGGCAGGCGGGAGACGTACCGCGGCCGTCGTTCTGTAGCATGATGGCGTTTGGGTAGATAAGGATAGATGTGTGAAATTGAGATGGTTGCTTATTTTAGTCGTTTTTCTGGCCGGTTGTAGTTCGAAACATGATTACACCAATCCGCCGTGGAACCCTGAGGTCCCGGTGAAGCGGGCGATGCAGTGGATGCCGATCAGTGAAAAAGCCGGCGCCGCCTGGGGCGTGGATCCGCAGCTGATCACGGCGATCATCGCCATCGAGTCGGGCGGTAATCCTGCGGTGGTGAGTAAATCCGGCGCCGTCGGGCTGATGCAGCTCAAGCCGTCGACCTCCGGACGCGATGTCTATCGGCGGATGGGGTGGCGCGGCGAGCCGTCGGTCAGTGAGCTGAAAAACCCGGAACGTAATATCTCGATGGGGGCCGCCTATCTGAGCATTCTGGAGAACGGTCCGCTGGCGGGGATCAAAGACCCGCAGGTGATGCGCTATGCGGTGGTGGTCTCCTATGCCAACGGCGCTGGCGCGCTGCTGCGTACCTTCTCCTCGAACCGCCAGGACGCCATCGAGGAGATTAACGATCTCGACGCCGATGAGTTCTTCGAACATGTGGTGAAAAAACACCCGGCACCGCAGGCGCCGCGCTATATCTGGAAACTACAGAAAGCGCTGGACGCCATGTAATCCCTCGTTTGGCCTCCGGTAGTCTCCCGGAGGCCACGTCCTCAGAAATCGTAGCCCACGGTGGCTATAACGCTGCGCTCTGCTCCCCAGTAACAGTTGCCGGTGCCATAGCAGCCGGAAATATACTCGCGGTCGCCGATATTGTTGGCGTTAACCTGCACATAAGCGCCTTTCAGCGTTGGCGACCAGACGCCGAGGTCGGCCCGCATCATGGCGTCCATCAGCGTGACCGACGGCAGCCGCGCGGTGTTGGCATCATCCGCCCACTGTTTACCGATGTAGCGGACGCCGGCGCCAACGGAGATCCCCGCCGGGAACTGATAGCGCGCCCAGAAGGAGGCCATCTGATCCGGGGACAGCTGCGGCGTGTTATTGTCGGTCCCGTCTTTGGTGTCCTGGAAACGCAGACGATTCCAGGTATACGAGGCGATAGTACTCAGCTGCGGGGTGATCTGGTGGTGCGCTTCCAGCTCAACGCCCTGGGAATGGACCTTACCCGCCGGAATATAGGTGGCGGTGGCGATGTTCGGGTCGCGAGTGGCGACATCCTTTTGCGTCAGGTCGTAAATCGCGATGCTATAGAGATCGCTGCTGCCCGGCGGCTGGAACTTCAGGCCGGCTTCAACCTGTTCGGCGGTGGTCGGTTTCAACGGTTTGCCGTCCGCGCCCGGCAGCATCGCCGGAGTGATCGCCTGGCTGTAGCTCAGGTAGGGCGACAGACCGTTGTCCAGGGCGTACAACAGCGAGGCGCGGCCGCTGATATGGTCGTCTGAACGGCGGTTTGAGGTCCCCTGGGTATCGCTGACCTGCTGGGAAACGATGCGGTCGTAGCGGGCGGAAACATCCACATGCCAGCGGTTCCAGACCATCTCATCCTGCAGATACAGCCCGGTCTGGTAATAGCGGCGATTATTGTCGTCGCTGTAGGTGACGGTATGTCCGGTCTGCGCGGTATAGCCGCTAAACGGGTTAAGGGGCGCCGCGCCGCCGGCGCCGGTCCACAGGTCGTTACGGAAGCGATGATATTCGGCGCCGAGGATCAGGGTGTGCGCCAGGTCGCCTGTATTGAAATCGGCGCGCAGGCGGTTATCGGTTGACCAGCCGTCCAGCGAACCGCGCGAACCGCTGTAGCCGCGGGCCAGCATGTCGCTGTCATCTATCCAGCCGACCTGGTAGACCTGATCGAGGGAGACGTTGGTATGGGTGTAGCTCCCGGCGGAATAGACCGACCAGACGTCGGTGAACTGGTGGTCAAACTCATAGCTGTAGATCTGCTGGCGGCGCTGATAGCCATCTCCCGGATCGCCTTCGTTGGTGCTGGGGGAGAGCTTACGGCCATTGTGCGCGTAGCGGGTGCCGTCCAGCGGCAAAGAGCCGTGGTAGCCGCCGGAAGGATCTTTTTGCAGATAGGCGCGCAGCAGCAGCGAGGTGTCGCTGTCCGGCTGCCACAGCAGGGAAGGCGAAATCGCGTAGCGCTCTTCGCGGGTATGGTCATACTGCGTGTCGCTGCTGCGGGTCATCCCGATCAGCCGCCATGCCCACTGGTCATTGATGGCGTCGGTGTAATCGAAGGCCGCGCCTTTGGTATTTTGCGTGCCGCCGGTCAGGCGGATGTGGCCCTGCTGGCTGAACTGCGGACGTTTGGAAGTCAGGTTGACCACGCCGCCCGGCACGCTCTGCCCGTAGAGCGCGGAGGAGGGGCCGCGGATCACATCCACGCGTTCGATAAACCACGGGTCGATTTGCAGTACGTTATGGCTGCCGCCGTCGCTCATCAGGCGCATGCCGTCGAGGAACAGGTTATCGACGTCGCCGCCGTGGTAGCCGCGCAGGGAGATGGCGTCGAACCGGGTGGCGCCGCCGCCGAAGCTGGAGTAGACCCCCGGGGTATATTCCAGCGCCTGGCTGATGGTATTCGCCCCCTGATCCGCCATCTGCTGGCGGGTGACCACCGACACCGACTGGGCGGTAGTGATTAACGGCTGGTCGGTTTTCGTCGCCCCGAGCGAGGTGCTGGCGCTGTAGCCCTCCGTCGGCGCGCTGGCGGACGCCGGCGGGGTGGCAGTGACCACCACCGTCTCTTCGGCTTGCGCGGTGAAGGGGAGTGCGACCGCAAGGGCATACAGCAGCCCCGGGCGTTTTCGAGAAATAGCCACGTTCATAAGATCATCCTGAACCAACGCGGTCTGGTACTCCTGTACGCCGCCGCGTGAAAAACGAATCTGTCATTATTCGTTAAAAAGTAATGCGAATTATTATTGTTTGTATTTGTGCGATCAAGCGAAAAGGTGACCTGTTCAACGCGAGGGGGTGGGGAAGTGTTTCCCGCGAGCCGCAGAATGGGTCTGCACGGGACGGTAGTGACCAGGGAGACCGCTTCCCCCTACCGATTTTGGTAGGGGGCGGCAAAGCGTCAGGAGCCGGTCTTTTGCGGTTCCGCAGGGGCGGGGTCGTTAGCGGCGGGCGCCGCAACAGGTTTGTCCTGCGGTGAAGGGGTTGTCGCTGGACGGGTAGCGGGCAGCGCATCGCAGGGTTTCTCCTGCGGGCAGATCAGATCCAACATCTTCAGGGTGACGCCGTTGGTCCAGCCAAAGCCGTCCTGCAGCGGATATTCCCCGCCGCCGCCGCCGGTGCCGGTCGAACTCACGTCATACTTCTCCACCAGCTTTTGCTTACTGTCATAGGTATGCTGCACGTTGGTCAGGAAGCGCCAGGTGACCTCCATGGCGATCTTCTGCTGACCATAGTTTTGCAGCCCCTCGACCGCCACCCACTGCAGCGGCGCCCAGCCGTTGGGAGCGTCCCACTGCTGGCCGCTGTTGACGGTGGTGGTGGTCAGCCCGCCGGGTTTAAGCAGGCGCGACTCGGCGGCGGCGGCCACTTTCGTCGCCCGCTCGCGTGACGCGGCATTAACGTACAGCGGGAACAGCGCCGCCGCGGTCAGTTGATTGCGCACCTTGTGGCTTTTCAGATCGAAGTCGGCGTACCATCCCTCTTTATCATTCCACAGGTATTTCTCGATGGCCTGCTGGCGGGCGTTAGCCAGCGCATCGTACTGCGTAGCGCCAGCGCTGTCCCCGGATGCCTTGCTGGCGCGGGCGAGGGTTTTCTCCAGATGGAACATCAGGGCATTGAGATCGACCGGGACAATCGAGGTGGTGCGAATGGTGGCGAGCTGCTGCGGATTGTCCATCCAGCGGGAGCTGAAATCCCAGCCGGAGGCGGCGGCGGAGCGCAGGTCGCGATAGATCTCGGTTGCCGGACGATTCGGGTTGCTTTTGGCGGTTTTGACGTCGTCAAGCCAGGACTCGGGACGCGGGGTGTCGCTATCGTCCCAGTAGCGGTTGAGCAGCGCGCCGTCCGCCATCCGCACCGCCCGTTTGTCGGCGCTGCCGGGAGCCAGCGCGTCCGCTCCGGCCATCCAGTAGCGATACTCTTTCTCCAGCTGCGGCTGGTAGGTTTTCAGCACCTGGTCGCCATCGTGCGTCGCCAGCAGGCTCACCATAAAGGAGAAGAAGGGGGGCTGCGAACGGCTGAGATAATAGGTGCGGTTGCCGTTGGGGATATGGCCCCAGGCGTCAATTTCCGCGGCGAAGTTGGCGACCATATCCTCGACTTTATCCCAGTGACCGCTTTCGGCAAGACCCAGCATGGTGAAATAGCTGTCCCAGTAATAGACTTCGCGGAAACGTCCTCCGGGCACCACGTAGGGCTTAGGCAGCGGCAGCAGCGAGTCCCATTTTTCCACCTCGACGGTGCTGCGGGTCAGGACCGGCCACAGGCCATCGATATGTTGACGCAGAGTTTGCCCTTTGGGCGGCACATAGGTGTCGTTCTCTTTCGGCAGCGTGAAGTTCAGTTCGACGAAGTGGCGCAGGTCGAAGCTGGCCTGGTTTTTTTGCATCCGGTAATCGGCAAGGATCATCAGCGGATCGCTGTTAGGGATAGCGTCGGCGAAGGTTTTCTGATCGGCAAACAGCTTCGCGCTCTGGACATCATTGAACAGCGGGCCCAGCAGAATATCCGGCGAGGGGGGCGGCGCGGTTTTGCCGTCTTCCGCCTGAGCGTTCAGGCTCATCAGGGCGATCAGAGCGCCGCCGATCGCCAGGCGCAGGGAACAGGGCAAAGCAGCGGGACGACGTGCATCAGTACTCGTCATGGGGAGTTCTCCTTATCATTATCGACTGCGGGCCACGACGTTTGGCCATCCAAAAACCTTAGACGAATATCTGCCGCTGCGCGTGTCAGGGGTAACATTTTGCGTGAAAACAGAGGATTTACCTGCCAGGTCTCCTGAGACCGCCGCGGGCTGGGCCGCCTGGCTGAGGGCGCTGGCGTCCACGATGGCGCAAAAAACGTCGCCCTGCCTCACGACGGTGCAGCCGCCGCCGGGCGCGGGCGGCTGTTTTGGCGATTTTTTGCACAACCAGACGGCGGGGCTGAACCGATTTGCACAACGCCGCGGCGGCAGAGGACCTGGCATAATTAATGCTTATCTCTTAGCGGGATTACCACAAAGTGAGTACAACCGGAGGGGATAGCCATGATTAAAATTACGCTACCTGACGGGCATTATTATGACGAGATGCTGACCGCGCAGGGTGAACAGCGGCCGCACTATAATGCCTGGTGGCAATGGTTTCGCAACACCGATCAATTCTCTATCCGGCAGAAAAAAGCGCAAGCGGAACTGCTTTTTCACCGTATCGGCATCACCTTTAACGTGTATGGCGAGGATGAGGGAACCGAGCGGCTGATCCCGTTTGATAGCGTGCCGCGGATCATACCCGCCGGGGAGTGGCAGCGCATTGACCGCGGTATACGCCAGCGGGTGAAAGCGCTGAACGCCTTCCTCTATGACATCTATCATGAGCAGAATATCCTGCGCGCGGGGCTGATCCCGGCCGAGCAGGTGCTGGCCAACGAGCAGTATCAGCCGTGCATGCAGGGCATCAACCTGCCAAACAATACCTATGCCCATATCACCGGCGTCGATATGGTGCGCAATAACGACGGTCAGTACTACGTGCTGGAGGATAATCTGCGCACGCCGTCCGGCGTCTCCTACATGCTCGAAAACCGTAAGATGATGATGCGCCTCTATCCGGAGATGTTCGAGCAGCATCATATTGCGCCGGTGGAGCGCTACCCGAGCTACCTCCTGCAGACCCTGCGCGAAAGCTCGCTGGTGGATGATCCCTGCGTCGTGGTGATGACCCCGGGTCGCTTCAACAGCGCCTACTTCGAGCACAGCTTCCTGGCGCAGCAGATGGGGGTCGAGCTGGTGGAGAGCGCCGATCTGTTTATTAAAAACGGCGCGGTGTATATGCGCACCACCGAGGGGCCGCGGCGGGTGGATGTGATTTATCGCCGCATCGACGACGCCTGGCTCGACCCGCTGGCCTTCCGCGCCGATTCGATGCTCGGCGTCCCGGGGCTGCTGTCCGTCTATCGCGCCGGCGGCGTAGTGCTGGCCAACGCCATCGGCACCGGGGTGGCTGACGACAAATCGATCTATCCGTACGTCCCGGAGATGATCCGCTTTTACCTCGGCGAACAGCCGATCCTCAGCAATATCCCCACCTGGCAGTGCCGGAAAGCGGAGGACCTGCGCTACGTGCTGAGCAATCTCGAGCTGATGGTGGTCAAGGAGGTCCATGGCGCCGGGGGCTACGGCATGCTGGTTGGCCCGCGTTCGACTAAAGAGGAGCGGGAGGCCTTCCGCCAGCGCCTGCTGGCCAATCCGGCCAACTATATCGCCCAGGACACCCTTGCGCTGTCGACCTGCCCCACCTTCGTTGAGGAAGGTCTGTCGCCGCGGCATATCGATTTACGGCCCTACGTGCTGTCCGGGCAGGAGATGCGGCTGGTGCCCGGCGGCCTGACCCGCGTGGCCCTCACCGAAGGGTCGCTGGTGGTCAACTCGTCGCAGGGCGGCGGAACCAAGGATACCTGGGTGATGGAGGATGACGCATCATGCTAAGTCGTACGGCGAGTGAACTGTTCTGGATGGCCCGCTATCTCGAGCGGGCGGAGAGCTACGCCCGGGTGCTGGACGTGACCTGGAAATTATCAATGATCCCCCGCCACAGCCAGCAGTCGCGGGATCTGGCGCTACCGCTGAATTTGTCGATGACCCACGAGTTGTTTCAGGCGCGCCATGCCCGCTTTACCATGAGCAATCTGCTCAACTTTTTTGCCCTTGATGGCAACAACCCCTGCAGTATTTACAGCTGCGTGGAGATGGCGTGGAACAACGCGCACGCGGTGCGCGGCAGTCTGTCGGCCGAAGTGTGGGAGAGCATCAATGCCACCCGCATTGAGCTGCGGACCCTCCGCCAGCAGGGGCTGGGCGAGCTGGGGAGCGACGGCTTTTTTGAGTGGGTGAAAGAGCGGGTGCATCTGTTTCGCGGGGCAGTGATCGGCACGCTGCTGCGCAACGACGCCCTGAGTTTTATCGGTATCGGCACCCTGATTGAGCGCGCCTTCGCCACCACCCAGCTGCTGCTGATTAAGGATCAACAGCTGACCAACGACCCGGATCCGGTGCGGGAATACTACCGGCTGGATACCCTGCTCAATGCGGTCAGCGCCCGCGAAGCCTACAACAGCCTCTACCGCCAGCCGGTCAGTCGCGAAACGGTGATGGAGCTGCTGATCCTGCGGAACGATATTCCGCGTTCGCTGCGCGCCAGCATTGCCGATCTGGTGGGCGAGCTGGAGAAGATCGCTAACGACCGCTCCTATCAACCGCTGCGCCTCGCCCATCAGCTCAACGTTGATCTGCGCTTCAGCACCCGTGACGACCTGGCGCAGGCGGACCTGCAGACCACCCTTAACGGGCTGCTGGCGAGAATTAACGCGCTGTCCGACAGCATCAGACAAACCTATCTGGAGGCCTTATGAAACTGGTCATCGATCATCTCACCCGCTATGGCTACGATGAAGAAGTGAAGTTTTCCACCCAGTATCTGCGCCTGACGCCGCGCAGTACCGCCCGGCAGACGATCACCGCCTGGACGCTGACCCTGCCGGACGGCGCGGCGGTGACCACTACCGACGGCTGGGGCAATGTGCTGCATGTGCTGACGCTGGATAACCCGCACAAGGAGATCACCATCCGCGCCAGCGGGATTGTCGATATCGCCGACGAAGGGGAGGAGACGCGTGATGAAGAGGCCGAGCTGCTGTCGCCGCTGGTTTTTCTGCGCTGTACGCCGCTAACCCGCGCCGATACGGCGATCCGTGAGTTTGCCCAGCGCCTCTATCGTCCCGATGCGGCGGAAGAGAGTCTGAATCAACTGATGGCGGATCTGCTGTTAAGAATGCCATACTCCCCCGGCGCGACCCAGGTGCAGGACTCCGCCGCCGACGCCTTCGCCCGCGCGAAGGGGGTGTGCCAGGATCATACCCATGTTTTTCTCGCCTGCTGCCGCGCGCTGGAGATCCCGGCGCGCTACGTCAGCGGCTATGTCTACAGCGATAACGCCCAGCATGTGGCGATGCATGCCTGGGCGGAAGTCTGGCTCGACGGCCGCTGGCTGTCGTTTGATATCACCAATAATACCCGTCGCCTGAATCAGCATTTACGGCTGGCGACCGGGCTGGATTATCTCGACGCCTGCCCGGTACGGGGCACCCGGCTGGGCGGCGGCGGGGAGATTATGTTAACTAACGCTGAAGTGCGCGAACACAGCCAGCAGGCGCAGCAGCAATAATACGGGAATAACCGCAATGACCTACTGTGTGGCCATGTGCCTGGCGGATGGACTGGTGTTTGCTTCCGACTCCCGCACCAACGCGGGCGTCGACCATATTGCCACTTTTAAAAAGCTGCACGTTTTCCATCAGGAGGGGGAACGGGTGCTGGTGCTGCAATCCGCCGGCAATCTGGCCACCACCCAGAGCGTGATAAGCCTGCTCAGCGCGCGCATCCGTACCCAGCAGGAGCCGAATCTGATGCAGGTCACTTCCCTCTACGACGCCGCGATGCTGATCGGTAAAACGCTGCTGGAGGTGATCCAGCGCGACAGCAGCAACCAGCAGACCTGCAGTAACACCAACTTCAACTGCAACCTGCTGCTTGGCGGCCAGATCGCCGGCGAAACCCATCGTCTGTTCCATATTTATCCGGAGGGCAACTTTATTGAAGCCACCCGCGACACGCCTTATTTCCAGATTGGCGAAAGCAAATACGGCAAACCGATCATCGATCGGGTGCTGACCATCGACACGCCGCTGGAGCAGGCGATGTGCTGCGCGTTGATCTCCATTGACTCGACGCTGCGCAGTAATCTGTCCGTCGGCCTGCCGCTGGATACGCTGCTCTACCGCAGCGGCAGCTTCAGCAGTGCCGGGCAGCATCGCATCACCGACAGCGATCCCTACTTCAACCGCATTCGCAAGGCGTGGTCCGAAGGGCTGTTGCACACCTTCCAGACTCTGCCGACCTGGGCGCCAGCGGAGCGGGAAGAGGAGTAGTCGCTGTGACGCTCCGCCGGTATCGTCGGCGCGAAGGCGGGTAAGGCGCTGGAGTCCTTAAGTATCCTCGACCTGGCGGTAAAATTTCAGCAATAGCGGTAAATAAATTAACGACAGGCCGCACGGATCGTAGGCCGGGCAAGGCGTCGCCGCCGCCCGGCACAAAAGCGGCGCCGCCGGGCGATGGACCTGTTTAAACACCGCCAACCTGTTGCGCCATGGACGGTATTCTCTTTGCCCTGTTGAACACAAACGCGCTTTTTGGCAAAGCTAAGTCAATTAAATACTTTGTTATTTAACGTGTTATCTCACATCTTCGGTGGGAATGAGGCAACACGGCAAGGTATCGGAAGTGACGGAAAAGAAGACGGCTGTCTATGTGGATGACCAACAGCGCATCCTGATCCGCCAGCTGGCGCGCAGCTGGCTGTGGCGCAGCGAGCTGCCGACCTGGCTGCTGATTGTGACGGTTTACGGCGGCTGGTTTGCCTGCGTGGCGGGCTGGCGGACGCTGGGACTGTTTCCGGCCACGCTGCTGTTGATCTGGTTTACCGCCTGGTATATGTCCTTACAGCATGAGCTGATCCATGGGCATCCCACCCGGCTGGCATGGTTTAACCAGCTGTTGGGGACGCTGCCGCTGGCGGTCTGGTATCCCTATGGCGTCTACCGCGACAGCCACCTGGCGCACCATCGCAACCATCTGCTGACGCACCCTGAGGATGACCCCGAATCGTACTACGTAACGGCGGAAAGCTGGCAGCGCTTCTCAGCCTGGCAGCGCCGCCTTATCCACCTGCGCAACACCTTCTGGGGGCGTCTGCTGCTGGCGCCGATGATGGATATTATTCACACCCTGAACAGCGCGCTGCGGGCTTTCCGCGAGGGCGACCGCCGCGCTATCGCCATGTGGAGTCTGCATCTGTTGCTGCTGACGGGCCTGCTGACCTGGATGGCGGCGCAGGGTTTTTCTCCGCTGTGGTTTGTGCTGGCGGTGAGCTACCCGGCGCTGGCCCTGACCAAAGTACGCTCTTTTCTCGAACACCGCGCCGCGGATGACCCGCTGGCCCGCTCGGTGATCAACGAGGCCGGGCTCCCCTGGCGGGCGCTGTTCCTCAATCTCAACTACCATGCGGTGCATCATGATCTGCCAGGGGTCCCCTGGTACGCTTTACGTCAACTGTATCTGCATCGCCAGGCGGCGTATCTGCAGCGTAATCAGGGGTTCCTGGTGCGCGGGTACGGCGAGTGGCGACGCCATTTTAGCCGCCGGGCGGTAGCGGTGAACGCCCATCCGGGCTTTGGCGAGCAGGCGCAGGCGGGAGGAGAATATGGCTGAACGCATGACTTTTCCGATGTATGCCATCCACCGTCAACAGACCCAGGCCCTGTGGCAGGCGGTGCAGTCGCTGCTGGACGAACGCGGCGTGATGGTGGCGGGGGACCCTCCGGCGGCTGACCCCGGGGATCTGCTGGCTCACTGGCGCCAGCCGACGCTGTTGCTGAGCCAGACCTGTGGCTACCCGCTGGTGACCCAATTGCCGGAGGTGCAGACGGTGGGCTGCTTCCACTACGCTGCGCCCGGTTGCGAAGGGCGCCGCTATCGCAGCCTGCTGGTGGTCCGCGAAGCGGATAGTCACCGGATGCTGGGGGACTTTTTTGGCCGTCGGGCGGTGTGCAATGCCGAGCACTCGCAGTCCGGCTACAACGTACTGCGTAAAATGGTCGCGCCGCTCTCCCGGGAGGGGCGTTTTTTTTCAGCGGTGATGTTCAGCGGCAGCCATCGGCAATCGCTGCGCGAACTGCAGCAGGAAAACGCCGATATCGCCGCTATCGACTGCGTGACCTACGCTCTGCTGCAGCGCCATCAGCCGCAGGCTCTGGCTGGCCTGGTGGCGATCGGCTGGAGCCCGGCCGCGCCAGGGCTGCCGCTGATCACCGCCGGCGCCACCCCGGCGGCAACGCTGAATAGCCTGCGCGAGGCGCTCCAGCAGCTGGTAAGCGATGATCGCTATCGTTCCCTGTGCGACGCCTTGCTGATCTGCGGCTATAGCGATATGTCGCGGGAGGCCTATGCGCCGCTGCTGGCGTGGCGGGATGAGGCCGCGGCGCTGGGGGTCAGCCAGCTATAGGCGAAATGCCCGGGCCAGCGATCTGCGCCGGGGCGGGCTATAGCGGCTGGTCCCACGGCTGGGCGCTGAGATCCATTCGCAGATAGGAAGAGAGCAGGTCGACAGCCAGCTGGTCGCTCATCAGCTGCTCGTTAAGCTGCTGGCGCAGCCGCGGGATCATCTCTTCACGATAGGCCGGGTCGTTGTTTTATGGATTTGTGATCGGCAACACAAATGACTCTCCAATGGCCGTCGTAAAAGATAAATTACCAGGGTTGATTTTAATCAAAGTATGACCAACTGCGCTATGGCGGAAAAAAGATCGCTGCCTATCGCGACCCAAAAGAAAAATTGTGAATTTAATGTTTCTTTGGTGTAAATAATGACCGTGCATTTTCCCCAACCGCCGGGGATAAAATGTGATGCCCGACCGGCTTGTCGTTAAATAATGGCGTTTATTACGTCTGCTTTTTATTCTTTACAGCATTAATTTAATTTTCGGCTTTCTTCTCACCCTGATAGCGCGGGTCGAATAACGTACAAAAGGCGTATTTTTTATCGCCATTTCGCCGTCGATGTTATCGCCATCAATTATTTTTATCCCCGCATTCGGCCACGGCAAAAGGCGCGCAAATAGCGTTCATGATGCTTTTAATATATTGATTTTACTTTACTTATCCTGGCTCGTGGATCCTGCTTATCCGCCGCGGCGGAGCCTTTGTGAGAGCTCTCACATAACCCGGCAATTGCGATTTGTTACACTTTCCGCCGTCAACAAAGGAATGAAAGTGAGACGCGATGAATACTTTTTCTCTGCCTAAAACACAGCATCTGGTAGTTTTCCAGGAAGTGATCCGCAGCGGGTCAATCGGGGCCGGAGCAAAAGCGTTAGGACTCACTCAGCCGGCGGTCAGTAAAATTATTGGCGACATGGAGAGTTATTTTGGCAGCGAATTAATCGTCCGGCGAAATACCGGCGTCTCGCTCACCGAGGCCGGGCAGGTATTTCTCAACTGGTCAGAAGCGATCACCCGTGAAATGAAAAATATGGTCAATGAAATGAATGCTCTGACCAACAGCGCGGTGGTGGATGTCTCCTTTGGTTTCCCTTCGCTGGTCGGGTTTACCTTTATGTCGGAGATGGTGCATCAGTTTAAAATGACTTTCCCCAAGGCGCGGGTCTCGATGTATGAGGCGCAGCTCTCCGCCTTTTTGCCGGCAATCCGCGACGGGCGCCTCGACTTCGCCATCGGGACGCTGAGCGATGAGATGAAACTGCAGGACCTGCACGTCGAGCCGCTGTTTGAGTCTGAGTTTGTGCTGGTGGCGAACCGGGCGCGGATCGGCAACGGCACCGTCCGCCTGGCCTCGCTCCAGCACGAGCAGTGGGTGCTGCCGGAGACCAATATGGGCTACTACAGCGAACTGCTGACCACCCTGCAGCGCAGCGGTATCCGCCGTGAAAATATCGTTAATACCGATTCGGTGGTGACGATCTATAACCTGGTGCTCAATGCCGATTTTCTGACGGTGATCCCCTGCGACATGACCACGCCGTTTGGCTCGAGCCAGTTTGTCACCATCCCCATTAAAGAGGCCTTGCCGGTGGCGCGCTATGCGGCGGTATGGTCGAAAAATTACCGGTTAAAAACCGCCGCGGCGTCGCTGGTGGAGATGGCGAAACACTATTCCTCGGGGCAGGGCAACCGCCACTGGCAGCCATTACAAATTATTGCGTAACTGAAAGTCGTTAAATAATCCAACACACGTCCTCGCTGTTATCAGCAGGATGACGCCCGGTCATTGACTTTATATTAAGATACAGAGGCCATAATGCATATTACCTACGATCTTCCGGTATCTATTGACGATATTCTCGAAGCGAAACAACGCCTCGCGGGAAAAATATATAAAACAGGCATGCCCCGTTCGAATTATTTTAGCGAGCGCTGCCAGGGCGAAATATTTCTTAAATTCGAAAATATGCAGCGCACGGGTTCATTTAAAATTCGCGGCGCCTTTAATAAACTGTGCGGTTTAACCGCGGCGGAAAAACGCAAAGGGGTGGTGGCCTGCTCAGCGGGCAACCACGCCCAGGGCGTCTCGCTCTCCTGCGCCATGCTCGGCATCGACGGGAAAGTGGTGATGCCGAAAGGGGCGCCGAAATCGAAAGTTGCCGCCACCTGTGATTATTCGGCGGAAGTGGTGCTACATGGCGATAATTTTAACGATACCCTCGCCAAAGCCAGCGATATTGTTGAACTTGAGGGCCGCATTTTTATTCCCCCCTATGACGACCCGCAGGTTATCGCCGGGCAGGGGACGATTGGACTCGAAATATTAGAAGATCTGTATGACGTGGATAATGTCATCGTGCCCATTGGCGGCGGCGGCTTAATTGCCGGTATCGCGATTGCGATTAAATCCATTAACCCGACAATCCGCATTATCGGCGTGCAGTCGGAGAATGTTCACGGCATGGCCGCCTCCTGGTATGCCGGGGAAATCACCAGCCATCGCCACGCCGGCACCTTAGCCGATGGTTGCGACGTCGCCCGCCCGGGGAAACTGACCTATGAAATCGCCCGCCAGCTGGTGGATGACATCGTCCTGGTGAGTGAGGATGACATTCGCCAGAGCATGGTCGCCTTAATTCAGCGCAATAAAGTGATCACCGAAGGGGCCGGGGCGTTAGCCTGCGCCGCGTTATTAAGCGGCAAACTCGACAGCTATATCCAGAACCGCAAAACGGTCAGCCTGATTTCCGGGGGCAATATCGATCTCTCCCGGGTATCGCAAATTACCGGTTTTGTTGACGCTTAATTCAATACATAAGTGAGGACAGGATATGAGTACGACTGAGAGCATTGCATCCAGCCAGACAAGCCTTTCGTCCTGGCGTAAATCTGACACCACCTGGACCCTGGGCCTGTTTGGCACCGCTATCGGCGCCGGGGTGCTGTTTTTCCCGATCCGCGCCGGCTTCGGCGGGCTGATCCCGATCCTGGTGATGCTGGTGCTGGCCTATCCCATCGCCTTTTATTGCCATCGGGCGCTGGCCCGGCTATGCCTGTCGGGGGCTAACCCCTCCGGCAATATCACCGAAACGGTGGAAGAGCATTTTGGCAAAACCGGCGGGGTGGTGATCACCTTTCTGTACTTCTTCGCCATCTGCCCACTGCTGTGGATTTATGGCGTCACGATCACCAATACCTTTATGACTTTCTGGGAGAACCAGCTGCAGATGCCGGCTCTCAACCGCGGGGTGGTGGCGCTGCTCCTGCTGCTGCTGATGGCGTTTGTCATCTGGTTTGGTAAAGACCTGATGGTCAAGGTGATGAGCTATCTGGTGTGGCCGTTTATCGCCAGCCTGGTGGTGATCTCCCTGTCCCTGATCCCCTACTGGAATAGCGCGGTGATTGACCAGGTCAACCTCAGCGATATCGCCTTAACCGGTCACGACGGCATTCTGGTGACGGTATGGCTGGGCATCTCCATCATGGTGTTCTCCTTCAACTTCTCGCCGATCGTCTCCTCGTTTGTGGTCTCCAAACGCGAAGAGTATGAAGCGCAGTTTGGCCGCGAGTATACCGAACGCAAATGCTCACAGATCATCTCCCGGGCCAGCATGCTGATGGTGGCGGTGGTGATGTTCTTCGCCTTCAGCTGCCTGTTTACCCTCTCACCGCAGAACATGGCGGACGCCAAGGCGCAGAATATCCCGGTGCTCTCCTATCTGGCGAACCACTTTGCCTCGATGTCGGGCACCAAATCCACCTTTGCCACCCTGCTGGAGTATGGCGCGTCGATCATCGCCCTGGTGGCCATCTTCAAATCGTTTTTCGGCCACTATCTCGGCACGCTCGAAGGGCTGAACGGTCTGATCCTGCGCTTTGGCTATAAAGGGGATAAAACCCGGGTCTCCAGCGGCAAGCTCAATACCCTGAGCATGGTGTTCATCATGGGATCGACCTGGGTGGTGGCGTATGCCAACCCCAATATCCTCGACCTGATTGAGGCCATGGGCGCGCCGATTATCGCCTCGCTGCTGTGCCTGCTGCCGATGTACGCCATTCGTAAAGCGCCTTCGCTGGCCAAATACCGTGGCCGTCTCGATAACCTCTTTGTGACCGCTATCGGTCTGCTGACCATCCTCAACATCGTTTACAAACTGTTCTAATCCGGCTCAGGCCACGCGGAGTACAACATGACTGAATTTCCGGTAGTACTGGTGATTAACTGCGGCTCGTCGTCAATCAAATTTTCCGTCCTGGACGCCGCCAGCTGCGACTGCCTGCTCAACGGCGTGGCCGAGGGCATCAACGCGGAACGGGCGTTTCTCTCGCTCAACGGCGGCGAGCCGGTGGCGCTGGCGCAGCGCGGCTACGAAGGCGCCCTGCAGGCGATTGCCGGGGCATTAGCCCAACGCGACCTCATCGACAGCGTGGCCCTGATTGGCCACCGCGTCGCCCACGGCGGCGACCTGTTCACCGAGTCGGTCATTATTAGCGAGGAGGTTATCAATAACATTCGCCAGGTATCGTCCCTGGCCCCGCTGCATAACTACGCCAGTCTCAGCGGCATTGCTTCGGCGCAGCGGCTGTTCCCGGAGGTGATGCAGGTGGCGGTCTTTGATACCAGCTTTCACCAGACCCTGGCCCCGGAAGCTTTTCTCTATGGTCTGCCGTGGGAGTATTACCAGAATCTCGGGGTACGCCGCTACGGTTTCCACGGCACCTCGCACCGCTATGTGTCCCAGCGCGCCCTGGCGCTGCTCGGGTTGCCGGAGCAGGAGAGCGGCCTGGTGATCGCCCACCTGGGCAATGGCGCCTCGATCTGCGCGGTGCGTAACGGCCGCAGCGTGGACACCTCGATGGGGATGACGCCGCTGGAGGGGCTGATGATGGGCACCCGCAGCGGCGATGTCGACTTCGGCGCCATGGCGTGGATTGCCGGGGAAACCCGGCAGACCCTCAGCGACCTGGAGCGGGTAGCCAACACCGCCTCCGGCCTGCTGGGGATCTCCGGTCTTTCCTCCGACCTGCGGGTGCTGGAGCAGGCGTGGCATGAGGGCCATGCCCGCGCCCGCCTGGCGATTAAAACCTTTGTCCATCGTATCGCCCGCCATATTGCCGGCCACGCCGCGGCGCTGCAGCGTCTCGACGGCATTATTTTCACCGGCGGGATTGGCGAGAACTCGGTGCTGATCCGTCGGCTGGTGAGCGAACGGCTGACGGTCTTTGGCCTTGCGATGGACGCCGCCCGCAATCAGCAGCCCAATTCGGCCGGCGAGCGCCTGATCTCCGCCGACGGCAGCCGGGTGCGCTGCGCGGTTATTCCTACCAATGAAGAGCGCATGATTGCCCTCGATGCGATCCGCTTAGGCCGGATCCACACCGCGGCGGCGCTGGCCTGACTTTTTATTCTGTAGAGAGACGATGTTCATGAAAGTAGATATCGATACCCAGGATGTACGATACGCCGACGCCTGGCAGGGCTTTCGCGGTACGGCGTGGCAAACGCAGATCGACGTTCGCGACTTTATTCAGCATAACTACACCCCTTACGAGGGCGATGAGTCTTTCCTCGCTAACGCGACGCCAGCGACCACCGCCCTCTGGGAGCAGGTGATGGCCGGGATCCGCGTCGAGAACGCCACCCATGCGCCGGTGGATTTCGACACCAATGTCGCCACCTCCATCACCGCCCACGCGGCGGGCTATATCAACCAGCCGCTGGAAAAGATCGTCGGCCTGCAAACGGACCAGCCGCTGAAGCGCGCCCTGCATCCTTTTGGCGGCATCAAGATGATCAAAAGCGCCTTCGAGGCCTATGGTCGCGAAATGGATCCTGACTTTGAGTATCAGTTTACGGCGCTGCGTAAGACCCACAATCAGGGCGTTTTTGACGTCTATTCCCCGGATATGCTGCGCTGCCGCAAATCCGGGGTGCTGACCGGGCTACCGGACGGCTATGGCCGCGGACGGATCATCGGCGATTACCGCCGCGTGGCGCTGTACGGCATTCGCTACCTGGTCCGCGAACGTGAGCTGCAGTTTGCCGACCTGCAGCCGGCCCTTGAGCGCGGCGAGGCGCTGGAGGCCACCCTGCGCCTGCGCGAAGAGCTGGCCGAACAGCGGCGCGCGCTGCTGCAGATGCAGGAGATGGCGGCCCGCTACGGCTGCGATATCTCTCACCCGGCGCGCACTGCCCGGGAGGCCGTGCAGTGGCTCTACTTCGCCTACCTGGCGGCGGTGAAGTCGCAGAACGGCGGCGCCATGTCGCTGGGGCGCACGGCTACCTTCCTCGACATCTATATCGAACGCGATCTGCGCGCCGGTTTATTGAATGAGGAGCAGGCCCAGGAGCTCATTGATCACTTCATCATGAAGATCCGCATGGTGCGTTTCCTGCGCACCCCGGAATTTGATTCGCTGTTCTCCGGGGATCCCATCTGGGCGACGGAGGTGCTGGGCGGCATGGGGCTGGATGGTCGCACCCTGGTCAGCAAAACCACCTTCCGCTATCTGCATACTCTGCACACCATGGGCCCGGCGCCGGAGCCGAACCTGACCGTGCTCTGGTCGCAAGCGCTGCCGGCGGCGTTTAAAAAATATGCCGCCCGGGTCTCTATCGCCACCTCGTCGCTGCAGTATGAGAACGACGATCTGATGCGCAGCGATTTTCACAGCGACGACTACGCCATCGCCTGCTGCGTCAGCCCGATGGTGATCGGCAAGCAGATGCAGTTCTTCGGCGCCCGCGCCAATCTCGCCAAAACGCTGCTCTACGCGATTAACGGCGGGGTGGATGAGAAACTGAAGATTCAGGTGGGGCCGAAAACCGCACCGTTGCGCGATGAGGTGCTGGACTACGGCACCGTGATGGCCAGCCTCGACCACTTTATGGACTGGCTGGCGGTGCAGTACATCAGCGCGCTGAACATCATCCATTGCATGCATGATAAGTACAGCTACGAGGCGGCGCTGATGGCCCTGCACGACCGCGACGTCTACCGCACGATGGCCTGCGGCATCGCCGGCCTGTCGGTGGCGGCGGATTCGTTGTCGGCGATAAAGTACGCCCGGGTGAAGCCGGTGCGCGATCACCACGGGCTGGCGGTGGACTTTGTCATTGAAGGCGACTATCCGCAGTACGGCAACAACGACGATCGGGCCGATGCCATCGCCTGCGACCTGGTGGAGCGCTTTATGCGCAAAATTCAGGCGCTCCCCACCTGGCGTCAGGCGGTGCCGACCCAGTCGATCCTGACCATCACCTCCAACGTGGTATACGGCCAGAAAACCGGCAACACCCCGGACGGACGTCGGGCGGGGACGCCGTTCGCTCCGGGGGCCAATCCGATGCATGGCCGCGACCGGAAAGGGGCGGTGGCGTCGCTGACCTCGGTGGCGAAACTGCCGTTTACCTACGCCAAAGATGGCATCTCGTATACCTTCTCCATCGTGCCGGCGGCGCTCGGCAAAGCCCCGTCAGCGCAGGAAAACAACCTGGTGGGCCTGCTGGACGGCTACTTCCACCACGAGGAGACGGTGGAGGGGGGACAGCATCTCAACGTCAATGTGCTGAACCGGGAAAAGCTGCTCGATGCGATAGAACACCCGGAGCAGTATCCGAATCTGACGATCCGCGTCTCCGGCTATGCGGTCCGCTTTAACGCGCTGACCCGCGAACAGCAGCAGGATGTGATCTCCCGAACGTTCACCAGTCAACTCTGAGCGGCCACCGGGTCACAGGAGAGCCTTTAACGGGCTCTCCTGTTATCATCTTCACATTACCGCAACAAAATATTCACCACTGTTGATCATATTCGCATTTTTGCACCACGCTGGCGCGCAGCGACCGCTAACTGCATCTATGTTTAGCTCACGGGCCGGTACGGATACCGCGTTGTCCGGCTCGCCACGTGATGGCAACCGATCTCCTGACCTGAAAGGGAATGCGCCCTTGCCGGATGCGGCACGGGTTGCCGTCGCGTGCGTACCGACCGGGGCGACTGTTCTCCGGTGTTCCACTCCTTCCTGGCGGGATTTTTGCTTCTTCCACCCTGGCCGTCCTGGCGCTGCGCCAACGTCGGCACCACACGGTAAGTGATATTTTCTGCGTCATTCCATGACGCCAGGCTTTACATCGCTGAGGAATATCCGAATGTCTTTGAAACTGAAAACAATGACGCTTCATGTTGTGATAGCAGGTTGTATGAGCATGGCCTTTTACGCCTAGGCAGACGTGAAGATCGGCGTCGCCGGGCCCTTTACCGGCCCCAACGCCACCTACGGCGCCCAGTACTGGAAGGGGGCCTCGCAGGCGGTGGCCGATATCAATGCCGCCGGCGGCATCAAAGGCGAAAAGATTGTGCTGGTGCAGGGGGATGACGCGTGCGAACCGAAGCAGGCGGTGGCGGTGGCCAACCGGCTGGTGGATGAAGCGAAAGTCTCCGCCGTGGTGGGGCACTTTTGCTCTTCCTCAACGATGCCGGCCTCCGAGGTATATGACGAAGCCGGGATCCTGACCATTACCCCCGGCTCGACCAACCCGCAGATCACCGAGCGCGGCATGAAAGATCTCTTCCGCATGTGTGGTCGTGACGATCAGCAGGGGGCGATCGCCGCCAACTATATGCTGGACGTGCTGAAGGCGAAGAAAATCGCCGTCATCCACGATAAAGACACCTATGGTCAGGGGCTGGCCGATGCCACCCGCGCGGCGCTGGCGAAGCGGGGTACCAAAGAAGTGTTGTACGAAGGCCTTTCCCGCGGTGAAAAAGACTTTAACGCCCTGGTGACCAAGATCGGCGCCCTCAAGCCGGACGTGGTCTACTTTGGCGGCTGCCATCCGGAAGCGGGCCCGCTGGTGCGCCAGATGCGCGAGCAGGGGGTGCAGGCCAAATTCTTCTCCGGCGACTGTATCGTCACCGAGGAACTGGTCACGGCCGCCGGCGGGCCGCAGTTCACCAACGGCGTGCTGATGACCTTTGGTCAGGATCCGCGCACCCTCCCGGACGGCAAAGCGGTGATCGAGAAGTTCCGCGCCAGCGGCTTTGAGCCGGAAGGTTATACCCTCTACGCCTACGCCTCTATTCAGGCTATCGCCGCGGCCTAGAACGCCGTCGGTATCGATAACGCCAAAGCCAGCGACTGGCTGAAGAGCCACGACGTCGAGACGGTGATGGGCAAGAAAGCCTGGGATGGCAAAGGCGACCTCAAGGTGTCCGACTACGTGGTCTATCAGTGGGACGACAAGGGCAAATATCACCAGCTCTGATCGGCCACGACCTGAGGACGCTCTGTCCTTTTGACTTGCGAATTGTCACATGACGGCGGTTGACCGGGAACGGAACCCGGCGGCCGTCTGCCTGGCGGCTGGAGGGGCTATGACGGCGTTTTTTCTGCAACAACTGATCAATGGGCTGACGCTGGGCGCGGTGTACGGCTTAATCGCCATCGGCTACACCATGGTGTATGGGATCATCGGCATGATCAACTTCGCCCACGGCGAGGTGTATATGGTCTCCGCCTACCTGTGCGCCATCGGCCTGGCGCTGCTCTCTTTCTTCGGGATCCACTCCTTTCCGCTGCTGATTTTCGCCACCCTGGTGTTCACCATTGTGGTCACCGGCGTATACGGCTGGGCGATCGAGCGCATCGCCTACCGGCCGCTGCGCAACTCGACGCGGCTGGCGCCGCTGATCTCGGCTATCGGGATGTCGCTGATCCTGCAGAACTATGTCCAGCTGAGCCAGGGGCCGAACCAGCAGGGGATCCCGACGCTGCTTAGCGGCGCGTTGCGCATGACGGTGGGCGATGGGGTGGTGCAGATCACCTGGACCAAGGTGTTTATTCTCGTCGCGGCGCTGGTGGGGATGCTTATCCTGACCTGGATTATTCAGTATACCCGGCTGGGGCGCATCTGCCGCGCCACCCAGCAGGACCGGCGCATGGCGGCGATCCTTGGCATCAATACCGACCGGGTGATCTCCCTAGTGTTTGTCATCGGCGCGGCGATGGCCGGTCTGGCCGGCGTGCTGGTGACCATGAACTACGGCACCTTCGACTTCTATATCGGATTTATTATCGGCATCAAAGCCTTCACCGCCGCGGTGCTGGGCGGGATCGGCTCGCTGCCTGGCGCGATGCTGGGTGGTCTGCTGCTTGGGGTGGCCGAAGCCCAGTTCGCCGGGCTGGTGAATTCGGATTACAAAGATGTCTTTTCCTTTGCGCTGCTGGTGGCGATCCTGATTTTTCGCCCGCAGGGGCTGCTGGGACGTCCGCTGGTGGCCAAGGTCTAAGGAGGCTTTATGGGTGAAATTACGCGCCAGCCTGCGCGGGCTATCCAAAACGCGCTGATCGACAGCGTACTGGCCGGCCTTTGCGCGTTAATTGTCTTTGGCCCGATCGTCGGCGTGGTGCTCAAAGGGTATGGTTTTACCCTCGCGCCTGCGCGGGTGGCGATTCTGGTGGCGGTGGTGATGGCCGGCAGGCTGGCGCTCAGTCTGCTGCTGCAGAGCCACAGGGGAAAAGCCTTTATTGCCCGCTTTGAGGGGGCGGATGACGGGGTGTACGTCCGGCCGCCGGGCTACCGCTCGCGGCTGCGCTGGATAATACCGCTGCTGGTGGGGCTGGCCATTGTCTTTCCGTTTCTCGCCACAAAATATCTGCTGACCGTGGCCATTCTTGGGCTGATCTACGTTCTGCTTGGCCTGGGGTTGAATATTGTGGTGGGTCTCGCGGGCCTGCTCGATCTGGGCTATGTGGCGTTTTACGCCATCGGCGCCTACGGCCTGGCGCTGGGCTACCAGTACCTGGGACTTGGCTTCTGGGCGATGCTGCCGCTGGGGGCGGTGATGGCGGCTCTCGCCGGGGCGTTGCTGGGCTTTCCGGTGCTGCGTATGCATGGCGACTATCTGGCCATCGTCACCCTCGGCTTTGGCGAAATTATCCGCCTGGTGCTCAACAACTGGGTGAGCTTTACCGGCGGCCCTAACGGCGTACCGGTGCCATCCCCCACGCTGTTTGGCCTCGAGTTTACCCGCCGGGCCAAGGATGGCGGCATCCCCATCCATGAGTTTTTCCACGTCAGCTACAACCCCAACCTGAAATTCATCTTTCTCTACGCCGTGCTGTGCCTGGTGGTGATGCTGGTGCTGCTGGTGAAGCATCGCCTGACGCGGATGCCCATCGGCCGCGCCTGGGAGGCGCTGCGAGAGGATGAGATCGCCTGTCGGGCGATGGGGCTCAACCACGTGCTGGTGAAGCTCTCGGCGTTTATGCTCGGCGCGTCGACGGCCGGCATCGCCGGGGTGTTCTTCGCCAGCTATCAGGGGTTTGTTAACCCGACGTCGTTCACCTTTTTTGAGTCGGCGCTGATCCTGGCGATTGTGGTGCTCGGGGGAATGGGCTCCACCCTGGGAGTGGTACTGGCGGCGTTTGTTCTGACGGTCACCCCGGAACTGCTGCGCGGTTTTGACGAATATCGGGTGCTGCTGTTCGGCGTGCTGATGGTGATGATGATGATCTGGCGGCCGCGCGGCCTGGTGCGCACCAGCCGCAGCGGGGTTGCGTTGCGAAAAGGAGTCGCGCCATGACCGACAGCATCTTACGCGTTGAGCATCTGATGATGCATTTCGGCGGCATCAAAGCGCTGAATGATGTCAATCTGGAGGTGGAGCGGGGGTCGATCACCGCCCTGATCGGCCCCAACGGCGCGGGCAAGACCACGGTGTTTAACTGCCTGACCGGTTTTTATCGGGCGACGGGGGGCAGTATCGTGCTGCGGGCGCGGGAAAAGGTCACCGATGTTATTCAGGTGCTGGGGCAGAAGCTTCACCCGGACGATTTTCTCCACCCGGCGCAGCTGGGGAGGCGGATCTATTACAAGATGTTCGGTGGCACCCATCTGGTGAACCGCGCTGGCCTGGCGCGCACCTTCCAGAATATACGTTTATTCCGCGAGATGTCGGTGATCGAGAACCTGCTGGTGGCCCAGCATACCCAGGTCAACCGCCATCTGCTGGCCGGGATCCTCAATACCCGTGGGTATCGGCAGGCGGAGAATCAGGCGCTGGATCGCGCTTTTTACTGGCTGGAGGTGGTGGAGATGGTGGACTGCGCCAACCGTCTGGCGGGGACCCTCTCCTACGGACAGCAGCGGCGGCTGGAGATCGCCCGCGCCATGTGCACCCGTCCGGAGATGATCTGTCTGGACGAGCCGGCCGCCGGCCTCAACCCGGTGGAAACCCAGGCGCTGAGCCGGATTATTCGCTTTCTGCGCCAGCAGCACGGCATTACGGTGCTACTGATCGAGCATGATATGGGGATGGTGATGGAGATTTCGGATCATATCATCGTCCTCGATCACGGGGACGTCATCGCCCGCGGCGCGCCGCAGGCGATCCAGGCCAACGCCAGTGTGATTGCCGCCTATCTTGGCGCTGAGGAAGAGGAGACGCGCCGATGAGCCAGCCTTTGCTTGCCTTTAATGAGGTGGATGTCTTCTACGGGCCGATCCAGGCCCTGAAGCAGGTCTCCCTCACCGTCAACGAGGGGGAGACGGTGGCGCTGATCGGCGCCAACGGCGCCGGTAAATCAACGCTGCTGATGTCGGTCTTCGGCCAGCCGCGCATTGCCGGCGGGGAGATTTTCTATCGCGGGGAGGCGATCAGCCGGAAATCGACCCACTTTATCGCCAGCAACGGCATCGCCCAGGCCCCGGAAGGGCGGCGCATCTTTCCCGATATGACCGTCGAGGAGAATCTGCTAATGGGGACCATTGCCATTGGCAACCGCTATCAGGCCGAGGACAAGGCGCGAATGTACCAGCTGTTCCCCCGGCTGGAAGAGCGGCGGGGACAGCGGGCGATGACCCTCTCCGGCGGCGAGCAGCAGATGCTGGCCATCGCCCGGGCGCTGATGAGCCGACCGCGCCTGCTGCTGCTGGATGAGCCGAGCCTGGGGCTGGCGCCGCTGGTGGTGAAGCAGATTTTTCAGATCCTGCGCGAGCTGACGGCCCAGGGGATGACGCTGTTTCTGGTGGAGCAGAATGCCCGCCATGCCCTCAACCTGTCGGACCGCGCCTACGTGATGGTGAACGGCCAGATCCGCCTGAGCGGTAGCGGCCAGACGCTGCTCAACGACCCGGAGGTGCGTAAGGCATATCTGGGGATCAGCGGCTGAGGGGGTTATTCCCGCGGTTCGTTACGGGTTTTAATGTGCTGCCAGAAACGTTCGGCGGCCTGGTTAAGCCGCGAGCCGGAGCGGTAGAGCCAGGCGCCGATCGGCAGCGACAGGCTCTCATCGAGGATCGTCAGCCGGCCTTCGTCCAGCTCGCGCTGAATAGAGTATTGCGGCAGCCAGCCCACGCCGTCGCCATTGAGGATCATGCGCTTGAGCAGCTCGCTCATGGAAGAGACAAAGGTGAGAGAGAAGGTAATCTCCGGCGTGCGGTCGATCACCTGGTTCACCTGGCGCCCCATATAGCTGTCGTTGGCGTATTTCATCAGCGGCAGCACGCCGCGATGTAAATGAAACAGCGGGCGGCCATGTTCGTCGCAGGGAGAGACCAGGTGCAGGTAAGAATCAAAAATTTTATGATTAATAAACGGATAGTTCATTAATTCTTCATTATAGAAGGAGAGGATAAAATCGCTTTTTCCCTCTTTCAGGTTAAATACGGCGTCGTTGACGTTAATCGATTCAACATGAAAAGTCTTATTTTTACGGTCGGTGTAACCGGCGATGATCTCCGGCAGTAATAACACCGACAGCGAAGGGGCGGCGTCGATTCTTATTTTCTGGGTAGTGTTATTTAAGCCTTTAATACGGCTGATCTGAAAATCCATGTCATCGAGCATATTTCGCGCATAGCCGACAAAAATTTTCCCGCGGTTGGTCAGCTGCAGAGGGTTGGCGCTACGATCGAAGATGCTGAATCCGAGGGAAGCCTCCAGCGACTGGATGCGTCGGCTGAACGAAGACTGAGAGATGTTGCGGGCTTTGGCCGCCAGGGTAAAGCTGCGCGACTCCTCAAGGGCAATCACATCATACAGCCATTTTACTTCCAGATTTGCCAACACCGATCCAGTCCTCAAAAACGCAATAAAGGCTATGCAATTTTAGCATAGCGCATAGAAACTATGCAATTAACATAATTATCGACAGGTGTTAACATTTTTTGGAAAGTTGAGATTTATGAATGCATATCGGCGACCCTACATGAGCACGATATGAAATCGCGACTCACGGTTATTTATTGCTTTATTTCATTGTCCAGGACTTATCTTATTAAATATCCGGCGACGATGACGAAAGCAATGAATAACCCAGGCCTCTTACCTTAAATAGTTTGTCAGGAGTTCCATGTCACAACAAATTGAATCAGTTAAAATGGCTCTGCAGGAGCTGGGGATTAATGCAAGCGGCGAATTCTTTTACAACCCTGATTACGATTTGCTTATTGCACATGAAACCGCTCCTGAACTGACCGGCGCGGCCCGCGGCGTGATGACCGACTCTGGCGCTGTGGCTGTTGATACCGGGATCTTCACCGGCCGTTCACCGCGCGATAAATACATCGTCCGCGACGAACAGACTCGCGACACCGTCTGGTGGGCAGACTCCGGCCTCGGCCGCAATGACAACAAACCGTTATCGCCAGACGTGTGGCGCAGCCTGAAAAGCCTGGTCGCGGGCCAGCTGAGCGGCAAAAAACTGTACGTCATCGACGCCTGGTGCGGCGCCAGCCCGGACACCCGTCTTGGCGTACGCTTCGTTACCGAGGTGGCGTGGCAGGCCCACTTTGTCAAAAACATGTTTATCGTGCCAAGCGCCGACGAGCTGGCCAGCTTTACGCCAGACTTCGTGGTGCTCAACGGCGCGGGCTGCACCAATGCCAACTGGCAGGCGCAGGGGATGAACTCCGAGAACTTTGTCGCCTTTAATCTGAGCGAGCGTATTCAGCTCATCGGCGGTACCTGGTACGGCGGCGAAATGAAGAAAGGGCTGTTCTCGGTCATGAACTACCTGCTGCCGCAGAAAAGCATCGCGTCGATGCACTGCTCGGCCAACCGTGGCGAAGCAGGGGACGTGGCGCTGTTCTTCGGCCTCTCCGGGACCGGGAAAACCACCCTGTCGACCGATCCGCATCGTCAGCTGATCGGCGATGATGAGCACGGTTGGGACGATGACGGCGTGTTTAACTTCGAAGGCGGCTGCTACGCTAAGACCATCAATCTCGATCCGCAGGCGGAGCCGGAGATTTATGGCGCCATCCGCCGCAATGCGCTGCTGGAAAACGTGGTGGTGCGCGCTGACGGCAGCGTGGATTATGCCGACGGCAGCAAAACCGAAAACACCCGCGTCTCCTATCCGCTGTCGCATATCGACAATATCGTCAAGCCGGTGTCCCGCGCGGGCTATCCGTCGAAGGTGATTTTCCTTGCCGCCGATGCGTTTGGCGTTCTGCCGCCGGTCTCCCGTCTGACCACCGAGCAGATGCAGTACCATTTCCTGTCGGGTTTCACCTCGAAGCTGGCGGGCACCGAGCGCGGCATTACCCAGCCGACGCCGACCTTCTCCGCCTGCTATGGCGCGGCGTTCCTGCTGCTTCACCCGACCCAGTACGCCAGCGTCCTGGCGGCGAAGATGGCGGAATCCGGCGCCGAAGCCTGGCTGGTCAACACCGGCTGGAACGGCGAGGGTAAACGCCTGTCGCTGCGCGATACCCGCAGCATCATTAGCGCGATCCTCAACGGCACTACCGGCCCGCTGCGCGAGGAGACCATCCCGGTGTTCGGTCTTGCGATCCCGCAGAGCATTCCAGGGGTAGACAGCGCGGCGCTGGATCCGCGTAATGGCTGGAGTTCAGCGGATAAATGGCAGGAGAAGGCCGAGAGCCTGGCTCAGCTGTTTATGGATAACTTCAAGCAGTACAGCGATACCGAAGCGGGTGCGCGTCTGGCGCTGGCCGGTCCGCAGCTGCAGAAGAGCGCGGTCGAAGCCTGATCCGCGGCCAGCAGGTCGACGCCTGGCGCCGACCTGCTGGCGAGCCGCTTTACTCCGCAAAGGCCCGCAGCGCATCGCCAGTGAGGCGATAACGCACCCACTCATCCTGCGGCTGCGCGCCAATGCTCAGATAGAAATCAATCGCCGGCTGGTTCCAGTCGAGCACGCTCCACTCCAGACGCCCGCACTGACGTTGTACAGCATATTGCGCGATGGTTTTCAGCAGCGCTTTTCCGGCGCCGATCCCGCGATAGTCGGGGGTGACGTACAGATCCTCCATATAGATACCATTGCGTCCAAGCCAGGTGGAGTAGCTGGTGAAGAACACCGCGTAGCCCACCGCTTTGCCTGCCACCTCGCAGATCAGCGCTTCGGTTTTGCTGCCGCTGGCAAACAGCGTCTCTCTGATCTCCTCTGGCGTCGTCACTACCTCTTCGGGGGCTTTCTCGTAGACCGCGAGTTCATAAATCATGTCGTAGATAGCGGTGGCGTCGTCCGGGGTGGCCTGGCGGATTGTGATGCTCATGGGGTGTCCTGTATCCATAGTCAAAAGAGAGCAAAATTGCTGACCCTGAGGATAAGCGGTATTGTGAAAAGAATTAAGTGCAATGAAATCAGCAAACGATGAATATTATGCATCCTGTCCTGCGCCGGATTGACCTCAACCTGTTGCCGGTCTTTGACGCGGTCTATCGCTCCCGCTCGGTACGCCTGGCGGCGGAAGAGCTGGCGATGAGCACCTCGGCGCTGAGCCATGCGCTTTCCCGGCTGCGCAGCGCCCTCAACGATCCGCTGTTCTACCGCGAAGGCCACCGGATGTGCCCCAGCGTCTATGCCAGCCAGCTGGCGCCCTCTATCGCTTCGGCGCTGAAGTTTCTCAACCAGGAGCTGACGCCGCCGGCGGCGTTTGTGCCGGCCGCCAGCACCGACTGCATGCAGATTGCGATCACCGATTTCACCGCGTTCTGCGTCTTTCCGACGCTGTTGCATCACCTGCAGCGTGAGGCGCCCGGGCTGCGGTTTGAGCTCCGTTATCTGCCCCACAGCCCGGCGCTGACCGAGCTGCTGGCGGGCGAGGTCGACCTGGCCCTCGGGTTCAATACCCCTGACGAGCCAGCCCATCCCGATCTTGAGGAGATTAACTGGCTGCGGGACGAATATGTGGTCATCAGCCAGGCCAACCGGACGGCGCTGACCTTGGACGCCTACCTTGCGGCCCGTCATCTGGTGGTGACCCCGTGGAATGAGCGGCAGGGGGTGCTGGACTGTGAGCTGGAGCGACAGGGCTATTCGCGGCAGGTGGCGATGAAAACCCCCTCGATGCTGAGCGCGCCCTTTATTATTGAGCAGAGCGACCTGTTGATGGCGCTGCCCCGGCGGGCGGCGGAGACGATGGCCCGCGCCGCCCGGCTGACCATTTTCCCGCTGCCGTTTCCGGTTCCGCCGTTTGACGTCAAGATTTACGCCCACCAACGCAGCGGGAAACGCGAGGCTACCCGCTGGCTTATCTCCCTGTTGCAGACGCTGGTGGGGGAGTCCACCGCTTCCTGACGCGCTTTCCAGCCGGCAGGGTATTTTGTTACCCCAGGCCAGGTTTTATGCCTTCAACCCACGGCGACATATCCTGGCCCCGGTCACAAAACGGAAAACTGACTTTTTCGCCGTCACCCGCGGCGTGGTTAGGACGGTGTGTGTTAAACGATTGTATGTAAAAGTAATGTTAATTAATTAAATGTTATTCATGCGTAAAATGCATTAGTGGATGCGTTTATTACGCTTATTTCGTTCCCGGTTCTGTTTCAGTCTTCAGCGACAGGCGCGCGACAACGCGTGGATAACAAACTGGAGACCTGCATGCATTCAACAACCTCACAGATGAGTACCCGTGACCGGATCGGCGCCATTCTGCGCGTCACGTCCGGTAACTTTCTCGAACAGTTCGACTTTTTTCTGTTCGGGTTTTATGCCACCTACATCGCCCATACCTTTTTTCCGGCGAGCAGTGAATTCGCCTCGCTGATGATGACCTTCGCAGTCTTTGGCGCCGGCTTTTTGATGCGCCCCATCGGCGCTATCGTACTTGGCGCCTATATCGACAAGGTGGGGCGGCGCAAGGGGCTGATCGTCACCCTGTCGATCATGGCCACCGGCACCTTCCTGATCGTGCTGATCCCCTCTTATCAGACCATTGGCCTGTGGGCGCCGCTGCTGGTGCTGATCGGCCGTCTGCTGCAGGGCTTTTCCGCAGGCGCCGAGCTGGGCGGGGTGTCGGTCTATCTGGCCGAGATCGCCACCTCGGGCCGCAAAGGCTTTTACACCAGCTGGCAGTCGGGCAGTCAGCAGGTTGCCATCATGGTGGCAGCCGCAATGGGCTTTGCCCTCAACGCGGTACTGGAGCCGAGCGCTATCAGCGACTGGGGCTGGCGTATTCCGTTCCTTTTCGGCTGCCTGATTGTTCCGTTCATTTTTATCCTGCGCCGTAAGCTGGAGGAGACCCAGGAGTTTACTGCCCGCCGCCATCATCTGGCGATGCGCCAGGTATTCGCCACCCTGCTGGCGAACTGGCAGGTGGTTATCGCCGGGATGATGATGGTGGCGATGACCACCACCGCGTTCTACCTGATCACCGTCTATGCCCCGACCTTTGGTAAAAAGGTGCTGATGCTCAGCGCCTCTGACAGCCTGCTGGTCACGCTGCTGGTGGCGATTTCCAACTTCTTCTGGCTGCCGGTGGGCGGGGCGCTGTCCGACCGCTTTGGCCGCCGGTCGGTGCTGATCGCCATGACCCTGCTGGCGCTGGCTACCGCCTGGCCTGCGCTGACCATGCTGGCGAACGCCCCGAGCTTTTTGATGATGCTGAGCGTGCTGCTGTGGCTGTCGTTTATCTACGGCATGTACAACGGGGCGATGATCCCGGCGCTGACCGAAATTATGCCCGCCGAAGTGCGCGTGGCAGGTTTCTCGCTGGCCTACAGCCTGGCGACCGCGGTGTTTGGCGGCTTCACGCCGGTGATTTCCACAGCGCTGATTGAGTATACCGGTGATAAAGCGTCTCCCGGCTACTGGATGAGCTTTGCCGCCATCTGCGGCCTGCTGGCCACTTGCTACCTCTATCGCCGTAGCGCCGTTGCGCTGCAGACGGCACGTTAATCAGGGAGAAGATGATGCGTAAAACGACAGGAACCCTGCTCGCCACGCTGCTGCTGGCCGCCACCGGCGGCAGCGCGTTGTCCGCTGAGGTCACCGTGATGATCTCCGGCGGCTTCAAAGCGGCGCTGGAAAAGCTGGCCCCGGCGTGGGAAAAACAAACCGGCAACCACCTCGTGGTGATCCCTGGCCCGTCGATGGGAAAAACGCCGCAGGCGATCCCTAACCGTCTGGCGCGCGGCGAACACGCGGACGTGGTGATCATGGTCGGGGACGCGCTGACCAGCCTCGAGAAAGCGGGCCGTACGCAACCGGATTCGCGCCGGGAGCTGGCCGACTCGCCGATCGGCGTGGTGGTGAAGGCGGGGGCGCCGCTGCCGGCTATCCACAACGCAGACCAGCTGCGGGCGACGCTGCTGGCGGCGCCATCGGTCGCGTATTCCGACAGCGCCAGCGGACGCTATGTCAGCTCGACGCTGTTCCACACCCTGGGCATTGATGACGCGATGCAGAGTAAAGCGCAGATGGTGGAGCGCATTCCGGTGGCCTCGGAAGTGGCCAAGGGACGGTATGCGATCGGTTTTCAGCAGGTGAGCGAACTGCTGCCGGTGCCCGGCGTAACCTTCGTCGGCGAACTGCCGGATAACCTGCAGTATATCACCCGCTTTGCCGGGGCGGTGACCATCAGCGCCGACCACCCGCAGGAAGGCAAGGCGCTGCTGACGTATCTGGCGTCACCGGCGGCGCAGGAGACCATCCACGCCACCGGTATGCGAAGCGTAGCCGCCGCCGCGCCGGTCAGCCAGAAGGATACTGTTCAATAATCAGCTTCTCCAGCTCTGCCGCCACGTAGGACTGAATACGGCCGCTGAGGCGGATCAGGCCTACCGTACGCGTGACCACCGGGTCGGTGAGCGGCACAGCGCGGAGAACGGAATGCTCCCCGGCGGGCATCGACATCGCGGGCACGGCGGCAATGCCGATGCCCGCTTCCACCATCCCCAGCATCGTGGTGACGTGGCGGGTTTCGCAGATACTTGGCCGCGCCGGCGTCAGATGCGCCAGCTCCCGGTCAAGCAGCGTCCGGTTGCCGGAGACCCGATCCAGGCCAATATAATCCTGTTCAAAATACGCCTGCCAGCTTAGGTGCGTCTTGCGCGCCAGCGGATGATCGTGCCGACAGGCGGCCACATAGCGGTCGTCGGCAAGAGGGGTGAATTCGATACTGGCTGGCAGGTTTTTGGCAAAGCAGAGGCCAAAGTCAGCCTGTCCGCTGCTGACCGCCTCGATCACATTCCCGACGCTGCTGTCAATCAACCGGATGCGCACCTGGGGATAACGCGCCTGAAAGCTGCGGATGATTTCCGGCATAAAGTAGTAGGCGGCGGAAGGCACTGTCGCCACCGTCACCAGCCCGGTGCGCGCCTTGCTGACCTGGCTGATATCCGCCAGCACCGTCTCGACATGGGCCAGCAGCTGCTCCGAACGTTCGGCAAAATTTTGTCCATACAGCGTGAGGGTCACCCGCCGGGTGGTGCGATCGAACAGCCGGTTGCCCAGCGCCGTCTCCAGCTTTTCGATGCGTCGGCTAAGGGCCGACTGCGACAGGCAGATGGATTCGGCCGCCAGCCGAAAACTGCCATATTCCATCAGGGCGCGAAAGGCGTAGAGATCGTTGAAGTCAAAATTTACGGGCATGGCGGCATCCTTATCGGCTCTCTGGCGCCATCGCCCCGTCCGGCGAGGGGCGATGGCGGGTAGCATATCGGGCAGGACTTCGGGCGCGCGGGAAACCGCGCGCCAGGGCTTACACCTTAAGCAGTTTTACCGTGGCATCGATATCGATTTCGTCTTCCGAAAAGATCAGGGTTGTCCCCTGAAAGGTGGTGATCGCCAGCTTTTTCACCGAGCGCATCTCTCCCGGCTGCACCGTGGCTTTTGGCCGGATGCTGTTCATCAGCAGCCCGACCGACAGCACGGCGTTTTCTTTATCGACGCGGGTCTCGACCGGCTCTTCTTCCCGGTACACCACATAGGATTTGATGGAGGTCAGCTTCAACCGCTCGCCGGCAATATAGATATATTTGCTTTCCGGAATGACCTTCACCGCGTAGGCCGACAGCCCTTTATTGTTGGTGGTAGGTTCGAAAGTCACCGCCGCGTCTTTCTTGATAAGATCAGGATTGGCGACCTTAATCACGTGAAAATAACGATTTTCGCCGTTTTCATCTTTGATAAATCCAAAACCTTTATCTTTAAACCACGTTGTGATTGTTCCGTTCATCGCCATTACCGTATTACTCGTTGGTTAACACAAATTTTGCAGCGCGCAGTGTAAAGCACATTGCCTGTACAGGCCATGCCTTTGCGATAAGTGTGGGTGATAAATGACGCCGCCGCGAGGGCGGATTGTGCGCCAGCATCGTGCCGGTGGGCAAAATGAGGTACTATCGCCAGCCACTCCTTCTTCGGGCCGCCTGATGTCCACCATTATCGATACCTTTGTCGCGCCGCCGTGCCGCGAACAGATCACCCTCTTGTATCAGGACGAACACCTGGTGCTGATCAATAAGCCCGCCGGGCTGCTGAGCCTGTCGGGCAAAGATCCGCGCAACCTCGACTCCGTGCATCACCGGCTGGTTCAGCGCTTTCCGGGCTGCACCCTGGTGCACCGCCTGGACTTCGGCACCTCCGGCCTGATGGTGATCGCCCGCAACAAGGGCATTAACGCCTTGCTGTGCCAGCAGTTCAGCCAGCGCACGGTGGAAAAGGTCTATACGGCGCTGCTGTGCGGCCACCTGGCGGAAGACGAGGGGATAGTGGAGGCGGCAATCGCCAAAGATCCGGCCCATTTCCCGCGCATGGCGCTCTGCGCCCGCCACGGCAAACCGGCGCGTTCGCGCTATCGGGTCATAGACCGCCTGTATCAGGCGCGAGAAGGCGAGAGGGCGCTGGCGTTAACCCGGGTGACGCTCACCCCGGAGACCGGACGGACCCATCAGCTGCGTATTCACTGCCAGCTGCTGGGCTATCCGATCCTTGGCTGCGATCTGTACGGTGGCCGGGAGCTGCCCGGCACGGAATGCGCTTCGCGGCTGATGCTGCACGCCAGCGAACTGCGCTTTGTCCACCCCGTCAGCCATGAGCCGATGCATATCCAGCAGGCGAGCCCGTTTTGATCGCCCGCGGCGGGAAAGCCCGGGGTTACCACATCAGATCGTCGGGTACCTTAAAGTCGGCGTACGGATCGTCTTCATCCTGCTCATCCTGACTCAGGGCGCTGTGCAACACGATGCTGCTGGCGTCGCGCTGGGCTATTTTCTCAGCCACTACCGCCGGAATAATCGCATATTCACCTTCGGGCTTGTTATCCACCGCCAGGCGGGCAATCGCCAGACGGCCGTTAATCAGCTGGGTCTGGGTGGGCTTGTCGACCATGATTTTTTTGATCAGATTATTATCGGTAAAGTTAAAGCCGATATCGCCCCGGGCGACCGTAATGCGGTTCATCTCGATCAGCTGCTTCACCTGGGCTTTATACTCTTTCGCCAGCACCGCCTGCTTTTGCTGCTCGCTAAGCTGTTTATCACGCTCCAGCTGGGCTTTTTTATTTTCTTCCACCGCTTCCCGGGCCTCACGGGCCTGAACGCGGGATTTTTTCGCCGTCCTCTGGACTTTAGCCATTTTTTTGCTGCTGACCAGGCCGGCTTTGAGCATCTGCTCTTGTAAGGTGAGTTTTGTCATCTGCGTGTCTGAAACTGAGGAAACATCTGGCAAGTATACCTGCATTGGCAGAAACGACGCCAGACTCGCGATCGCGCTGGGCTGCTGTACCATGCCGCGCAGCGCGGCGGGGGATTACCCCCGGGGCTGAAGCTGATAAATCCAGGCGCTGATCTGCTGTCCATCGTCGGTGGTCACTTCCACCGGCACCCGATCGTACCCTTCCTCAAAGTCGTCCAGCATGGGCCAGTGCGCCGCCAGCCGATCGGACAGGAACAGATAGCCGTTGACCCGTGGGCCGTGAGCGTCGAGGACGATCCCCGGGAAATCGGCGGCTGCGCCCCAGCCGCGCGCGTAAAAGGTGCCGGTGACGTAGCCGGGACGCCACTCGCCCCCGATCGCCTCCAGAATATGCGCATTGCTGCGACCGGGACAGAGCGTCCCATAGACAAATAGTGGTTTCATTTTCTCTCTCTCGTTCGCCCTGACACCCGCCCACAGCGGAGCGGGAAACCAAAATACGGGGTAATGCAGCGCCTGGCAATGGCCGGGTGGGGCGGGGCGCTCCTCCGGGTATCTGGCAGTTGCCGGGGGAGATTCTGGACTCAGCGCTACTGAGGGTATATCGATTGCGGTGATATTTTTATTATTATTTATATTTAAGGTAAATATAAATATTCCTGACGGAGGGATTAATTCGCTAATTAATATTCAACAGGGAAATAATAAAAGGGTCGCTTATGGAATATTCCTTCTACATGTGATGACCGAGAGCAATAAAGCTACCTTGGGTTGAATTCAGATATTATTTAGGGCCAGGCGTTACCTCCCCCTGACTCTTTCGCTTTATGATAAACATCCCTTGACCAAAAAATATCATCTGACTTCGAAACTCTCGCGGGCAGGGGAGATATTTCCTTTCCCTGAAGCGGCAGGTAATAAATCCAGCCGAACACACGGCGGATGAGGGATATCCGTCCGGGCATTTGGTCCTGTCTGCAGACCAATGAAAGTGAAAGGCACAGGAGGTGCAATGAAGATTTTCCGCCCATTATGGCGCGACGGGGCTTTTCTGGTCCCGCAGCAGTTTCAGCAACAGGCCCGCTGGGACGCGCACGTCGCCGATACGGTCTCCCGCATGGCTCTCGCCCACCCGTGGGGGGTATTGCGCGCGGAGTTTGACGCGAGCGCGCTCACCCTTTCCCGGCTCAACGCTACCCGGCTGATCGTGCGTTTCGCCGACGGAACGCTGATTGACACCGAGCTGGCGGATATTTTGCCACCGGTCCGCGATGTATCGGACGTGATGCAGGACAGCGTGGAGGTTCTGCTCGCTCTGCCGCTGCTCAGCGCCAGCGGCGGCAATCTTGATGACGGCCAGGAGAGCGCCCGCCCGCGCCGCTGGCGCGCCGAGCAGGTGACCGTCCAGGAGCTGGCCGGCCATGAACGCAGCGAGCTGGCCGTTCTGCGGCACGCGCTAACGCTGCGTCTCTCCACCGAGGAAAATGCAGCCTTTCTCACCTGCCCGGTAGCGCGTCTGGTGCGCGACGCCCAGGGGCAGTGGATCGTTGACCCGGAATTCATCCCGCCGCTGCTGTCGCTGGCGGCAAGCCCGACGCTGGTCAGCGAGCTGGGCGAGCTGTTACATCGCCTGCAGGCCCGACGCAGACGCCTGATGGCCATGCGTCGTGAAAGCAATGCGCGGATGGCTGATTTTGCCGTGGCGGATGTTTCCCTGTTCTGGCTGCTCAACGCGCTGAACAGCGCTGAACCGGTGCTCAGCGAGCTGCATCAGGACCCTTCGCGCCATCCGGAGCTGCTCTATCGCGAACTGGCCAGGCTGGCCGGCAGTCTGCTGACTTTCTCCCTTGAACATCATCTGGAAGCAATCCCCCGCTACCGGCATGCCTCGCCAGAGCAGGTATTCCCGCCGCTGTTTGCCCTGCTGGATACGCTGCTCGAAGTCAGCCTGCCCTCAAGGGTGATCGCCATCGTTCTGGAGCAGGGCGCCGACCGGGAGATCTGGCGGGGCAGGCTGCACGATGCGCGGCTGCGCGAGGGGGCGGATTTTTATCTGTCGGTGCGCTCTTCACTCCCCCCTCACCAGCTACAGAGCCGCTTTCCGCAGCTCTGTAAGGCGGGTAGCCATGATGATGTCGCCGAGGTCGTCAATATTGCCCTTAGCGGCATCGCGATCAAACCGCTGAGCCATGTGCCGGCGGCCATTCCGCTACGTCTGGAAAACCAATATTTCGCTCTGGATCTCTCCACCGATGCCGCCCGCGCGATGCTGGAGGCCGGCAACTGCACCTTCTATACCCCGGAATCGCTTGGCGACGTGAAACTTGAACTCTTTGCGGTACTGCGCTCATGAATACCTCTGAAAGCGATCTGATCAACAAAACTTTTTACCCGGGCTGGCTGATGGTCAGCCAGTTACGCTGCGGCCAGCCGGTGACAGATGGCGAGGCGCTCTATCGCCAGGCCTGTCGATGGGTGACCGAGGCGCGCGAGGCGCTGACGGCGGGGGGAGTCAGTGAAGCCAGCGCTGAGCAGATGCTCTATGCCTACTGCGCGCTGCTCGATGAGAGCGTCCTCAACCGCGCCAGTCAGGATGATGGCTACCGCAGGTGGCGCAAGGATCCGCTGCAGGCGCGCTTTTTCAGCACTCTCAACGCCGGGGAAGAGCTCTGGGAACGGATCCGCCAGCTGCTGCGAGAGCCCACGGCGGATGCGGCAGTGCTGACCTGCTTCTTTCGTACTTTACAGCTGGGATTTGTCGGACAGTACCGCGCCGAGGATGACGAACGGCGTGAGGACGTGGCGCAAGCGCTTGGCGCGCGGGTCCCGCCGTTCAGCCTGACCCAGGAGGCGCCGGTGGTGGTTCGTGCCTCCCGGCTGCGCAGCGGACGGCGGATGTACTGGTGCGGCTGGGCGGCTGGCATTGTGGCGCTGGCGGCGCTGTGGTTGACCTGCTCCGCCATGCTGTCACAGATGGTGGCGCAGATAGCAGGGCAGGGATAAGAGATGCGTGATAACGCTCGTCGTCTGCTTACGATACTGACCGTCATCCTGGCCCTGTGGCTAGTGCTGGGCTTCTGGCCGCTGTCCATCGGCAACCAGGTGATCTTCAGTCTGTGCATCCTGCTGGCGGGCGGCGCGGCGCTCTGGCGTCAGCGTCGCCGGGCAGTCAGCCGTCAGCGATCGGAAATCGTCCTGCCGCCCGAGGATTTTCAGGGGGCGGTGGTTCTGGTCTGCGGGGATACCGACGGTCTGTTTCCCGGGCGTTCGGCGCACGGCGAAACCCGTCACGGCTGGTATCTCCGGGGTGACAGCGCGGAGCAATTGCCGCGGCTGGCGCAGTACCTGGCGGCGGCGCGTCCGGCGCTGGTATCGCAGGTTTCCGTGCTGCTGGCGGTGGTACCGGAGCACCACCCCTCCGGGGAGCATCTGGCGCAGTCGCTGCGCGACTGGCGGCGGAGTATCGTTCAGTGCCGAACCTGGCTAAACGGTCTGCCGCCGGTGTGGAGCGTGTTCTGGGTGACGCCGCCAGGCGGCCAGGCCGTGGAAAGCCGCTGGTTTACCGTCACGCCGGAGAGGCCTGGTCTCCAGGTGCAGCAGAAGGGACAAGCGCCCCAGTCGGTTGCCGGGTGGCAGCGGGAGGGCAGCCCTGCCTCACGCCTGCATCAGACGCTGTGGCTGGAGAGCATTCTGACCTTGGCCGAAAACGCTCTTTTCCGGCCATTCCGCGCCCGGCAGGCGGAACTTCCTCCGCTGAACCTGTGTGCCGCGGGCATCTGCCTGACACCGGTAGCGGCGGTGGCGAACAACCTCTGGCAACAGCAAATCGCCGCGATCACCACGCTCTCCCCGGGCAACGACGCGGCGCCAGGTCCTCACCCGCTGCCGGATCTTCTTCTGTCGTCACTGCCGCACCGCCACGGGGTCAGCCGTCGGATGCGCGATGCCGGTCTTGCCGCTGGCGTGGGCTTCCTCTTTCTGGCGCTGGCGATGCTGGCTTCCTTTATCAACAACCAGCGCCTGGTGCGTAGCGTCGGCGATCATCTGGCGGTGTACCACCGCCTCAGCGGCACGCCGCCGACGCCGAAGCTGCAGGCGCAGCAGCGTCTGCGTGCCGACAGCCGCCTGCTGGATGACTGGTTGCGCCGGGGGGAGCCGCTGCGTTATCGGCTGGGGCTGTATCAGGGGGGGCGACTGATCCCCTTCGTTGAAGCCGCTATCAATGACTGGGCGCCGCCCCCGCCGCCGCGTCCGGTCATTAAGCAGGTTGTGCAGGGGCCGCAGACGATCCGCCTCGATAGCATGGCGCTGTTCGATACCGGCAAATCGGCGCTGAAACCGGGTTCGACAAAGCTGCTGGTGAACTCGCTGCTGGGCATTAAGGCGAAACCCGGCTGGCTGATCGTGGTGGCAGGCCATACCGACAGCATCGGCAACGATAAATCCAATCAACAACTCTCCCTGAAGCGTGCCGAGGCGGTCCGCGACTGGATGCGCGATACCGGCGATGTGCCGGAGAGCTGTTTTGCGGTGCAGGGCTACGGCGCAAGTCGTCCTGTCGCCAGCAACGAGACGCCAGAGGGGCGGGCGCAAAATCGCCGGGTGGAGATCAGTCTGGTCCCGCAGAAGGACGCCTGTCTGACGCCGGGCACGGCCAATACCTCAGGAGCAGAGACTAACGGATTAAAAAGCGAAACCGAGTAATCAGCGACCCCGATCGCGGAGGTTGAACAACAATCTGCCTGCCTGACCTTGTGCGCTACGGGTCCCTGATAAACAGGAAACAGCGATGGGCGGTAGCGTGCCTGCAGCCAGTCAATCTTGTCGGCTAAGCGAAGCCTCTGCGGGGATGAAGCTCGGGAAAGGGGATGGATAAAGGAGATCATTATGGATAGCGCTAAAGACAGTGCCAGAGAAATGCTGGCGGCGATAAACGTTGAAGGCTCCGGTTTCTGGCTGCTTTTTTTATTTCTCAGTCAGTGAATATAAATATCCCTGGGGTTACCTTTTAGTTACGAAACTCCTGGTGGGGTATCTGATATATCGATATGCACATAAATATATTTATGATGAATGAGATGATTATCATTAAACAAAATTAAACAGGGCGTCCTGTGAATTGATTTTTGATAGTCATTACAGCGGAGTAAAACAGGAATATAATGGATACCTCTTCAATAATTACCGGCACCACCCTTAACCGTTACCAGCTGGGTATTCCTTCATGTACCGCATCGCTGGATGTGGAAGAATTCAGTGGGGCAGAAAAACTGAGTGAACTTTATTATTACACTATTACGTTTACCAGCGCAGAGAAAAATATTGATGCCGCACAGCTCCTGAGCAAACCCGCCATGCTGACGATGGGCGGCGGCGCACTGCAGCAGCTGGCGGACTGCAAACGCGTCCATGGTGTGATTACCACCTTCCGGCGCGTCAATCGTTCTGAAGATCAGTCGACCTATCAGATAACCCTCCAGCCGTTTCTCTCCCTGCTAGATAAACAGTTTCGCAGCCATCGTTTTTTCGTCAACAAATCGGTACCGGAGGTGGTGGAGCAGGTATTGCAGGAACATCACCTGCATGACTGGGAGTATGAGTTTAATCTCAAGCAACACTATCCACGGCGCGAGCAAATTAATCAGTATCAGGAGAGCGACCTGGCGTTTATCCAGCGCCTGCTGGCAGAGGTGGGGATATTTTATTTCTTCACCCTGCAGGAAGAGGCCCAGAGCGAAGTGGTCCATTTCGCCGACGCGCAGCGGGCGCTGATGTTCGATAAAACACTTCCTGTAAACAGCCCGTCCGGGATGAGCGACAGCGGTACGGAATCGATATGGGGTCTGAGCATCACCCACAATGTCGTAGAGGCGAACGTCACTACCCGGGATTATAACCCCCGCGATGCGCAGAGCGTTCTCCAGTCGGCAACAGCGGATATGACCCGGGGAAATGGTGAAGGCCTCACTTACGGTGAGGTATACCACTATAAGCTTCGCCACCGGGAGCGTGGCGATAAAATCGACCCGCAGACGGAGACCGCCAACTTTTATGCCCGCCTCGACCATGAGCGTTTTCTGGCTCACCAGACGCTTATTACCGCGAGCAGTACTGCAGCCTGGCTGGCGCCGGCCCAGGTGCTGACCGTTACCGACAGCCTGCCGTCGACCCTGCCTGCGCCCGTACAGGATCCGCTGTTAATCACCGGCACCGGTTTTACCACCAGCCGCCGGGAGGCGCTGCGGGTGTCCCTGCTGGCGGTGCCCTACAGCGAAACATTGTGCTGGCGTCCGCCGCTGCTGCCGCGCCCGAAGGTGACTGGCACCATGACGGCGCGGGTGACCAGCGCGAAAGCGAATGATATCTACGCCTGGCAGGATGCGTCCGGCCTGTACCGGGTGAAATTTGACCCTGACAGAGATGAGAAAGGGCAGGGTCAGGAAAGCATGCCGGTGCGTCTCGCCAAACCCTACGGCGGCGACGTGTACGGCTTTCACTTCCCGCTGATCCAGGGCACGGAGGTGGCGATTGCTTTCCACGAAGGCGACCCTGACCGGCCGTATATTGCGCATGCGCTGCACGACTCGCGGCATGTCGATCCTGTGACGGAGAAAAACAGCACCCGCAATGTGATTCGTACTCCGGCCAATAATAAGCTGCGAATGGAGGATAAGCGCGGCGAGGAGCATATCAAGCTCAGCACCGATTACGGCGGCAAGACGCAGCTGAACCTGGGGCATAACGTGAATGCGCAAAGGGAGTTGCGGGGCGAGGGTGCGGAACTGCGTACGGATAAATGGGTGAGCATCCGGGGCGGTGCGGGAGTGTTTATCAGTGCGGATAAACAGCCTTCGGCAGGCGACAGGATGCTGGCAATGGAGGAGGCGATTGCGCAGCTTGAAAATGCCCTGGGTATTGCGAAAAGCCTGGCGTCGGCAGCGGAATCGGCTCAGGCCCTGCCATCGGATACCGGCAACCAGCAGACGCTGAACGATGCGCTGAAAGAGCTGGCGCAGCCGGGGATAGTGCTGAATGCGCCGCAGGGCGTGAGCATCAGCAGTCCGCAGGCGGTACGGTTGTCTTCGGGTAGCGCCAGCGTGGGGATTGTGTCACAGCAGAATACGGACATTAGTGCGCTGAAACGTTTTACGGTGGCGGCGGGAGAAGCCGTCAGCCTGCTGGCGCGAAAGGCGGGGATGAAGCTGTTTGCGGCGAAGGGAAAGATTGAAATCCAGGCGCAGGATGATGCGCTGGAGGCGACGGCGAAAAAGGATATCACCGTGACCAGCGTGGAAGGGCGAGTGGAAATCACGGCGGCGGAGGAACTGGTGGTGAATTGTGCGGGAGCGTATATCAGGCTAAGTGGTGGCAATATCGAGCTGGGCTGCCCTGGGAATATTCTGCTGAAATCGGCCAATGTGCAGAAAATGGGCGCAGCTGATTATGATGCAAACAAACCTGAGCTTCCCGTCGGTTTCAGTGAGTTTTTTACTGCAAAAGATGAAGAGTCCGGGGAGATTTTACCTTTTACCCGGTACAGGATAACAACCGGTGAAGGTAAAGTATTTGAAGGCAGGACCGATGCGGAAGGTAAAACTGTTGCAGTTTATACTGCCCTGCCTGATGCCCTGCATATAGAATTACTTTAAAGAATGAAGGAATAGCATATGGCTACCGGAGAAGAGAAAAGTAAAACATCGGTACAAGGGACGGGAACGGTTGTAAAAGGAAAATATGGCGCAGAATGTTATTTTCACCCAGGTAGCGCAACATTGCTTTTTCTGGAGGCTTCAGATACTAAAATTATCGAACAGGAGCATGATTTTCTGTCTGGCTTGCTTGAAACTCAGAAACAGGCGCAAAAAAATCTTGATGATATTAATTTTGAAGCAATCACTCAGGCAGGCAGAGTGCCAGCAAGAAAATTTGAAAGTGAAATCACTAAAGCCTATGAAGCCTTAAACAAAGCAAATCAGGCTTTGCGGAAAGAGCTTATGTCACTAACAGCGAATCCTCCGGAGGGGGAATTGCTTAATGATAAAATGAAAGATACTGCCATTGGTATAATGGAACTTATTCCGCTTAAAAATAACACAGTGAAAGGATTCAAGAAAACTTATGTGCGTTCCGATAAAATAAAACACCAGTGGCGAACATATAAGCTCAGCGAAGTTGATAAAGAAAGTGGTGAAGCCAGTTTCATAAAATATAAAAATAAAACTATTGTTTCTCAGGATGCGAATGGTAATCAGGTTAATAAAACCATACGTCAGGGAAAAATAGATACAGCAGAACTAAAAAAACAACTAAGTAACGTACCTGTTTCACTGAAATTCGATCTTGTTGACGATACGAATGCTATTGTCAGTCACTGGGCAGAGGAAATGAACAAATCTCTGACCTCGCCAAAGGGGGATGGTAAAGTCGATGAATCTGTTTATCACCAGTATGTTGATATCAGCGCGCAGGCTCAACTGATGCGCTACAGCCATGGAGCGGGTGCATCAGCGGAATATAATCCGTCAGAAAAAAAACTTGAGGGAAAAATTGAAGGTCATGCCAGTTTTGCACTGGGGGAGGCGAAGGCCGAAACGGCCCTGTACCTGCCGGACAGGTTAGGTGTCAGCCTTTTATTTCCGGCGAAAAAAGTGACTCCACAGACACCGGATGGTGTCTGTAATATGGGAGCGCTGCGTTTTGCCATGAAACTGGTATTGTCAGGTAGCGTAGGTGCCAGTGCTGCAATTGAATTAGGGGTGACAGTAGACTGGAGTGGAGAAATGGGAAAGGGCTATGGCATTAAAGGCCATCCTGCAACCCTGACTGCCCCACCGTTACCAGGACAGCAGCAGGTGAATTTAAAGACCTCAACGATACCTGAAGCACAGGGGGGAGGTGAAATTGGTGTTTTTGTTGGTGCTCAGGCGGGAGGTAATATCAGTGGTGCCATTGAGTGGTTTGACCCGCATCCTGATGATACGCCAGTAGCTATAGGTGTTGAGAAAGATAACAAACCCCTTGTCAATAAAGAGAAGAAGTTTGCCGCGATAGCCAAACTGGAAGCGGGGATGACGGTGCAGGCAGGCGCTGGGGGAAGTGGGGTTTTTTATATCACCTATATTCAGGGACGTTTTCGTATTTACTGTAAAGCGGCTTTATGTTGGGGAGTGGGAGCCAAAGGGGAAGTCGGTTTTGAAGTTGATGGCAGCAGTTTTGCGGCTTTTATGAAGAGTTTTATGTTTATGCTAAGGAATGTGGATTATCAGAAGCTTGAGCAGATGATGGCAGGAGATGCCTTCCGTTCTTTATGTGCAATTCCTATTATTATGGCGGCACAAGGGATACAGGCGGGTGAGGCCATGCTAAAGAATATGGGAATAATATTACGACGAATTGAAACCGATCTTGAAGATGAAAATAAGCGCGTTCATCTGATGAATAGTATTTTGTCAAACCCCGACCAGCTTAAATATACCCCTCCGGAAACAAAAGGGGCAGTGATTGCCACATTAATTGATCAGAACTGGGTGGACTGGCTTGACCCTCGCAATCAGAATAATGATTTTTTTTCCGTTAACAGCTGGAAGCTCGGTCCTCTAAAGAGGCGAAAACAAGCGGTGTTTATGGCGCTGAAGTGGATACAAAGTCAGGCAGATTATAACAATGTCATGCAGCATTTGACGTTGTCGCCAGGGGAGAAGAAAGGTAATAAAGAACTAAATGAAAAAGATGTGATTAACTTTTTAGGTATCGGGGAACAAAAATTGTTTTTCTATACCAATTATGGCGAAAAGCTCACCTTACTGCATAATAACCTCCCGGTTTTTGTTGACCCGGATGAGCCATTTAAACCCATACCTGACATCCTGATGTCAGAATATCTTGCCATGATCGACGACCAGCACCCGACGGGTACAATGACTGCCTGATGCAATGGCTGAGGTGATAAGATGAGAAAATTAATCGTAGTTGCTTCCGTTGCTGCCGGTTTACTGACAGGGTGCGATCAGGGAAATACCACCGGGAGTGAAAAAGCAGCTAAAGCACTTGTGGATAAATCGGTTTCTAATATGGTCCCCGTTCAGGGTGGTGAGTTTTTAATGGGTGACTTTGGTCCATTAGTTGGTGAAAAATTACCTTTCAGCATACAACAGGATGATAAAACTTTACATAAGGTTATTTTAAGTGATTTTTCGATATCAAAATATAAAGTCACTAACGATGATTTTAATGTTTATTTGAAAGTAACAGATAAAAAAATCCACCTGTGGATATACTGGCAAAACGTCATCCTTCTCTGCTAAAGGGGGATTATCCTGCAGGTGTTATCTGGCAACAGGCAAAAGATTATTGTCAGTGGTTAGGTATAAAATCCGGTAAAAAAATTGATTTGCCGACAGAGGCACAATGGGAGTTTGCAGCAAGATCCAGAGGTCAGTATCTTCCGTTTGCTACTAACAATGGTGAGTTTTCACCAGGAAAAAATGTCCCAAGCCAGGATGAACTGAATAAATACACTGACGGGATGGGGCTTCCCATTTATCCAGTAGGTAAATACCCATCAAATCCCTTAGGGCTGTATGATATGGGATTGAGTGGTTCAGAATGGACCAATGACTGGTATGCAGCAGATTATTACTCCAACTCTGCGGTAAAGAATCCTCAGGGACCAGAGCAAGGGACCGAGAAAGTGTTGCGTGGGAATGTTGGTGGCGACAGACAGTACGCATTGACTATGTTTAGACAATCTGCTTCACCACTCCCAGAAGAAGTTGATGGTGACTATGAAAAATATGGTGTTGGTCCGCAGTATGTTTTCCGTTGCGTCATCAATAAATAATGTCGTTTGGTGGTGACATATATCATTTTAACCGGAGCAACAGTGTTGAATGAATGTTCCAATAAACCGGAGAGACTATTTAAACCTGTCCCGGATAGCCTGATGTCAGAATATCTTGCCATGATCGACGACCAGCACCCGACGGGGACAATGACTGCCTGATGCAAAGGCTTAGGTGATAAGATGAGAAAATTAATCGTAGTTGCTACTGTTGCCGCCAGTTTACTGCTCGGGTGCGACCAGAAGAGTACTGGCAAGCGTGAAACCTTGTCTGAAGCGCTTGTTGCTAAGTCGCTTTCTAACATGGTTCCCGTTAAGGGCGGCGAGTTCTTAATGGGGGATTTTGGCCCATTAGTCGGTGAAAAACTGCCTTTCAGCATAAACCAGGATGATAAGGTATTACATAAGGTTGTGTTAAGTGATTTTTTACTATCAAAATATAAGGTTAGCAATAAGAATTATAGAGAGTATTCAAAACTTACTAATAAAAGAGCACTGCCGGTAGGTCCATTTATGAAAAATCATCCATCTTTATTATCCGATGATTATTCAGCAAATGTGACCTGGCAACAGGCAAAAGACTATTGTCAGTGGTTAGGTAAGGAGTTCGGTAAAAAAATTGATTTGCCGACAGAGGCGCAATGGGAGTATGCAGCAAGATCCAGAGGGCAGTATCTTCCGTTTGCTACCAACAATGGTGAGCTTTTACCCGGGGAAAATTTCCCGAACCAGGACGAACTGGATAGTTATACTGATGGTATTGGGCTTCCTTTTTATCCATTAGGGAAGTTCCCGCCAAACCCCTTAGGTCTGTATGATATGGGACTCAGTGGCTCTGAATGGACCAATGACTGGTATGCAGCAGATTATTACTCTCATTCTCCGGTAAACGATCCTCAGGGCCCTGCGCAGGGTACTAAAAAAGTCCTGCGCGGGAATGTTGGCGGCGACAGACAGTACGCTTTAACCATGTTCAGACAATCAGATCTGCCGGTGCCAAAGATTAGTAAAGACGATGACTATGAAAAATATGGTGTTGGTCCGCAGTATGTATTTCGTTGTGTCGTTAATAAATAATGTGTGATGCTATATCTTATTTTAAAAAATCGGTGGCGTTCAACATATAAGGTTTTTTTCTAATGGATGGTAAAATCATGTACAGTAGTGAAATTATTTCATCGTCATCAACGATGATTGTCAACGGAAAAGGTGGTGCTCATTAAAAATCTGAAAGAAGAAATGTTAAGGTTTGAAGATGAAGCCAAAACTGACTGGCTGTTTCCTAATCCTATGCCGTTTGGTCTGGAACGAGTTATGATTCACCAGTGGGTGCGGGCTTATCTAGGATTTCCGATGGTTTACGTTGAAGCAAAAATTGTTATGACTGCTTATAGGGGGGAAGAGATATATACCTTACCTATACCTCATCAAAATAGTTCTGTCGGATTTACCTATAACAAGGATTTATTTTCAGAAACCGTGACTTTTTATCCACTGGAGCGAGCAAAGGAGATTCATATTGCGCTGGAGAAAAAGCGACTTGGTGGCAAATGAATATTGATATCGAACACTTGTGAAGCAATTAGGTAAACCTTATCAGGATATTTATGAACAAGGTTTAATTCCCTACAAAACAAAACCAACGATTACTGTTAGTGATGATATTTTCAGGCTGGATATGAGGCGAGAAAGAATATTTTCATCTTTTATAAATAACCAGAAAAAATCTTGAGGAAGTGACTTTGCGGTTAGAAGATGAAAATAAAACGGCTTGGTTATTTCCTAATCCGCTGCCTTTTAGTCTTGAACCAGTAATGACGCAGCGATGGATGCGCGAACGCTTTGGATTTCCCATAGGTTATGGCGAACGCAAAATGATAGGGAGCAATAGTCGTCATATTAGCGAGGTATACCCACTGTTGCCACCTAATCAGAAAATGTCTGTTTTATTTGCTTATAATTCTGATTATTTTGTTGTTAGTGTATTTTTTTATTGTATAGAGCATGCAATAGTAATTAAGGCGATTTTCGCGAGTATAAGGTCGTCTGGCAATTGGCGTTCGAAGTGAAAAATTATTAATGTAGGGGATATCACCTGGGGGAAGAAGTATGTATTAAGTAAAGAGAGGCGTGCAGATATTCCAGATATTATTTTATGTTTATTATTCTTCCTTTGACAGGAGTCGCCGGTTTTTATCTGTTATTAAATGTTATTGCCTCACTCTTTAGGTTGAAATAGATGCGATTGAGTATTCTAATTAATAATTACTGTATCGCTGATATATAAAAGGAAATTCAATGTCCAAAGGTTTTGTATTACTCGGCGATAAAACCACGCACGGCGGTGCTGTTATTTCCGCATCCTCCACCATGATTGTAAATGGAAAGCCCGTAGCGCTGGTGGGGGATAAAGTCAGCTGCCCGATTCCGGGACATGGCACTAATGCCATTATTGAGGGAGCGCCGGAATGGTCTTCCGATGGTAAAGCCATCGTGGTCGATGGCTGCAAATGTCAGTGCGGTTGCCAGGTGATTTCCGGCGCGCCGGAATGCGCGAT
>NZ_JAGRQZ010000029.1:0-31893 GCF_018223915.1 Klebsiella sp. 64
GTTATTCTCGGTGCGATGATGGTCATCTCCCCGTCTATCTTGCAGCCGTTTACCCGTAAAATAACCAACACCGACGATCTGGCGCTCGGGCATTTTGGATCTATTGGCTACCTGCTGTCCGCGCTGGTGGGCAAAATTATTGGTAAAGGCAGTCCCTCGATTGAAGAGATCAAAGTACCTAAGTCGCTCAATTTCCTTCGCGACTCATCAGTAGCCATCTCTCTCACCATGATGATTCTGTTTCTGGTGCTGGTGCTCGTTGCGGGAAAATCCTTTGTCGAGGAGACCCTGAGCGCTGGTCAGAACTTTATTATCTTCGCCATTATTCAGTCCCTCACGTTTGCTGCAGGAGTTTATATCATCCTCGCCGGGGTTCGGATGGTGATTGCCGAGATCGTCCCGGCGTTTAAAGGGATTGCGGACAAACTGGTTAAAGACGCGAAGCCGGCGCTGGACTGTCCGACGGTGTTTCCCTTCGCTCCGAATGCCGTTATCGTCGGCTTCCTCGCAAGCTTTGTCGCAGGGCTGGTCAGTATGTTCCTCTGCCCGCTGTTCGGCTTGAGCGTCATCGTCCCGGGCCTGGTTCCCCACTTTTTCTGCGGGGCCACAGCGGGGGTTTACGGCAACATTACCGGCGGACGTCGCGGGGCGGTGGTAGGGGCTTTTGCTCACGGTCTGCTCATTTCGTTCCTGCCTGCCATTCTCTTGCCCATGATGGGGGATATGGGACTGGGCTCCACAACCTTTGGAGACGCAGACTTTGGCGTTGTCGGCATCGTGCTGGGTCATATCATCGCAATGTTTAACTAACTATTTATCGGAGGTGGTTTATGAGCGCTAAATTTTCACCGTCACTGATGTGCATGGATTTAACGCAGTTCAAAGAGCAGATCACGGCAATGAATAAAAAAGCGGATTTTTACCATGTTGATATAATGGATGGCAATTACGTCCGCAATATCACACTGTCTCCCTTTTTTATTGAGAATCTGAAAAAAATTACTACTGTGCCCATTGATGTTCATCTGATGGTGAATCATCCGGAAGATATCATTCCCATGTGTCTCGAGGCCGGCGCCGATATCATCAGCTTTCATCCCGAGACGGCGAATAACAAAATATTCCGCCTGCTGAATCAGATCAAGGATGCGGGCAAAAAGTGCGGGGTGGTGCTGAACCCGGCGACACCGGCAGAAAGCATTGCCGAATATGCGCATCTGCTGGATAAAGTGACGATCATGTCGGTTGACCCTGGCTATGCCGGACAAAAGTTTATTCCTGAGTCGCTGAACAAGATTAGAAAGCTCATCAACATGCGCAAAAATAATGGCTATCACTATCTGACGGAAATTGATGGCTCTTGCAATGAGAAAACCTTCGGTCAGATTGCTGAATCCGGGGTAGATGTCTTTATCGTCGGCACATCGGGTCTGTTTTCGCTCCATGAGGATGTCAGCCAGGCGTGGGACAGAATGATCGAGATCTTCCAGCGGGAAACTGTCGCTGCATAACGGGTTATCTCTCTTCGAACCACAGTGTGTATTTGAATAAGTCTTAAAAGATCTGCATCACGCCAGCGATGCTGGTTTGTTATTTAACGACCACTCTATATGAATGCGGGTGAATTATGGATATTTCGACAGTGCTTAATGTTAAAAACATCAAGTTAAATATGACCGCCAGAACCAAAGAAGAGGTGATAGAAGAACTCACCGATTTACTTATCCAGGATGGCGCCGTCACCAATAAGGAAGACTTTATTCGTGATGTCTGGTTACGCGAGGAGCTAGGCTCTACCGGCTTTGAAAACCATATCGCTATTCCACATGGTAAATCTTCCGGTGTTTCCCGTACCGCATTAGCCATCGGACGCACGCAACATGCCATTCCCTGGGAGACCATGGATGGCAGCGATGTCCGCTGTGTTATTTTATTTGCGGTTTGCCTGGTGGATCAAAATGCCACCCATATTCGCCTGTTGGCACAAGTGTCTGGGTCACTGGCAGATGAAGACATTATCGCTAAATTACTTGTTGAATCTGATCCACATAAAATCATTGCGCTTTTCAATTCAGAAACAGAAAACGCCGATGCTTAATACCAACTTGCTAATATTGATTTGTGATTTATTAAATTAATTAACGGAGAAACATTATGAATATTGTCGGCGTTACCGCCTGCACGGTGGGGATTGCACATACCTATATTGCGCAAAAGAAAATTGAAACTGCGGCTAAAAAAGCCGGACATAACGTTAAAATCGAGACGCAAGGAACCATCGGCATTGAGAACCCGTTAACCGCTGATGAGATTGCCGCGGCAGATATTGTCCTGCTTGCTGCCGATGTCAAAGTAACGGGCGAGGAGAGATTTGCCGGCAAGAAAGTCGTTAAAGTCGCGACGGAAACGGCAGTCAAATCCCCCAATAAGTTGATTGAAAAACTCAGTGAAATAGTCAATTCATAATTTTATTTCGGCCTGGCGACTCTACATTAAAGGGCGTGACTTATGTCTCTAAAACAAATATGGCAAGCAGCAAACCCTAAAGGACATCTGCTGACCGCTATCTCGTTTCTGATCCCCATTGTCTGTGGTTCTGGGTTTATTATCGCCATCGGTATGGGGCTTGGCGGAACGGTGCAGGACACGTTAACTCCGGGACAATTTGATGTATGGCAGGCGATGGCCACCCTGGGCGCCAAGGCGCTTGGGCTGTTGCCGGTGGTGATTGCCGTGGGAATATCTGGCTCGATTGCCGGCAAACCAGGCATCGCGCCAGGATTTGTCGTCGGGCTGGCGGCGAATACTATAAGCGCAGGCTTTATCGGTGGGATGATTGGTGGCTATATTGCGGGGTATATTGCGCTGGCGATCATTAAAAACGTCAAGGTGCCTGACTGGGCCCGCGGGTTGATGCCGACGCTGATCGTTCCCTTTTTTGCCTCCATTATCAGCTGCCTGATTATGGTCTATATCATCGGTACGCCTATCGGTATCTTTACGGAAGCGCTTACGTCTTTCCTGAGAAGCATGGGCACGTCGTCGAATTTGGTGTTAGGCGCAGTCATAGGCGCATTGTGTATCGTTGATTTTGGCGGCCCGCTGAATAAGACATGCTTTGCTTTCGTGCTGACCCTGCAGGCGCAGGGGATAAATGAACCCATTACCGCACTTCAGTTAGTTAACACCGCTACGCCTATCGGATTTGGCCTGGCTTTCTTTATTGCCAAACTGCTGCGTAAAAATATCTATAACCGTGAAGAAGTGGAAACCTTAAAATCAGCGGTTCCGATGGGGATTGTGAATATCGTTGAGGGTTCTATTCCGATCGTCATGAATGATATTGTGCGCGGTATCGCGGCGGCGGCTATCGGCGGCGCGTGCGGCGGGGCGGTCACCATGGTCTATGGTGCGGATGCGACGGTTCCTTTTGGCGGAGTATTGATGATCCCCACGATGTCACATCCGATGGCAGGCATCATGGCCCTGCTGGTGAATATCGTTGTTACCGCCACGGTCTATGCCGTCATCAAAAAAGATATCCCTCGCGACGTGATTGTTGATAATGATTACGAAGAAGAGGATATCGACCTGGATGATATTAAAGTGAGCTAACGTATCCCAGGGTTATTTTAAATCAACATTAAGCTCTTCCTGTAAGAACATCAGCCCATGACTAAGCATTACTTAGTCATGGGCTACTCTTTGCATCTGTCATCCCCGAAGAAAAATGGAGCAGGGTAAGCAGAAGATCAGGGGAAATAATCTTGTTGCAAAAATGTGAACCCTTCAGTAGCCTTGTCTCTTTCGGAGACAGGAAATGCTCGTCACTGATTCACTTCTTGCATACACCCTCGCTGCCACACTGCTTACTCTTACACCAGGTCTCGATACCGCGCTCATCCTGCGCACGGCGACCGCTGAAGGTGGACGCAAAGCCTTGCATGCCGCGTTAGGCATTGATCTCGGATGCTTTATTTGGGGCGCCGTGGTGGCCTTTGGCTTAGGGGCGCTGCTGGCGGTTTCTGAGTTGGCTTATACCTTGTTGAAATGGTGCGGAGCGGGCTACCTTTGCTGGCTGGGCATCCAGTTGCTTCTGCGCCCGCGCCAGCAATTTAACACCACTCCGGCAGAATCCACTACCACCAGTAACTGGTTTCTGCGTGGGATGCTGGGGAATGTGCTTAATCCCAAAATGGGTGTTTTCTACGTTTCGTTTTTACCTCAGTTTATCCCCGCCGGGCATTCACCCGTGAGCTGGACCTTTCTCCTTGTCGCTATCCATGTTTTGATTGGTACGCTGTGGTCGTTAACGCTGATTACCGCCACTCGCTATGCCGCAGGCATCCTGAAAAAACCGGCCGTAGTGAAATGGATGGACCGAACGACCGGCTGCCTGTTTCTGTTGTTTGCCGCGAAGCTGGCCATGAGTCGGCGGTAGTCACGCAGGGGCGTATGCCCCTGTTTTTGCCTTAAAAAATGAGCAACCCGTGGAGTACTACTCAGTGGTGAAACGATCGGGCTCGAACGAACGCTTAGCCAGTTTCTTTTGCAAAACGATGACAATAATTGGGGTTCCTGATGCGGTAATTGCACATACCGCCAACAGCGTATCCATATTTTGTAGCGCCATGCGATGGTCGGGTAACAAAAAAGCAGACAGGAAAAATGCGGCAGTCGTCATCAGATACATCATGGATGTCTGTAATGAAGAGAATCCCGCTCGTTGCTTGTTATCAGGAAACTGAATCGTCACCGCCGACGATGACACCAGACGACTGTAAGCTGCGCCGAGAAATAACGTAATAAATAGCGCTGGATGCGGATAGCCCATCAGGGGTATCAGTAAGCTCAGGATAAAAACGAGGGTCGACCCGGTCGCCAAACTCAAAGCAGAAACACGAGAGGTTAATGCGCCTGTCATTCTGGTAGACAGATACCCCGCCAGGCCCCCGCCGAAGAACAACCAGGGCAGCAGACCTTGAGAAGCCCCCAACAGCTGCGTCATTAATGGCGCCAGGACAGGAATGATCAGCATTGGACTAAACTGTACCAGCGCATTACCGGAAGCAAACAGTAAAGTATCTACATCGAGGGGCAGCGCGTGGGACGTGTCGAAAGTGACGGGATCCTGAGGGATGATGGAGACGATCAGTGGCAATGCCAACCAACACAGTGTACAAATTAACCACAACGCGACATGCCAACCGTAATGAGTACACAAAAATAGTACAGCGGGCATCCCCACGATGCTGACCATCGAAAATGACGCAATCACCGTCGCCAACATTTTTCCGCGCAAGTCAGCCGGTGTGTGGTTTATCAAAATAGTGATCCCCACAGCCATTGTCGTACCGCCAACCAGTCCTGCGAAGAAGCGCAATGTAAGAAGAAGAGGAAAACTGGTAGTGAATGTCGTCAACAGTGTCGCCATGGCTAGCAGTACCATATTAGCGATTAAAAAATGCTTCTTATTGCAACGATCAATCCAGTAAAAGGCGATAATTCCCGACAGGACGGCTCCAGATGTGTACATACCGGATACATAGCCTGAGAAGGTGACGGGAACAGCGAAATCTGCAGCCATAAATGTAAAAACAGGGCTGAACATCATATATTCCAGCGCATTAGTAAACTGGACAAAAGCGATTACCATAGCAATCCGAATGAGCGTCTTTTGATTAAATGTTGTGGTGACCAGTGGCATAGCAAGCGACCTGTGGATGAAAGATATCCTAGCTTAACTGCTATCAAACTTGTCGATTAGATGGTAAAAATGGCACTCATTATTATCATATGTGGGATAGTTGATGCGGCCAGTTCTTGACTTTAATGCGCTGAAAATCTTCATTGCTGTGGTGGAAAGAGACAGTTTTGTCGGGGCATCGAAAGCCCTGGAAATGCCGACATCAAATGTGAGCCGTTGCATTTCTCAGTTAGAAGACAAACTGAACCTTCAGCTCATTGAGCGCAGTACCAGACATATGAAGCTCACACAGGCTGGGCATCTACTCTATACCCGGGCGAAGCCATTACTGGAAGCACTTGAGCAAACTGAAACCGAATTAACGTTGCGACAAATGCAATTCAAGGGGCCATTACGTATCTGTATTCCCAATGAAATCGGTCCTGTATTGCTGGGCTCTGTTGTTGCTGATTTCGCCTGTCAGCATCCGGATCTGGAGATGAGTTGCGTCACAAATTTGTCGGGTTATGAATCCCTGCGAGATGATCTGGATTTAGCTGTCATTGTTAGCCGTGGTCAGATGGATGACAGTGACTACATCGCCCGTCATCTGGTGACGATCCCTTGCACCATCGTTGCGGCCCCCTCCGTCATCCAGCGTTATGGCACGCCTTCTCGAATACAGCAATTTGAAGAGTTACCCTGTATTACAACGGTGAATGCGCTTAAAGGCGCTCCCTGGCAGTTTGTGAATAAAAAGGGCGGATTCGAGACGATCAAGGTTAACGGTCGTTATCGGGTCAACAGCGGAGAGATGGCAGGGCGAGCGGCCATCTCAGGTGTCGGTTTTGCCATCCTGTCGAAACAAGCCTGCCAACCCTATATTGATGATGGGCGGTTAATCGAGATTGAATTTGAACAATCGGCAGCCCCCTTGCAATTGTTCGCTCTGTATTCAGATCGGCGTTACTTGCCGGCAAAAACAAGAGCGCTTATTGATTTCATGCATCAGAGATTGAGTCATTAACAAGAGGCCATCTTCAGCGCGCCAGGGCAGCGCTGTTTTATTCAGCCGGCCGGCTCAAGCAACAAATCTCTGATATAGCCCTCCAGCAGGGAGGCACAAATTCGCGTTTCATACGACATCATCCCAGCTGGTGGATGGAGCAACCAGGCACTAAATGGCGGGATCGGATAGTGGCTTAAGAGGGGGATGAGCGCGCCGTCTGCAATTTCTTTTCTGCAAACCGGACTTTGCAAAACACCAATGGCATGTCCCGCTAATAACCAGGAGAGGACACTCCGCCAGTGCGTGGACTGAAATTGAATATTGACGGGAACATTAATGAGTTGATCTTCGGAAGCGACCAATTGAATGCGATTACTGGCGAATACACCGGAAACAGCAGCAAATGGATAATCTGTCAGCGCATCCGGCGTGTCAGGATGACCCATTTTCGCCAGCAGAGCCGGAGAGGCGAGTAACACTCTGCGCACGGTGCCAAGCGGGCGTGCGACAAAAAAACCTTCGGAGACATCACCTAATCTCAGCGATAAATCGACCCCCTCGGTGACGGGATTGATGACGCGGTCGTTAAAAATGACATCGACCTGTAGCTCCGGATGCTCGTTCTGAAGCTGCAACAATGCAGGCATCAGCAGGCTTTCTCCGGCGGAATAGGGCGCGGCAATACGGATTTTGCCTTGCAGCCCCTGATTTTCCTCATTCACAGAAAGAGCATGCTCTGCCGCCTGAACGGCCGTTTTGCTTCGCTCATAAAACACGTTACCGCTTTGCGTTAGAGACATGTTACGCGTGTTGCGCCTAAGCAAACGTGTCCCAAGATGAGCTTCCAGTTTTTCTATTCTTTCACTCACGGCGGGCTGGCCAATACCGAGATCGCGGGCTGCAGCCGACATGCTGCCCCGTTCAACCACCCTGATAAATATGCGCATTGCTGAGAAGAGATCCATTCACCAATTATATTGGCTTTACCGATAAATGTAAGTGGGGACAGGTATCTACTGCTTTACTGCGAAATGATGAAAAATCCAGACTCAAGGCCTGAGTCAGGCTAAATTTCAATCTATTTAATTGATTTATTGGTGGAAAATAATGATGCCAGAGATAAAGCTTTTCATGTTCCAGTCAGGAACACAGCATTGTCGATATCAGCATATCCGGATGAATCAGGGCGTGGGAGAGCATTATGAGATCCCTGTCCCCTGGTTTCTGCTGACCCATCCGGATGGGTTTACGCTGATTGACGGCGGTCTGGCTGTCGAAGGATTGAAAGATCCCAGCGGTTATTGGGGAAGTGCTGTAGAGCAGTTTAAACCGGTGATGTCAGAAGAACAGGGTTGCGTGGAACAACTTAAGAGGATTGGCATTGCTCCTGAGGATATCCGCTATGTGGTCCTGTCCCATTTGCACTCTGATCATACGGGAGCAATTGGTCGCTTCCCCCATGCTACGCATGTTGTCCAGAGGCAAGAGTATGAATATGCCTTTGCCCCTGACTGGTTTACTTCGGGAGCCTATTGCCGACGCGATTTCGATCGTCCCCAACTTAACTGGCTATTTCTGAACGGGTTGTCCGATGATCACTATGACCTTTACGGTGATGGCACGTTACAATGTATTTTCACCCCAGGGCATTCACCGGGCCATCAATCTTTTCTTATCCGCTTACCGGGTGGTACAAATTTTACGCTAGCGATTGATGCGGCTTATACCTTAGATCATTACCATGAGAAGGCGCTCCCGGGGCTAATGACGTCTGCTACTGATGTCGCTCAGTCTGTGCGAAAGCTGCGTCAGCTTACCGAGCGATATCATGCGGTATTAATACCCGGCCACGATCCTGAAGAATGGAAAAAAAACAGGCTTGCGCCAGCCTGTTACTATTGAATCATTCCTCGCTGATCGCCAAAAAGCGTCTGTTAAGCAGGGCTGTCAGCTTATCTTGTTCGAAATGGCCCTGGTGATGGCCGGGGCCATTTCTGCGGGCAAGCTCAGGGCTTCACGTCCAGCACGACATGACTGAAGGTTTGATAGGTTTTTTCGTCCGGCGCGGGCGGGATGTTGGCTTTTTTCAGCGCGGACATCACCTGCGCGCAGAATGGCCGATCGCCGCTCTCGACCGTTGGATCCTGCACCGTCCCGTCACGCTGCAGCATAAAGCGCACCGAGCATTTTTGCCCTTGCCAGGAGGCCGGCTGGTCTATGTTAGCGAAGATAGCCGCCTGGATCCGCGCCAGATAGCGTGAGGCATTGGCCTGGGGTGAAGTATCGGAACCCGTTTGATAATCGCGAAGTATCTTATCCACTTCAGCCGATATTTTAGCGTCTTCGGCGCTGCCCGGCGCAGAAGCACGACCCGAGCAGGCGGAAAGGAGTAAAGAGAGGGTGCAAACGAGCACAGCGTTGGTTTTCACGGACATGCTAAGCCTCCTTGCTGGTGGTGATACCGTCGTGTACGAGGCGGTTATCCTCTGTTATTCCGCGATATTATTCAAACGCTGAATTGCATGGCACGCGCTTTCAGTGACAGTGTCACTCATTTTTTACTTTCGTCGCGGGCGGTGATGCCATCCAGTCGCGAATGATGTCACCGTATAGCTGTTCGGCCTCCGCCAGTCGGCTGAGCAGGCAGTATTCGTCGGTTTGATGCGCCATCGACGGCTCGCCGGGGCCGAGAATAATACAGGGCGGATCGCCCAATGCAGGCAGCAGCAGCGAGGCGTCGGTAAAGTAGGGCACCACGCGCGGCGCAATCGGCTCAGCGTGCAGCGGCTGACAGCGTTGATAAACCTGCTTAATCCACGCATGATCCTCCCGGCTGAGGACGGCGGGCAGGTCGACCAGCGTGGAGACGGTGACGCTTTCGCCAAGCAGCGTCGTCAAGCGCTCCCGGATAGTGGCGTGCTGTAAATTGGGCGCGCTGCGGATATCGACATCAAAACGCGTGCGGTCCGGTACGGAATTAATATTGAGTCCGCCTTCTATGCGTCCGACGTTGAGGGTGGGTTGCTTCATTAGCGGATGCGGCGCGCCTGGCGAAAAATGCTGAATCTTACCCAACGCATCCGCCGCGAGATAAATAGCATTGATCCCCAGCTCCGGCATCGCGCCGTGGGCGGTTTTCCCCCGCGTTTCGCAGCGTAGCCAGAGCGCGCCTTTATGGCCGATAACCGGATAGTTGGCGGTGGGTTCACCGACGATCAGCGCGCCCACCTCCGGCAACGTTGCGGAGGCGATCAGCGCCCGCGCGCCGTCGCAGCCGGTCTCTTCTCCGCCGGTTATCAGCAATACCGCGCCGCGTCCGGCGAGGATCGCTTCCCGCTGATGAACGCAGGCGACGGCAAACGCCGCTATCGCCGCTTTCATATCGCTGGATCCGCGGCCATAAAGACGCCCGTCTTCCATCTGCGAGCCGAAAGGATCGTACTGCCAGCGGGCATTTCCCAGCGGGACGGTATCCAGATGTCCGGTAAAGGCCAGCGGTTTACCGCTCTTCGCCCCGGGCAGGCTGGCGATAAGATTGCAGCGTCCTTCGCCGAACGACGACAGCGAAACCTCAAAACCGCTATCGTCAAGCCAGTCGGCGAAGAACCGCATGCAGTCGGCTTCGCTGCCCGGCGGGTTGATGGTGTTAAAGCCCAGCAGCTGCCGGGCGAGCTCAAGGGTCGCGGTCATCAGCGGCGTTCCGTCAGCCAGTCGAGGCAGTTAATCCACAGCTGGCGATAGCCGGGCCATTTGGCAAACTCTTCCGGCAGCCAGTGCGCCGACATGTCGCTGGTCCACACCAGCGAGCGACCCTGCTGATATTCGCGAACAGCCAACAGCGGATGACCGGTACCGGCCACGGTCGCCAGCAGTTTGCCTTCCGGGTGCATTTCAACTTCGTTATAGCCCAGCAGCCACGGCCATTCGCCCGGAATATCGTTAAACAGGGGGTGAGCCTCCGTCACTTCGGCATAGCAGCCTTCCGGGGTTTCAATGCGATCGTCCCAGGCCAGGCAGCGTACCGGCAGCACTTTCTCCACCTCGGTATGGCGGTAGCGCGCGCCGCCGTTGATTCCCTGGAAGCTGTAATAGCCGCCGATCATCATCAGCGCCCCCCCGCCGGCCACGTAATCATGCAGGAGCGTTAAACGGTTGGCGGTTCGGCGGCTCTTCAGCCAGGTGTCCGGATGCAGCAGCAGCGTATTGGCGCCAATGTCCGAGAGAATAATCGCATCCCACTCCTGCATCGCTTCCAGCGTCAGCGGAAAGTCGGTCGCCGCCGCGTGGGCGGGCATATAGGTAATGGCATAGGGACTGTCGGCGAGCGCGGCCAGAAAGTCCGTTGCGCCGGTGTGCCAGGTGGCGGTGGCAAACTGGTCGAAGCCTTTAACGTGCGTTGACGTGCTGGTCCAGGACTCACCGACCAGTAAGATTTTTTTCTGCATGATGACGTTTCCTTTTATCCGCCAAAGACCCGCTGGGGGTTTCCAATCATTAAGGTTTCAAGTTGTTCGCCGCTGACGCCGTGGCGCCGCAGACGGGGAACAAAATGCTTGAGTATGTAGCCATAACCGTGGCCGCCGTAGCGGGTGAGCATGGTTTTCAGGAAGACGTCCTGCGACAGCAGAATTTGCTGGATGTAGCCGTCGTCAATCAGCTCGCGGATCGCGCGGGCGTTCTCCTCGTCGGAGGGCGACTGCGCCGACTCGTCGGCGTAGTAATAGCTCATGCCAATCATGTCGTATTCGAGAAACGCCCCGCGCTGCGCCAGTTCGCGCTGGTAGCGCTTATCGGCAAAGCTGGGATTCATATGGCACAGCACGGTATGGCGTAAATCGGCGCCTTCCTGCTCGAGAATATCCAGCACCCGATGGCCCAGCCGCTCCCAGCCGGGCAGATGGACCTCGATCGGCACGCCGGTCGCGGCGCTGGCCCGACCCGCAGCGCGCAGGGATTTCTCCTCATCCGGCGTAAAGCGGCTGGAGATACCGATTTCGCCGATGAGCCCGGCGAGCACCTCCGGTTTCTCCTCCGCGCCGCCAAGATCGTAAATCAGCCGTTCGGTCAGCTGTTCGACGCTGCTGATTTTTACCCACTCAGGGTGCGAAGGTTCCAGATAGAGCCCGGTACCCATAATGATGTTCAGACCGGTCAGCCGCGCGATGCGCGCCAGCGCTTTCGGATCGCGGCCAATGCCGATATTGGTCGGGTCGACTACCGTTTCTCCGCCAAGGGCGCGATATTTAGTCAGCTCGTCAATCGCAACGTCGACATCAAACAGCTGACAGTTATCGCGGCTCATCAGCGGGTTGAGCGACAGTTCGCCAAGGTTTTCCATTTTCACCGGCATTTCGGCAAGATGGCGATCGCTGCAGCAGCAGGGCGGCACCCATTTGCCGGAGGCATCCAGCAGAATATGCTCATGCATCAGAGTAACGCCCATTTCGTTAATCGGCAGTGGGCCAAGCACAGTCATTACATAACCGCTGCTAACGCCAACCGGCAGCGGGGAGGGATGGTGAAAAATTGATCCTTTCATCAGCTATCCTTTTGCCGCGGAGCGCGTCGGGTTGAGAATGCGGGTGTTCAGCCAGATAGCCAGCAGGATAATGGTGCCGGTGGCTATCTGGGTGTAAAACGGCGAAATATGCGACAGGATCAGCCCGTTCTGAATGACCGCAATCGACAGTGCGCCCAGCAGCGTGCCAATAATAGTTCCGAAGCCGCCAAACAGACTGGTGCTGCCTAGCACAACGGCAGCAATGACCTGCAGTTCAAAGCCTTCGCCCTGGTTGGAGGAGCCGCTGCCGAGGCGTGCGGTAATGATCATCCCCGCCAGCGCGGCGGCCATTCCGCTGATGATATAGACCTTCATGGTGACCGCTTTGGTGTTAATGCCGCTGCGCCGCGCGCCTTCGGCGTTAGCGCCGATGGCGGTCACGTAGCGGCCAAAGCGCATATGGTTGAGAACGATATGCCCGATCAGCAGAATCAGAATGCCGAGCAGTGCGGGCATGGGGATCCCGACGACCCACGCGCGTCCGATAAAGGTAAACAGGCTGTCAGCCGGCACCGGAATCGAGTAGCCCTGGGTGACCAGCAGCGCGATGCCGCGAACTACGGCCAGGGTGGCGAGCGTGACGATAAACGCCGGAATGCCTTCATAGGCAATAAAGAAGCCGTTGATGGCGCCAACGAATCCGCCTAGCAGCAAGCCGCCGAGGAGTACCACCGGCCACGGCAGACCCCAGCTATTCAGGGCGATAGCGGAGAGCGCGCCGACCAGCGCCAGGGTGGAGCCTACCGACAGATCGATACCGCCGGTGGTAATGACCAGAGTCATTGCCGTCGCGACGATCAGCAGCGGGGCGCTCTGACGGATAATGTTGAGCCAGTTGGTGCCGGTGAGAAAGTTGCTGGTGATCAGCGAAAACACCACGCAGCAGAAGACGAAAAAGAGCGCGATGCTGACTACGCCTGAATGGTTATGCAGCAGGCGGCGCGGCAGCGAATGCTGGATCATGCGTGAGCTGCTTAAATTCATGATACTCATCCTGTTACCTCAATGTGCTGCCGCAGAGCGGGCGGTGAATTTTTCGCCCACAATCAGGTTAACGATATCGCTCAGGCTGGTGTCGGACACCCGTCTGTCGGCGACGTTGGTACCTTCATACATCACCATGATCCGGTCGCAGACCAGGAACAGGTCCTGCAGGCGGTGGGTAATCAGAATCACGCTCACCCCGCGAGCGGAAACGCGGCGAATGAGCTCCAGAACCGCTTCAACTTCCGCGACGGCCAGCGCGGCGGTGGGTTCATCCATAATCAGCACTTTCGGGTCAAAGGCCGCGGCGCGGGCGATGGCTATAGCCTGGCGCTGGCCGCCGGAGAGATTTCGCACCAGCAGCCGGGTATCCGGAATGGAGATCCCGAGCCCTTTAAGCATCTCTCTGGCATCGGCGTGCATTTTGGCCTCGTCGAGAAAGGGGATGCCGAGGACCGATTTCATCGGCTCACGGCCCATAAACAGATTGCCCGCGACATCGACCGTGTCACAGAGCGACAGATCCTGGTAGACCATCTCGATATGGCAACGGCGTGAATCGGCCGGATTCGTAAACTGTTGCTGTTCACCGTCGATACGAATCGTGCCGCTGGAGGGGATCACCGCGCCAGAGAGCACTTTGGTCAAGGTGGATTTCCCCGCGCCGTTATCGCCCACTAAGCCCAGCACTTCGCCCGGGGCCAGCTCAAGGTTGACTCCGCGCAATGAGCGTATCGACCCGTAGGTCTTGGTGATATTGATCATCTCTACCCTTGGCGGGGTAGTTTGTGGCTGCTGCATCTGATAACTCCCATCGCTGTGGCCGGGAAAATGTTCGCCATCCTGCGGGAGAGACTCTATCCGACACGGTTTACAATCTAGTAAACCGGTTTACCTGCGGACCAGAGCACTCGCCAGTGCAGTCAGGACAAACGCTATGTAAGATATTTGTTCGCCAGTAAGAACATTGCAGCATCCGTGCCAGGGCAGTAACCACACAGCAGCCCTGTAACTTAACCTTATGTATTCAATACACTTAATTGAATACAATCCGGTAAACCGGTTTACTGATTATAGTGAATAAATTGTTAATTGATCGTTTTTTGCGCCAAAAGCGGGCGCTTTTGCGCCATTTTGGGACGGGCTTAACAAATCTTGATCGAGTCGCGGCCAATCCATTCAACCGGCAGGCGGGTTTCCGCAGGGATATCCGGATCGTCGTTTAGCAGGCGCATCATGATGTTCACCGCAGTGCGGCCCAGTTCGCGGGCGGGCTGACGGATAGTGGAGATCCGCGGCTGGGTAAAATCGGCATAGTTGGCGTCATCGAAGCCGACTAACGATAGCGCCTCTGGCGCCTGGAGCCCACTGGCGCGCAAGCCGTCGAGCAGACCGAGCACCAGATAGTCGCTGGCAGCGAAGACGGCGGTAGGGCGAACCTGTTGGCTGAACAGGTACCGCAACGCTTGCTGGCCAAACTCGCGCTGGTAGTCGCCATACATCACCCATTCGGGCGGCCAGCTCAGGCCCGCTTGCTCCATCGCGGTGCAAAAGCCCTGATAGCGCTCGCGGACGCTCATCAGCTTGTCCGGGCCACCGACGAAAGCGATATGGCGATGCCCGGCGGCGATCAGTTTTTCGGTGGCGATCCGCCCGCCCTGGACGTTATCGGCAAACACTTTCGGTACCTTACTGCCGGGAATATCTTCATCCAGCAGGACAATCCGTTCGTGACGCTGGACTTCCTTGCGCAGCAGGCCATTATCGGGGCGGTTGGTGGTGAACAGCAGACCGTCGACCTGGCAGGTATCCAGCCAGCGAATGAACTGGCACTCTTTTTCCGGATTGTTGCGGGTGATACACAGCACCAGGCTGTAGCCGCTGGCAGAAGCGGCCTCTTCGGCTGCGTCGGCCAGTTCGGCAAAGAAGGGGTTGGTAATATCGGGAAGCACCAGGCCAAGCGTTTCGCTGCCGCCTTTGCTAAGACGGCGTGCCAGGCTATTGCCGCGATAGTCCAGTTCGCGAATGGCGGTTTCGATGCGGTCGATGGTGTCCTGCGGCAGCACAATACTGTTGTTCATATAGCGCGACAGGGTCGCCTTCGACAGCCCGGCCAGCTTTGCCACATCGGATAACAATACACGTTTTATACTCATTTCCTGCGCCATTTCTGCCAGAATCGGCTATCTGTAACATAGTTAAGCGCGGTGGATACAGCAATTTCTCTGCGAACAATCACCAAAAATAAATGCTTGACAAATTTTAATCAGCAGAGAATTGTATAGGCAGTTTACCGCATCATCCGGGAAGTCATTCCCAACCCCGTTTAAGTTATTCCAGTCGCGCACCGACACGGACCGGTTGCCGGGATGACATTAAGCAGGTATCCGCCGAACGTTCAATGATTGTTCTGGCGATATAGACGATATTTGCCCGCCAAAAAAAATAATCCTTCTGCGTTCGCATGCGGCGCGGAACTCTGCTGGCTATCAACTATTCCCGACGAGGATACTGATGATGTTATTTCACACCGGAAAACTGCGTTTCCTTGCTGTCGCCACGACCATGCTGGCATCCATGAGTTTTATTTCTGCCGCCAGCGCTGCCGGTCCGACTTATGCGCTGGTACAAATCAACCAACAGGCGCTGTTCTTTAATCTGATGAATAAAGGCGCACAAGATGCGGCCAAAGCCAGTGGCAAGGATTTAGTTATTTTTAACTCTAACGATAATCCCGTGGCGCAAAACGACGCGATAGAAAACTATATTCAGCAAGGCGTTAAAGGCATTCTGGTTGCTGCTATCGACGTTAACGGGATCATGCCAGCGGTTAAAGAAGCCGCCGCCGCAAACATTCCGGTGATTGCGATTGATGCCGTATTACCGGCCGGGCCACAGGCAGCTCAGGTCGGCGTTGATAATATTGAAGGCGGCAGAATTATCGGTCAATACTTCGTGGACTACGTGCAGAAAGAGATGGGCGGCCAGGCGCGACTGGGTATAGTCGGCGCGCTGAATTCGGCCATTCAGAACCAGCGGCAGAAAGGGTTCGAAGAGACGCTGAAAAGCAATCCGAAGATTACTATCGCTAACGTGGTCGACGGGCAGAATGTGCAGGATAAAGCAATGACCGCGGCGGAAAACCTGATCACCGGTAATCCGGATCTGACAGCGATTTATGCCACCGGCGAACCCGCGCTGCTCGGCGCTATCGCCGCCGTAGAAAACCAGGGGCGGCAGAAGGATATTAAAGTCTTTGGCTGGGATCTGACGGCGAAGGCGATTTCCGGTATTGACGGCGGCTACGTCACCGCCGTACTGCAGCAGGACCCGGAAAAGATGGGCGCCGAAGCCCTGAATGCGCTGAACAGCATCACGTCGGGTAAAACCGTGCCGAAAACCATTCTGGTTCCGGCGACGGTGGTAACCAAAGCGAACGTCGATTCATACCGTCCGCTGTTTAAGTAGGTCAGCGCGCCCCGTCCGTGGTTAACAGGGCGGCGAGCTCACGGCTGCCGGGAAACGCGCTGAGCGTCCCTCGGCGGCTAACCGTAATGGCGGCAGCGCGACTGGCGTGCGCGAGCGCCAGCGCATCCGGCGCGACGCCGCGCAGCAGGGCGGAGGCCAACATGACGGCGAGGAACGTGTCGCCCGCGCCGGTAGTATCAAGCGCCTCGGCGGGCACGGCGGGACAAAACTGACGCTGGCCCTCCTGGACCAGCCAGGCGCCTGCGGCGCCCTGGGTAATCACTAAGGTTTTCACCCCGTATGGCTGGAGCAGCTCGGCCTCGGATTCATTGACCACCGCGATGTCGATGAGGGGCCACAGATGGCAAAAGTCAGGATTGACAGGTGAGGGGTTGAATACCGTCGTCATGCCGCGGCTTCTGGCGTACTGGAACAGCGCCCGCGTTTTATCGAGGGAGAAATTGCCTTGCTGTAGCAGAATATCGCCAGCGACGGCATCCGCCATATGCGGAATCATTTCATCCAGGCTGAATGTATCGGCCGCCGCCGTAGTGGTAATGATGGCGTTGTCGCCATCAGCGCTATTTAAAATAATCGAGGTATCGCTATGTTGATTGAAATGGCCGTCGGGTAGTAGCGTCAGTGGTTCATTTTTTATCTGCTGGCGGATCCACGCGCCGTTGCTGTCATTTCCCGTGGCGGCAATTAAATGCGTCTCTATTCCGCAGCGGGATAATATAATCGCCTGGTTCGCGCCTTTACCGCCGATATCCTGCGACACTTTAACGCCGTGAATGGAGGCTCCTTTTTTCGGTATATCCGGAATGGACCAGGTTTCATCTACGGTAATATTACCAGTAACGTAAACACGCATAGTGTTCCCTTAACAGGATGGATAAGATGGTTGCTATCTCAGCAGAAAAAACGAATGCAATACAAGCTATTTTTTCACGAAGCAAGGCTGTTATTGGTGTTATTCATTGCGACCCATTTCCTGGCTCGCCAAAATATCGAGGAAAATCAGTCTCGGATATTGTTGAACGTGCGCTTCGCGATGCTGAAAATTATATTTCAGGCGGTGTTCATGGTCTGATTATTGAAAATCATGGCGATATTCCTTTCTCTAAACCTGAGGATATCGGCCATGAAACCTCAGCGCTGATGGCGGTCATTACCGAGAAAGTTCGTGAACGTTTTGCTGTGCCGCTGGGCATTAACGTTCTGGCTAACGCGGCGATCCCGGCAATGGCGATCGCCCTGGCGGGAGGCGCCGATTTCGTCCGCGTAAACCAATGGGCCAACGCCTATATCGCCAACGAAGGATTTATAGAAGGGGCGGCCGCTAAGGCGCTGCGCTACCGCAGTATGCTGCGCGCTGAACATATTCGCGTTTTTGCCGATAGCCACGTTAAGCACGGTAGCCATGCCATTGTCGCCGATCGTTCGATTCAGGAACTGACGCGCGATGTCGATTTCTTCGAGGCTGACGCGGTGATCGCCACCGGCCAGCGTACGGGCGATAGCGCCACGATGGCGGAAATTGACGAGATCCGCGCGGCGACGGAACTACCGCTCCTGGTGGGCTCCGGGGTGACACCGGCTAACGTGAAGCAGATCCTCGGGCGGACTCAGGGGGTCATTGTGGCCAGTACAATGAAGGTCGATGGCGTCTGGTGGAACGATGTTGAGCTGGCCCGGGTGAAACATTTTATGTCGGTCGCGCAGGCCGCGCTGGAGGAGGCATAATGGAAGCGTTTAGCGAACGCCTGCTGCGCGAACATCAACCGGCGTGGCAGGCGATGCAGCAGCACCCGTTTGTGACTGATATCGAAGAGGATCGTCTGCCGACAGTCGTCTTCAACCGCTATCTGGTGTTTGAGGGCAACTTTGTCGCGACGGCAATCGCGATTTTTGCCCTCGGGGTCAGCAAAGCGCCGGGTATTCAACAGCAGCGCTGGCTGATTGGCGTGCTGAATGCCCTGGTTGATATACAGATCGCGTGGTTTGAACAGGTGTTGTCAGCGCGGCAGATCGATCCCGCTGAGTACCCGGATGATTTGCCCGGGGTACGGCGCTTTCGCGACGGTATGCTGCGGACCGCCCACGAGGGCAGCTATGAGCAGATTGTGACCCTGATGTTCGGTGCGGAATGGATGTACTCTTGCTGGTGCCGACGGGCGAGCGAACATCGCCAGCGTGATGCTGATTTACGACGCTGGGTGGAAATGCACGCGGAGGACGAATTTTATCAGCAGGCTCTCTGGCTAAAAAACGAACTCGACCGCTGCGCCATGGCGCTGAGTGAAGACGAAAAGCAGGCGTTATCGGCGCTTTACGGCGAGGTGCTGCAGTGGGAAATTGATTTCCATCACGCGGCGTACGAGGAGTAGCCGCGAGGTGAAGAACAGGAGGCGCCGGAAGCGGCGTCTCCTGAAATATTGCTCAGGTCGTCCGCCTCTTATCCGGGCAATGTCTCTCCAGCCATTGTGCGACGAGGGGCCATAATTTCTCCGCATTCCGGGTACGAAAGAAGCCCATATGACCAATGGATGAAAGTCCGTAATCCGCCCGCCGTATTTCACGGCGTTCTATTTTTGCGTTTTGCGCTGGAGCAAGCAGGCGTGAGATGGCTTCTGTATTAGCCCAAGGGTCGTCATCAAAACCCAACACCAGAATAGGTAAGGTTATCTTTCCTGCCCGCTGACGCGCATCCCACCCCGGGTCGTCATAGAAATATTCAGGCATCGCGCTCCAGCGTCCCCACTGAAGCATCGCCGGAGCCGGTAAATCTTCACCCAGCCCGAGACGTCTGGCTGGCATATACCCAAAGAGCCGGCAAAGTGCCGGCCCCAAAACGCGCAGTAAACACCATACTCGCAGCTTTTCCTTCGTTTGGCTGATAGTGCTTGTCACGCCTGCGTGTGAGGCAACCATGACGGCGGCTCGCAGGTCGGTGGAGGCGGAAGATAACAGCACGGCATGCCCGCCAATACTGTGCCCAATCGCCAGCAGGATAAGGCCAGGGGCTCGGGCTTTCGCCCACGCGGTGATGCATCCGACGTCCTGCTCGATCCAGTCGGACATGGTGTTTTTGTTGTGACGGACTCTCCCGGACTTCGAAAGACCAGTGCCCCGGTAATCATAAGTAATGACACTAAACCCCCTTTTATAAAGGTATTCAGCGAATCCTTTATAAAATCCCTGTACAACGGCCGTCGCCGGGTGAACGATCACCAATGCTTTGGCTTTGTGTCTTTGCCAGAGCGTGGCGGCGACAAAGCCGCCCTGGCTTACGGGGATGATGACAGATTCCATGAGTCTCGCCTTGTGTGGTCATACCAGTTCAACCTGGATTTACTGTAGCTGCTGCGGCAGAAATCAGCGAATGTTTTTGAGACGATCTCAGTAAGAAAAACGTCCTGAAAGCATTGGCGACCAGAATCAGGAGCCCTCAGGCGGGGTGCCAACTCCCAGCCTGCCATTTAAGGTCCCATATCCTTTCACAATCAATCAGCCTCTGCGCCAGGTGCCTTGTGTTCGGGGGGATTTCGTGTCGCCTTGCCGGAATACAGACTTTCCTGCCATACCATGGCAAATTTCCTGCACTTTGACGCTCATTGATTATACTTTGATGGCAGCTTGTGCTGCCTCAAGCAGTTGTCGCGATGGTGGATATCAAAACCAATATCCCGAACATTGGGTCAACGGGGCCGAGGAACATGTGTTCATGTAACAGTCGTGGAGGTATGGAAAGATGGGATTATTAAATTTTGTGAAAGAAGCGGGCGAGAAAATATGGGATGCCGTCTCCGGCGACAGTAAAGAAGATCGGGCCGATAAGCTGAAAAAACATATCGATGGACTTAATCTGCCTGGCGCCGAAAAGGTCAATATTGATGTTGCGGAAGATGGCACCGCAACGGTCACAGGTGATGTCGCTTCGCAGGAGGATAAGGAAAAAATTCTGGTTGCGGTCGGGAATGTCACTGGCGTAGGCCAGGTCAGTGACGGCGTTAAGGTGACGCAAAGCGGGGCGGAAAGTCGTTTTTACACGGTCAAATCCGGTGACACTCTGAGCGCAATCTCAAAAGCGATGTATGGCTCGGCCAATGAGTATCAACGCATTTTTGAAGCCAATAAACCGATGCTGACCCATCCCGACAAAATCTATCCGGGTCAGGTGCTGATTATCCCGGCGAAGTAGGCCACTCAGAAGCAACATCAGTGATGGCAGGAATACTTGCTTTATACCGCTGTCGGAAGCCGCCGCGGACATCTATTCCTCTATCAACGGCAAAAGAGCCAGCAAGCTGGCTCTTTGTTCCCCCGGGTTCAGGCGCTTACTGTGCGTCAGCCAGTGCCAGTCGGGCCTCTTCCTGCTCGTTGATTTTACGCTGTTGCTCAAGTTCCAGCGCGCCGCGATGAGAGAGGTAGCAGAAGAGTATGCAGCAGACGATCCCGCCCATCAGCAGATAGAACCCGCCGTGCCAGCCCATTTTATCGACCATTACGCCGAACAGGCTGGTGCCTAACGATGCGCCAAAGATATAGCTCATAAATCCGCGCAGACCCACGGCTGAACCGACGGCAAAGCTGGGGACGATTTCCATGGTCTGGACCGAGGCCAGAAACTGCGGGACATAAATAAGGCAGCCCACAATTGCCGCGAATACCGTGACCATCAGTAGCGATTCGCTTTTCCAGTAGCCGATCAGACAGATGAAGATTAGCGTCATACAGATTATGGCTAACGGCATCCGGCGCCCTTTAAACAGCTTGTCGGAGAGCCAGCCGGCCAGCAGAGTAGACGGAATCGCCGCCCACTCAAAAAACAGGAATGCGACGCTCATTTGTTCTTTGGAAAAATGTTTCACCGTCAGCAGGTAAATTGGCAGCCAGCTGATCATGCCGAAACGCACCATATAGACAAACACATCCACAAAGGAGACATACCAGGCGTTTTTGTTACGCAGTACGTAGGTACAGAAGATCTGAAATGCGCTCATGTTCTCCGGCGCTTTCTGGCCGTGTTTGGTCTTCAGCACCACTTTCTCTTCCGGCATCATCTCTGCCAGCGAAGGCAGACCTTCCTCGCGCGGCGAACCCTTACCCAGCACCAGTACGCTAATGGCGAATACCACCGCCACGCAGGCCGGTACAATGTAGCTGGCGCTCTGCCAGTGCTCGGTGCCGAGAATGGCGAATGCGGCGCCGACGATCGGGGCGACAATTCCGCCGCCGACGTTATGGGAAATGTTCCAGAACGCCCCTACGCGGCCACGCTCACGGCGCGGGAACCAGTTCGCAATAGTAATAAAAGAGGGGCCGACCCCCATACCCTGAAACAGGCCGTTCAGGACAACCAGCGCAGCGAAGACCCAGAATGCGGTACTGAATCCTAATCCGACGTTGACGATGGCGCACAGCACCAGGCCACAGGCCATAAAGACTTTCGGGCTGGCTTTATCCGCGAGGCTGCTCATTACGCCTTTACTGATCCCGTAGGCGATGAGCATACAGCTGCTGAGCAAACCGATCTGCGTGGCGCTGAGGTCTAACTGTTCTTTCAGATAGGGCGTGGATAAGGTGAAGTTATTGCGCACGATATAGTACGCCAGGTATCCCAGAAATACGCTTAGCAGCGCCTGCATACGGTATCGACCATAGGTTGCCTGAATTTTCTCAGCAGGAACTTTATTCGCCGACGGGCCTTTTTTTAATAATGATAACATGTCGTCACCTGTATTTATATTGATATGAACATCAGGAGTAATTACCCCGAAGGGTGAAATAAGCGGCTAAAAAATTCAAATCGTCGAAATGAGTCAAAATTGACTCAAAATAATGCAGGGACGGGTTGTTTTTGACCCATCTGGCATGAGCGAGATTTTGCGCAATTAATTTTGCGCTGGTTTTATGTCCGGCTTGTGCGGACACTAACAAATTGCCTAATCATTATCTGGTAATCTTTCCCGATATTCCCGGACGCCCGTTTGACTATTTTTCCGCTCGCGGCGATTAATTCACCAGATGTCATAAACGGGTAAGTTTTGTCTCAACGCGGTTTTTACGGTATTTCAATATTTATGAACGGGATCACAAACATATTTCTTCGTGGGGTCGGGATAGTGAGCAAAATGCTCGCGCTGCTGCTGCTGACCGCATGGCTGAGACCCTGTGCGGCGCAAGGCAATGAGCTGGTGATGGCGACGACATTTTCTCCCAGCGCCACCGTGTGGATTATCGATCGCTGGCAGAAAGAGCCGGGGTCGGTGATGATAAGGACGCTCAACCGCACCAGCGCCTCGCTGGAACAGTTGCTTGATACGGCAAATGCCGAAAATGTCGATCTGATCCTGACTTCGTCGCCGATGCTGCTGCAGCATCTTCAGGAGCATCAAAAACTGGCGCCGTTCAGCGGTGCGCCGGCAGTCAGCCAACATCTGGTGCCGGAATCCATTCGCTCCACCTCCGTGGCCGTGGCGATCTCCGGGTTCGGTTTGCTGATGAATCGCTCAGCGCTGATGACCCGGCATCTGCCTGCGCCAGCGGACTGGGATGACCTGACCGATCCCCGTTATCAGGGGGCGCTGCTGATGAGCAGTCCGTCGCGTTCGGATACCAACCATCTGATGGTGGAGTCGCTGCTGCAACAAAAAGGCTGGATTAAAGGATGGGAAACGCTGTTGACGACGGCGGGAAACCTCGTGACCATTTCATCCCGTAGCTTTGGGGTGGCAGATAAGATTAAAAGCGGCCTGGGCGTGGCTGGTCCGGTGATTGATAATTACGCCAATCTGCTGCTGAACGATCCGCACCTGGCTTTTACCTATTTCCCCCAGTCGGCGGTTTCGCCGACCTATGTCGCAGTGCTTAAAAACAGCCAGCACGCCAGCGAAGCGCGGCGGTTTATTCGCTATCTGTTAAGTCCGGAGGGCCAGACGATCCTCGCCGACGCTAATACCGGGAAGTATCCGGTAACACCGCTGGCGCCAGGCAATCCACGGGCGGCGCAGCAGGCAATGCTGATGAATCAACCGCCATTAAACTATCGATTGATCCTCAAACGTCAGCGTTTGGTTCAGCGGATGTTTGATACGGCGATTAGCTTTCGTCTTGCTCAGCTCAAAGACGCCTGGCGAGCGCTGCATAGCGCGGAGGCCCGTCTTAAGCGTCCGCTGCCCGAGATACGGGCGCTGCTCACCCGTGTCCCGGTGGATCCGGCCAGCAGCGAGGATGAAGCCTGGCTGGCTCAGTTCGACAACAAAAGTTTTGCGGAACAGCAGATGATGGAGTGGCAGCTCTGGTTTCTCAACAACCAGCGGCAGGCGATTACTAAACTGGAAGAACTGAAATGACGGACAGGTCCATGCTGCAACGCCTGCGGCAAATCAGTATCAGTAGCAGTCTGCGCGGGGCATTTCTGACGGGGGCGCTGCTTACGCTGATTGTCAGCAGCGTAAGCCTCTATTCCTGGCATGAACAAAGTTCGCAGATCCGCTATTCGCTGGATGAGTATTTTCCGCGCATCCATGCGGCTTTTCTGATTGAAGGGAATCTCAACCTGGTGGTCGATCAGCTCAATGAATTTCTGCTGGCGCCAAATACCACGGTACGACTGCAGCTGCGCAACCAGATTATCCAGCATCTGGACAAAATAGAACGGCTAAGTCAGGGGTTGTCGCCGGCAGAACGCCAGCAGTTGGGGGTGATATTGCAGGACAGCCGCGCGCTGCTGGCGGAACTGGATCGCGTGCTCTACAACATGTTTCTGGTTCGTGAAAAGGTGGGAGAGCTTGCGGCGCGGATCGACTGGCTGCACGATGATTTCACCACCGAGCTGAATTCGCTGGTGCAGGATTTTACCTGGCAACAGGGAACGCTGCTCGATCAGATTGAAGCCCGACAGGGGGATGCGAGGCAGTATCTGAAACGCGCCCGGGAAGTGCAGAATGAACAGCAGCAGGTCTATACCCTGGCTCGTATTGAAAATCAGATCGTTGACGACCTGCGCGACAGGCTCAATGAACTGAAATCCGGGAATGATGACGGCATGCTGGTGGAGACGCATATCCGCTATCTTGAAAACCTGAAAAAAACGGCGGATGAAAATATCCGTGCGCTGGATGACTGGCCGAGCACCATTACCCTTCGACAAACGATAGATGAGCTGCTGGAAATTGGCATGGTGAAAAATAATATGCCGGATACCATGCGCGACTATGTTAGCGCGCAAAAAGCGCTCGTGGAAGCCAGCCGGTCCAGAGAAGCGACGCTGGGGCGCTTCAGAACGCTGCTGGAAGCCCAGCTTGGCAGCAGTCACCAGCAGATGCAGATGTTTAATCAGCGTATGGCGCAGATTGTCCGGGTCAGCGGCGGGTTAATCCTGGTGGCGACCTTGCTGGCGCTGCTGCTGGCATGGGGGCTAAACCATTATTTTATTCGCTCGCGGCTGGTGAAACGCTTTACCGCGCTGAATCAGGCGGTGGTGCAGATTGGTCTGGGTCGGACCGAGGCGACCATTCCTGTTTACGGGCGCGACGAGCTGGGACGTATTGCCGGTTTGCTTCGTCATACCCTGGGTCAGCTTAATGCGCAAAAACAGCAGCTGGAACAGGAGATTGGCGAGCGAAAAGCGATTGAGGCCGATCTGCGCGCCACGCAGGACGAGCTGATCCAGACCGCTAAACTGGCGGTGGTGGGGCAGACGATGACCACCCTGGCGCATGAGATTAATCAGCCGCTGAACGCGCTGTCGATGTATCTTTTTACGGCGGGAAGGGCGATCGAACAGGGACAGGCGGAGCAGGCGCGGACGACGTTAAGCAAAGCAGAAGGGCTGATCAACCGCATTGACGCGATTATCCGCTCCCTGCGCCAGTTTACCCGCCGCGCAGAACTGGAAACGCCGCTGCATCCGGTCGATTTGCGTCAGACGTTTACCGTGGCGTGGGAACTGCTGGCGATGCGTCATAAGCCTCAGCAGGGGACGCTGGTGATACCGGATGACACTGTCTGGATCCAGGGGGACGAAGTGCGCGTCCATCAGGTGCTGGTGAACGTGCTGTCCAATGCCCTCGACGCCTGCCCGCACGCCGCGCAAATCACCGTGAGTTGGCAAATCCAGGGCGGAAGGCTGTGCGTGTTGATTGCCGATAACGGCCCTGGCTGGCCTGCGGCCTTACTCCCTTCGCTGTTAAAGCCGTTCACTACCAGTAAAACCGTGGGGCTCGGAATAGGGCTTTCGATATGTGTTTCGCTGATGACGCAAATGGAAGGGGCGTTGCGCCTGGCGTCGACGTTTACACGCAGTGCCTGCGTGGTGCTGGAATTCAATTTGACGGATGTAAAAGATGTTGAGTAATAACTGTTCGATTCTGCTGATTGACGATGATGCCGATGTGCTGGATGCCTATACGCAGCTGCTTGAGCAAGCGGGGTATCATGTCAGTGCCTGTAATAATCCGTTTGATGCTCGGGAGCAGGTTCCGAAAGACTGGCCAGGCATTGTTTTAAGCGATGTCTGCATGCCCGGCTGCTCCGGTATCGATTTAATGACGTTGTTTCATCAGGAGGACGATCTGCTGCCGATTCTGCTTATCACCGGTCACGGCGATGTGCCGATGGCGGTGGAGGCGGTGAAAAAAGGGGCCTGGGATTTCCTGCAAAAGCCGATCGATCCGGGCAAGCTGCTCACGCTGGTGGACGCCGCGCTGCGTCAGAGGCAATCGGTTATCGCCCGTCGCCAGTATTGTCAGCAAAAATTACAGGTTGAGCTTATTGGCCGCAGCCAATGGACGGTTCGGTATCGCCAGCGCCTTCAGCAGCTGGCAGAAACGGATATTGCGGTATGGCTTTACGGCGAGCCGGGAACCGGCCGCATGACCGGCGCGCGTTACCTGCACCAGTTAGGACGGCACGCTGAAGGTCCGTTTAACGCCTGCGAGCTGACTCCGGCTAACGCCCATACGCTTAATGAACTGATCGCCCAGGCCCAGGGCGGGACGCTGGTCTTAAGTCACCCCGAGCATCTGACTCACGAGCAACAGCATCAGCTGGTACAGCTGCAGAGTCATGAGAAGCGGCCTTTTCGCCTGATTGGTATCGGTAGCGCTTCGCTGGTGGAGTTGGCCGCCAGCAGCCAGATAGTGGCGGAACTCTATTACTGCTTTGCGATGACGCAAATTGGCTGCCAGCCTCTGTCAAAGCGACCTGATGATATCGAGCCGCTGTTTCATCACTATTTGCAAAAAACCTGTCAACGGCTGAATCATTCCGTCCCGGAGGTGGATGCTGGTCTGTTGAAGGGGATGATGCGCCGGGTGTGGCCAAATAACGTTCGCGAACTGGCGAACGCCGCCGAGTTGTTTGCAGTAGGGGTATTACCACTCGCAGAAACGGTTAATCCGCTGATGCACATTGGCGAGCCGACGCCGCTGGATCAGCGGGTTGAGGACGTCGAACGGCAGATCATCACCGAAGCGCTGAATATCCACCAGGGACGTATTAATGAGGTGGCGGAGTATCTGCTGATACCGCGTAAAAAACTTTATCTCAGAATGAAGAAGTATGGTCTGAATAAAGAGCACTACAAAGGGGTTTAGGGCATCTTGTCAGACGATGGTTGAAAATTATGAGGACAGATACAGATTATAAATGCCTTCAAGTCAGCAGAGGCGATTTATGTTATTGTGACTGCTTAAATTTCCTTAAAAGGTGTGACTGTTGAACATGCGAATATTGACTGTAGTTGATTATGATGAGATGTGGCCGGCTTTATTTGAGAACGAACGTACTCTGTTGCAGATGACGCTTGGTAAAGTGATATCCCGGATTCATCATATTGGTAGCACCTCGGTGCCTGGATTATCAGCTAAGCCAGTAATAGATATATTAATCGAAGTTGCTAATCTTGAAGAACTGGACAGTTTGAATCAGGCAATGGAGGGTATAGGATATACTGTGCGTGGTGAAAACGGCATTTTAAATCGTAGGTACTTTACAAAAGGTGGAAATCAGCGTAGTCATCATATCCATGCGTTTGCCACCGGGGATGCTCAAATCATAAAACACCTGGCATTCCGTGATTACCTTATTAAACACAATGACGTAGCCATTCAGTACGCTTTAATGAAAAAAAGCGCGATGTTATTATGTGAAAATGACAGCCACCGATACAGCATTTATAAAGCGGATTTCATTCAGAAACATCTTCGTATGGCGCTTATTGATGCGGGTCACCTGGGCTAGCCTTCAAATAAACTACAAACCATGTTTTTTTGTAATTTTTCACAGCGTTACCTCTTGTTTATCCATTATTAGCAAACAGCACGCCTTGCAGACTCCCTGCGGCTTCCTGCAACTGAGCATTCTGAATAAGCGACGGGGCGATAAAGCCGATAACGCATCGTTCAGTATGGAGGCACTATTTCACAACCCCAGCGGCCTGGCCTCCTGTATGAACTCAATCAGAAGGCGAAGCCCGGTCGGCAATTGCCGGCGGCTTGAATAATAGATATGAAAACCTTCCTCCAGTGGGGACCATTCCGTAAGCACCAGACGGAGCCGTCCATCCTTGACATAGGGTGCAACAAGAGGCTCCGGAAAATACATCAGGCCAGCCCCGCCCAATACGGCCACCAGACCCGTTTCGGCATGATTGACCGTCACTGAGCCTGGCACCGTCATTTGGTATGTTTCGCCGTCTCGCGCAAGTTCCCAGCGATAAACCCGATCGTCACCGAGACGATTGCTGATGCAGCGATGGTGTAATAAATCATCCGGATGTTCAGGCGTTCCGTAGCGTTCCAGGTAATCAGGGGAGGCCGCGATAACCCAGCGAATATCGGCAGATAAACGCCGGGCAACCATGTCCTCCGGGACGGTGCCACCGTAGCGGATGCCGGCATCGAAGCCCGCATCAGTCACGTCAACCATACGGTTGCTGGCCACAATATCGATTTCAATATCGGGATAGCGATCCATAAAAGCGGGCATGACCGGCGCAAGCAAAAGATTTGCCGCTTCAACGGCTGCATTGATGCGGATACGTCCGGTAGGGGTATTGCGATACCGGTTAAGCGATTCAAGCGCGCCTTCTATGGTGTCGAAAGGCTGAAGAACAGACTGAACCAGTTCCTCGCCGGCTGCCGTAGGGGTGACGCTCTTGGTCGTGCGATTAAGCAGGCGAACCCCAAGCCGGGTTTCCAGCCCCTTCAGGGCATGACTCAGCGCTGATGCACTGACGCCTAGTTCAATTGCCGCACGGCTGAAGCTGCGATGACGTGCAATCGCCATGAAATAAATAAGATCGGCAACATCAGCTCTGCTTATTTGCATACAGAATAGTTTTCCTTATGCGGCGTTAAAACCCGAATGCGTTGATGAAGAAATGATATACACCTTAGACCGATTAGGGCTAATCCGTTGCTGAATTTTTTTCACAAGTCCATTCATGCACGTCCACTCACTGTACACGTTGTGCTTCGTTATTCTTGAAAATCATGCGCTCTGGCTGGTAGGCCAGGGCGGAACACTCATCTAACGGAGCCGTTTATGAACTATACGCATCTTGGCCGCACCGGCCTGAAAGTCAGCCGCCTTTGTCTCGGAACCATGAATTTTGGTGACGTCACCGACGAGAAGACCAGCGCCCGCATTCTGGATGAGGCGCTTGAGGCGGGTATCAATTTCATTGATACAGCAGACGTGTATGGCACTGAACAATCTCCCGATATCCAGCAAGGCTCGGGGCTGTCCGAGGAAATTATTGGTCGCTGGCTTCAGCAGGGTGGCCGCCGTGAACGCATCGTTCTGGCGACAAAAGTCTATCAGCCTATGGGGCCAGGTCCGAACGATCGCCGGCTTTCTGCGTATCATATTCGCAAGGCCTGCGAGGACAGTTTGCGACGGCTTAATACCGACCATATTGACGTCTATCAGATGCATCACATCGATCGCCATACGCCGTGGGAAGAGATCTGGCAGGCCATGGAACTGCTTGTTCAGCAGGGAAAGGTTCTTTATATCGGTAGCAGCAATTTCGCGGGCTGGGACATTGCGACTGCGCAGTCAGTCGCCACGGCCCGTCATTTCCTGGGCCTGGTCGCCGAGCAAAGTCTTTATAATCTGACAGCCCGCACCATTGAGCTGGAGGTCATTCCCGCATGCCGCCATTTTGGCCTGGGGTTGATCCCCTGGAGCCCGCTTGCCGGAGGGCTGCTTGGCGGCGTACTGAAAAAGATGGCAAGCGGGCGCCGTGCCAGGCCCGCGTTTGCCCGTCTAATCGAACAGTATCGTCCGCAGCTGGAAGCCTACGAGGGATTATGTGAGGACCTCGGCGAAACCCCCTCCGATGTGGCCCTGGCGTGGCTCCTGCAGAATCCTGTCGTTACCGCTCCACTGATTGGGCCTCGTACGGTCGAACAACTCCAGCAAGCGCTTCACGCAACGACAGTCACGCTATCAGACGACACCATGAGCTGTCTCGACGAAATCTGGCCCGGCCCCGGGGGAGAAGCGCCCCAGGCTTATGCCTGGTAATGACCAAATTAATGAATCCTTTCTGCGTTAAAGGGAGTTCCAGTTTATGAGCAAGATGATGCATGACCAGCCTTCTGCTGCCGTACCCGCTTCCCGGGACCGGCGCAATTTTCTGATCGCCGGCGCCGGTCTGGCGTTGGCCGCAACCACCCTTGGCAGGAGCGGCGCCGTGATGGCGAAACCGGCTGGTCAGGACACGCCTAACGCCCCTTCGGAAGCTGTTCCGGTCCAGAAGGAAACCTTAACCACGCGTAAACTCGGCTCGCTGGAGGTTTCCGGCATGGGACTCGGGTGCCTGCCGATGGTGGGTTATTACGGCGGAGGTCCGCGCGATCGTAAAGCCATGGTTTCGCTTATCCGGGCAGCCTTCGAACAAGGTATCACGTTCTTTGATACTGCCGAGGTCTACGGCCCCCATCTCAGTGAAGAATTTGTCGGGGAAGCACTGGCCCCTGTTCGCGATCGTGTGGTGATTGCCACCAAGTTCGGCTTCGGCGTGGAGGAGGGGAAGCCCACTTCCCTTAACAGCCATCCTGACCATATCCGCCGCGCAGTAGAAGGCTCGCTAAAGCGTCTGAAAACGGACCACATCGATCTTCTTTATCAGCATCGCCCCGACCCGAATGTGCCGATCGAGGATGTGGCGGAAACCGTGAAGGCGTTGATCCAGGAGGGTAAAGTGAAACACTGGGGGCTGTCGGAAGCGAGTGCCAGGACAATTCGCCGCGCACATGCGGTACTCCCTGTGACTGCGGTGCAGAGTGAGTATGCCATGTGGTGGCGGGAACCGGAGACGCGGATATTTCCAACGCTCGAAGAGCTGGGTATCGGTTTCGTACCTTACTGCCCGACTGCCCGCAGCTTCCTTGCCGGAGCAGTCAATCCAAGCCAGCGGTTCGACAGCACCGATCGGCGGCATAACCTGCCACGCTTCCAGCCCGATGCCCTGGCCAAAAACATGGTGCTGCTTGAATTTGCGCAGTCGTGGGCCCGTCGCAAAAACACCACTCCGGTTCAGTTCGCGCTGGCCTGGGTAATGGCCCAGCGGCCCTGGATTGTCCCAATCCCGGGTACGACGCAATATCCGCACCTGATAGAAAACAGCGGCGCACCGCAAGTCCGGTTGACGGACAGCGAGCTACGCGAAATCGATGCGGCGCTTGCCAAAATCCCATTGCAGGGCGGTCGCGCCGATCCGTTTACCGAAAGTCAGTTTGATAAAAGTTAATACCTGCTGTCACAGGGAGACTGCAGGTGAAGTCTCCCTCTGTATTATTGCCGGGGATAAACCACATGAATGGACTAAATTATAACGCGCTTACATGCAGTGCCGTCCCCATACCGCCCTGGGAGCGTTCTCTTCAGACCGTGGAGGCCCAGCCGTACTTCAACGTTTCACAGGCGTCGCTCGTGCTCGAAGGGATCGTGTTCGATCGGAACAATAACCTGCTGTTTGTTGATGTGGCGACGGGGCGCGTGTTTAAGCTAACCCCGGAGCGGCAACTTTCCATTGTCCTTAAGGAGAATTCATTCGGTGCTTCCGGCCTGGCGGTACACAAAGTTTAAAAGCAGTGATCGCTGTGGTGAGACTGTAGCGCGGACATGTCTATTTGGTCAGAGGGAAGTGCGGACAAATTCCTGGAC
>NZ_JAGRQZ010000030.1:0-10264 GCF_018223915.1 Klebsiella sp. 64
TATATATATATATATATATATACGCTCACATCCACTCGGCATCATGCGCTTGCTCATCATAGATATGAATATCGCCGGACCGATGCCTGTCCTCCATTTCTGCCTCCCGCATGTCTGCCAACATGTCTTCCATCTCCTCGTCGTAATGTTCGGAAATTTCGCCATACAGAGACTCGAACTCTTCCTGAGTAATTTCCCTGGCGATTTGCAATGGAAGCATTCTGCGTAGAATTTCGCATTCGCGGTGGCTTTCAGGGCGAAAGCCTATCCCGTTTACCCCAAAAACAAGACCCGGATTTGCAGCCAGCTCTTTGATAATGGAAACGCCCATCTCCGACGGTCGGAAAGACCGTGGGGCGACAATAGCCGCGCTACCATATCTCTCAAGCCTTTTCCGGGAAGATACAACCTTATCCCGCAAACCTTTATCACGTAACTGGATGTCGATAGCAGTGTCAGCCATGGACGTTATGACGCGGTGAGCTGCGTCAGTTAAATCGATATCTTCACGAGATAGCGACCACCCGTCACCATGACCCCACATACGCACGCCCGGCAAACAGCCTTTGGTTACGGAAAGCTCCTTTGTGCCGTGTATGATCAACTTGCTATCACGCTTCGCCATGTAGCGCATCCAGCCCTCTGGGGACCATGCGTCCCGTGCATCTTGATTTTCAATCGACGGAACGAGATTCGATTTCATCGCCCATTTAAACCAGGCTGCAATTACTTTCTTTGCATCAATATCACCGCATGAATCAGGGAACACGGCAATTAAGTGAACGTGCGGAGCCTTCTGGTTCTTGGTTTTTTCAATACAGTAGACCCATTTTCCGCCCGTCATTTTGTTTAGCTCATTGGTTACGGCGGCGATCATTTTCTTAAACAACTCAGGAGATGGGCGTTTTCCTGTCGTTAGGGTAATCGCTGATACGTGTCCGCCAATGAAGTTGCTTTGGTCAATGCTTCGAACAAAATCTTTAAATCCCCGAAGGGTCTTTTCAGTCCAGCCGTCGACCTTCGTTGACTTGCCCGGCATTCCTGCTCGTGATTTTCCGCGTGATGCAGGCGTTCTCGATGTCGTCACATCTTCCCCGGTACGCTTCATGCGTCCTGCTGGTGGCGTGTGTTTTGCTAATGCTGGGGTCGCCTCATCTGGCGTTATGTGATATGATTTCATTGTATTTTTTCGATACGTCCATTTGTAAAGTGTTCTAGCCCGCTCTGCGAAAGCGGGCTTTTCTTTGTCTTAAATTCTGGCTTTCACTGCTGCCAGCACCTCTCGTCTTGTCTCACTGCTGATTCCGGACAATCCAGTAAACGCCGTAACAAACCGATAAAGCTGGCGATACTCACGATTCTTTTTCGCGTCTTCCTTCCAGCCAGATAGAACATCATCGGGGTCATCGGCAAACCGTCTTAAATCGCTCTCAGTGATGCTGTAACAGCCTTTCGAGTCTGTGGTAATGGGTATGCCCCACTTACAGCACAAAAGCTCCAGAACTCGGCTACGTTCGTGATTTCCGTATTTCTGCAAAATCCGGTCAAGTTGCTTTGGTGTCAGCCTGCCGCCGTTCAGCAGCTTATTCCGGATCAGCTTGGCTACTGCGGTTCTGGTCAGATTACCCATGTGAGCGATCCCCCCAAAAAGCCAACGCGAAAGCGTCGAGCTGTTCAGGTGTCCACACAAGGCGCGGTCTGCCCTCGTTGAGGCGAACTTTGACGGGCTTCGGGAACGTTGGAACGAATCGACGGAAATCGAAAAATCGAGCGCGGCTGATATTGAGATAGGCGGCTGCATCGTCTGCAACCAGATGCTTCTTGGTCATGATTACTTCCTTTTGAATGTTACCGCCTACATCCTGTAAGCAGTGTCGGGCTTCCTTCTCGACACTACAAATATATATAAACTATCTTAATAATTAAAGGGTTACATTGAAATAATACGGAAAGCTAGACGGAAGTAGGTATGCCACGCTTACGAAAAGAGATATTCACGCGCGAATGCCAGTCTTTAATAATATTGGTCGTCTCAACATCAGAAGCACAACGCTCTAATGTACCTCTCGGCTGAGGTAACTCTCTTCCCCATAATGACGCTTTACAGAAGGCTTCGCCCCTCCTGACGAGCATCACAATAAAGGCGCTCAAATCAAGAGTAGGCGAACCCCGACACAGCTTAAAGATCCTCACCGTTTCCGATAAGTAGCTCCCTCGTGCGCTCCTGTGTTCCCACCTTAACGTTTGCAGCCAGCTTTACCGCTCTTTCTACCTTGGGGGCGCTAACTCTCAGCTTCCCGGTGCTGGTACTGCTCGTCTTAGGTGGTTCGCTCCAAGCTGGATGATATGCACGAACTCCCCGTTTCATCCGACCGTTGCGCCTGCTGGGTAACTATTCTCATGATTCCAACCCCAGCGGACACGGCAAAGTGCCGTCATTGGCAACAGCCAATACGGTAACGAGTCTTGAGTGCGGGAACTTTGTTGATATGCATTCGGGCACAAAAACGCCCGTCTGTAGCTTGAATGCTCCGCGTAAGGCAGATACACTGAGATCACGTTTTAGGTAGCTGTTCCCGCTAAAGACTCAGTTACCTGGTAGACGAGTCCTGAGAAAACCCGTTTACCCGTTAAAACCCGCGCCTGAGAACGCGGGTTTTTTCGTTTCATGGATAATGCACCTGAAGTAACCCCAGCGTCAAATCAATTAAAGATGATGCACATATGCCAGAGAATTTGGTACATAACAATTCACACCCTAAAAATCAACCATAATGATTGCGGGCGGAGGGTGGTTTTCAGGGGGATAATACGTGGATTTGCGTAAAACGGCACTGAAACCGTTTTAGCGATGCCGACAAGATCCCTTATGTTACCCCCCCTTTTTTTGGTGCATTTTTCCGCAACTGCATCAGCAGCATAGCTGTCAGGTTCCAGCACAGGACTCTATACCTTACAATCTTTTCAATCTCTAACAGTCATAAGGCCATGACATGCAGACCAAATTAATCAAAGAACTGAACAAGGTTTTAAAAACGTTCCCGCAATTCTGGAGCGGAGAAGGTTTACACCGCTCAATGGTGAGTGACGCCATCAGTCAAAAGCAGCCAGATCTAATCAAAGCATTGGTCAATAATGAAAAAATAAAATCCGTTTATGGAACCGATGTTGATGGGATTTTGATTTTTGACTTTGATAAACTATGCAGCCTGTTAAAATACAGAGAATACTGGGCTAACAGCTTCACTAAATACCGTAACAAGATTGGGTTGACCAGCTCAGGTAAATACATTGATTACAGCCATGATATAGTGCTGGATTTTCCTTTCAAGGATTGTACTCTTGAGGGAGGAATGACTAAAGAAGAAAATGGGAAAAGTGAAATATATTATAATGATATAATTGCAAAAGATGAAATAGATAACCTATTATCTCCAAAGGTTTTCACCTTTGCGAGAAGATATGCTAAGGGATTAGCTTCTGACAAGATATCATCAGTTAATGGAAATGATAATATTTTGTTGAAAGGAAACAACCTTATAGCACTACACTGTCTGAAAAAAAAATTCATTGGTTCAGTAAAATTAATATACATAGACCCACCATACAACACTGGAAACGATGGATTTAGGTATAACGATAAGTTTAATCGAGCCACTTGGCTTACGTTCATGAAAAACAGGCTATCAATAGCAAAAGAATTACTAAGTGATGATGGGGTGATTTTTGTGCAATGTGACGACAAGGAACATGCTTCTTTAAGACTTCTAATGGATAGTATTTTTGGTAGAGATAACTTTCTAAATAACATAGTGGTGAAGACGTCCGATCCTTCAGGATTAAAAGTAGTGAACCCATCACCATATTCACAAACAGAGTATTTGCTAATGTTTTGTAAAAACAGGAGCAATTACACATATACACCTCAGTTCGTTAAAAGCTCTTACGACCCATCATACGGAAGGTTTATAAAAAATATAAATGCCGAATACGACAAATGGGTTACATGCTCTTTAAGTGAACACTTTGCTAATTACAAGGGTTTCAATACCGTTAAAGAAGCAAGAGAAAAATTAGGTCGATTAGATTTCGAAGAGGAAATGGCTCAATTCGCCATTGAAAAATCAGATTCTGTTTATCAAGCAACCGCAATAAGCAATGCGGCTGGAAAAAAAATCGTAGAGGCGAGGGATGAGTCCAAGAAAAACCCCGGAAAAATTTATAAAGTAGAAAGAGATAATGATGACATATATATCACCAATGGCAGGCAAATATACTTTTACTCTAATAAAGTAAAAAAAATAAATGGAACCATGACGCCTACAATATTACTCACCAATCTATGGCTTGATATTCCTTGGAATGGGATAGCTAATGAAGGAGATGCCATTTTTAAAAATGGGAAAAAGCCTGAAAAGTTGATTCAACGGTGTATAGAGTCATGTACAAAAGAAGGTGACCTCGTTTTAGATTTCCACCTTGGGAGTGGAACAACAGCGGCTGTAGCCCATAAAATGGGACGCCGATATATCGGCATTGAACAAATGGATTATATAAATGAGATCACTGTGCCACGTCTGCAAAAAGTCATCGATGGTGAGCAGGGGGGGATATCCAAAGACGTGGACTGGCAGGGTGGCGGCAGCTTCGTCTACGCCGAGCTGATGGAGCTGAACGCCTACTTCGTGCATGAAATCCAGAAAGCACAGTCTAATGAAGAACTCGAAAAGCTCTTTGCTGTGATGAAAACAGAGGCACATCTCAATTATCAGGTGGCACTGGAAAACGTACTCTCCGCTGAATACGAGATGGACGGTATTCCACGTAAAGTCGCGTTCAGCGAACTTGAACTGCATGAGCAAAAACAACTGCTGATTGAAATCCTCGATAAAAATCAGCTCTACGTGAACGCTTCCGATATGGATGACAGTGACCTGAACATCTCAGAGAGCGATAAAGCCTTTACCCGCAGTTTCTACGGGATGGAGTAACTGTATGGCGAAGAAACCGAAGTCAGCCAGCAGCGAAAAGCTGCTGTTTAACAAGCTCAAGCAGTTTGATGAACCGGGGTTGTTTCAGGATAACTATCAGACGCCGGACTACATTCAGGCGAACCTGAAGGATGCCATGCGTCCGTATCAGCACGGCGCACTCCGCTACCTGCATTACACGCAACGTAAGCGGGAGGAGGCGCTGTTGCATTACCGCCATCTGCTGTTTCACATGGCAACCGGCGCAGGGAAAACGATGGTGATGGCGGGGACGATACTCTATCTGTTTAAAGAGTACGGGTATCAGAACTTCATCTTCTTCGTACATACCGACGCGATTATCCAAAAAACCCGTGAGAACCTGCTCAACCCGCAGTCGCCGAAATACCTGTTCAGCCAGGAGCTGGAAATCGACGGGGAAAAAATCACCATCGCGCCGGTGGAGACATTCCCGCCTGCGCCTGAGCGCAACACGATTTACCTCAAGCTCTCAACCATCCATAAGATGCACGACGAGCTGAACAGTTACCGTGAAAACAGCATCACCTACGAGGATTTGAAAGAAATCCCGTTAGTCCTGCTGGGTGACGAGGCGCATCACTTCAACGCCGGTACCAAAGCGAAAGGTAAGTCGAAAACCTCACCGGAGAACGAGGAGCAGACCTGGGAGCGCACGATTGAGAACATCCTCGCCCTGCGACCGGATAACCGCCTGTTCGAGTACACCGCCACCATTGACCTGGCAAACAAAGATATCGGGAATAAATACCGTGACAGGGTGGTGTATCAGTATGACCTGAAACAGTTCATGTCAGACGGTTACTCGAAAAAGGTCATGCTACTGGAAGCCAACCAGAACGACAGCGACAAAATGCTTGATGCCGTGCTGTTAAGTCAGTACCGCAAACTGATAGCGATAGATAACGGCATCACCGGCTTCAAGCCGGTCATTCTGTTCAAATCGAACAAGATTGCGATATCGAAGGCGAAGCAGGAAGAGTTTTCGCAACTGATTGCGGCAATGACCCCTGAAAGCGTCAGACGTCATCTGGCGAATAAAAGAGTCCAGCTCAGCTCTGACACCAGTATCTGGCATAAAGTGATTCAGCGTTACGCTGGCAGCGATTTAGTGACGGTTATCGGGCAGATTCAGGAGGACTTTAACGACTTCAACCTGCTGAACGTCAACAAGTCAGATTTGCTGGAAGAAAACCCCGTCCTGCTGAACACACTGGAAGAAGTCGATAATCCGGTGAGAGCCGTCTTTGCCGTGGCAAAGGTCAATGAAGGCTGGGACGTGCTCAACCTCTACGACATCGTCCGCATCAGCGAACAGGCGAGTAGCAGCAAAACCGGCACGGACAGCGAGGCACAGCTTATCGGGCGCGGCGCACGTTACTTCCCGTTCGTGTATGACGGCAAGCGGAGCTTCACCCGCCGATTTGATACCAGCGCGAAGGAGTTGAGCGTGCTGGAACAACTGCACTATCACACCATCAATGAGCCGGCGTACATCAAAACGCTGCACGCTTCTCTTGAGCAGGCGGACATTGACGTGCATCAGGACGGCGGCGGCACGATTGAGCACGCCAGACTGAAAGAGGACTTTAAAAAGTCCTCCGTATATCAGACAGGTAAGCTGTACTTTAACGAAGTGGAAGAGATTGAGAGCAGCAGTCGCAACTGGGAAACCTACTCGCTGGAAACGCGCTTTGAGATACCGTATCAGACCGCCGGTGAGGAGTCGCTGGACAACCTGACAGGGGCAACGGCTGGCATCACAAAGTCAGAACTCCTGCTACTGGACGAGCGTTTTTATCGCAAGGCCATGCAGAGGATCAGTTTTTACGCGCTGGATAACCTTCAACGCTTCTTCCCGAAACTGACCGGTATTCGTGAGTTCATCCGCAGTGAGTCTTATCTTGGGAAACTAAAAATCACCGTTACCGTGCCGCAGTCTCTGGATTTCGCCATCGTACCGGCAAAAGAGAAACTGCACCTGCTGGAAACCGTTCTGCTGCGTATCGCAGAGAACATGCGCCGCAATGACCAGAAGGTGAAAGGTACGTACCGCTTTATCAGCCAGCCGGTGAAAGAGGTGATGAAAGACTACAGCCTGCACATTGACCCGTCGGTAGTCATTAATCAGAAAATCACCGCTGCACAGACCATCGGTAAAAAATGGTACGTGTACGATAACGCTATACTGAACCAGCTTGAGCATCGTCTGGTGAAAACACTGGAAGGCTTTATACCAAAGCTCAGAGCACGTTACGACGATATTTATGTGCTGCGTAACGACGAGCAGTCAACGCGCTTTAAGCTCACGGAGTTCGGCGGCGTGCGTGGCTTTATGCCGGATTTCATCATGATACTGACGCGACATGCGGATAATGCTTACTGGCAGGTGTTCCTTGAGCCGAAAGGGGATGACCGTCTGCTAGACGACGCATGGAAAGAACGGATGCTCGAAATCCTGAATGACCGGGAACGTATTGTGATTGAGGAAAATGAGGACGTCCGGCTGGTCGGGATTAAATTCTTTGCCAACAGTCAGATGGATGTCTTCGTCAGTGATATGCAGAACCGGCTGAATGAGGGGGAATCGCTTGAAACCGCATCGCTCTCCCTGCCACTGTAAACGGTGATAACAACAAATAACGGCGCCCATGGGGCCGTTATTTGATATGCACATTAAGGGTCAGTTTGGATATAGCGAATTATTTGTATTAGCTCAGACTGGAGCTGACACATCTATGGCACAGAGCCAAACCTAATCTGACAGGCGGTGTTGTGTGTGCCGACATTATTCACTGATAACTATCTGAGTATTCTGGCTCTGTGGAATCCCCTTAACAGGTAGATAAAAATGAGCATCATCCCTTCTCAAAAGCTGGCGCTCGCAGAGGGCACAAAACTTAATTCTCACAACGTCAAAAGCAGTGATCCTTAGCGTCGGAATCAGTGGTCGGATTCATCGGAATATGCAGCTGCCTGTCAGATTTGGTTTGACTCAAATCACCCACCAAAAATTCGTTTCCAAAACCCCTTACCACGCTCCGTCTCAAGCTCTGCTCTCACTTTTTCCAGTTCCTGAGTCGCAACATCACGTTCATTCTGCAACCCGGTCACCTGTTCTCGCAGCTTTTGAGTCTCAATCTTATCCTCAAGCAATAATTGCTGCTGCCCTTGAACCAAATCCCTAATCTGTGACATTTCCGCCATTAAACGTGTGACATACTCAGGCTCTTCAACCTGTGATCCAGTGGATACCTGCGGCGCTTCTTGCTGTGACAGGCTGCCAAAAACTCGCAATAGTTCACTGGTCTCAATCTGGGTTGTATTACTGTCTGTTACAACTGATGAGAGCTTACCCTGCTTGATATAGCGGTATATTGTACGCCTAGTGACACCAGCTAATTTAGCGGCTTCAGTGACCGTGTGTACCGCCATGTGACACCCCTTATCAATACAGTGTGATCGATTGTGACCATGTTTGTGACACGGTCACTAACCAAACATTATTAAATAGATGGGTCAATAGTGCCATGTTTGCAGCTAATCACCTTGCTGATAGTGGTTCTGTCTGCTCGGCAAGTGCTAATGATTATCTCAAATAAGCTCGGATTTTATTTTCATCACGGTCTGTGTGCTGATGCCATGCTTTTCCGCTGTCTTTCTGATAGACATCCCGGACTGTAAATCGCCTCTGACAGCTCTACGATCGATTGTGGAGCTTTTGCCACGTCCAGCAATACGTCCAGCTTGCTTAGCTGCTTCGTAGCCTTCTCGCTGTCGTTCAAGCATAAATTCACGCTCCATCTGGGCTACTCCAGCAAGAACAGTCAGCATGAAGTTGCCGAAAGCGCTTTCTTTGCCAGTTTTGAAACCTTCTTTGTGAAACTGGACGATTACGCCACGTTTGGTAAGTTCTTCAACGGTTGCCAGCAAATCAGAAGTTTTACGACAAAGACGATCGATGCTGTGAACATGCAAGGTGTCGCCCTCACGCACATAATCCATCATGGCTTTGAACTGTTCGCGCTCAATGTTTTTTCCGCTCGCTTTTTCTTCAAACACTTTATCAAGTGCAAGACCAGCCAACTGGCGTTCTGTGTTCTGCTGGATGGATGACACGCGGATATAACCAATATTAGCCATGCGAAAACCTTTCGTAGTGATTTACTTCAATGCCCAAACACTACGGCTGTATCACATAAAAATCAAGACAAATCACTACGGTTTGTTTCAACTTTAAGCGTAGTGAAATAGGGTGCTTTATTAGAACAGCGCTTGTCTGCTCGTGGTTCCCATCAATACGGGGGCAACCTGCTGTTTTAGCAAAACCACCATTGGGGGGTTCTTGGATAACACCCGACGTCCCCACCATTGAGGGAAAAGCCCCGACGCGGTGAGGCTGGTGTGCGATAATGATCGCGTTGGGCAATGGATGCCCATTAACTAAAAAGGATTTTTAAAATGAAAAGTAAAACCGGTGATTCTTGGGCTGAATTTTTTGCTGAAGTGGAACGTGAAACCGATAAAGAAATTGCTGAAGTGAGTAGGCAACTGGCATTAAGCGAAGAGGAAGATAAGGCGCCTCTTGCTTCTCTCGAAGCTGAACCGCTGCCGGAGTTGGATTTGGATTTGGAGCTGGATCTTCTGGATATTGATTTCGATTGGTGAAATCACCAGCGGCAATTTTTACGGGTTCTGAGCGGGGTAAAATTGCCTCGCTTGTTCTTACAGATAAAAAAAGGGGCTTGCCTTGACCTTACGTTACAAGGCTTCCACTGCGTTCCCCCCTTTCAAGCCACGGCTGGCGTGCTCTCGCTGGACATCAAGTCATGATCAAGTCGTTCTTATAGAACCGACTTCTAATGTCAAAAAATTGACTTCCGATCATCGTTAAAAAGGTATAAGCATTTTCTCTTCAACCTGACTTCTCTCAACGGATGCCCTTCAGAAGGGTTAGCTTTTTTTCTAAGACTTTGGTTTTGTTGTTTGCGTTCTTTCTCAACGTTGGCGCGGAGCGCCGTTATTGACAGTGAACTTTCTGCGCTGGTGGCGGTGAAACCGCCCTGAGTGATAAACGAACTACGATTTTTTCGTCGTTATAATTTCCTGCGACTTGTTTTCTTTTACTTCGCCTGTGGCGGTGAAACCGCCGTTTGCGGCTTCTTTAACGAAAAGACTCAACTTACTGTTGTAATAGGATTTTTTTACCTTATCACCCCCTTACTGTCTCTACTATATATATATATATATATATA
>NZ_JAGRQZ010000031.1:0-20778 GCF_018223915.1 Klebsiella sp. 64
CCACGACGGCCAGGGCGCCGGGGTGAAGAACTTTGATATCGGCGGCGTGCAGTTCGACGTGGCGGCGGTCTCGCAGGTGAAATCCTGTAGCCCGGAAGTGATGGCCGATGAGACCAACCCGTCGCGCATCACCTGTACCGGCAGCTCCGACACCGGCGACAACGGCCACTACGCGCTGACCACTAAAACCCACAACATCAAGGCCGGGCCGATCGACGTCGAGGTGTACGCCAACTACGGCTTTGACTCAAAGGCGGTGGACAGCGACGCGCGTCTCGAAGCCTGGCAGGGCGGCCTGGTGCTGAGCCACACCAACGACAGCGGGGTGAACAAGGTGATCCTGCGCTATTCCGACAACTCGGATAACAGCGTCTATAACAAAACCGACGACCTGACCACGGTCTACGCCAGCTTCGAGGGCAGCCATAAGTTCACCCAGCAGGCGCAGGTGGAATATCTGCTGGCCTTCCACGACTACGACAACGGCAAGGATAATACCGACAACCGTAAAAACTACGGTGCCATCGTGCGGCCGATGTATTTCTGGAACGACGTGCACTCCACCTGGCTGGAAGCGGGCTACCAGCGCGTGGACTACGACCAGGGCGGGGATAACCACGGCTGGAAGCTGACGCTGTCGCAGAACATCGCCATCGGCATGGGGCCGGAGTTCCGTCCGATGCTGCGCTTCTACGTGACCGGCGGCCAGGTGGATAACGAGCACACCGCGAAGGTAAACGGCACCCAGGACCAGCAGCTGGATTCGCTGAACGTCGGCGGAATGTTTGAGGCGTGGTTCTGATGCGATAGCGTTGTCGAAGGAGCGTTCCCGGCTGGCGCTACGCTTAGCCGGGCTACAACTGATGCGCTCCATTTATGCCGGATGGCGGCATCAATGCCTTATCCGGCCTACGTTCCTTCCTGCGGGACCCCACCCCAGGACCGGCAAGCGCAGCGCCGCCGGGCGGTCAGGCTCCATACCTGCGGTAGTGACGGATGGCGGCATAAATGCCTTATCCGGCCTACGTTCCTTCCCGCAGGCTCACACCCCAGGACCGGCAAGCGCAGCGCCGCCGGGCAGCTGGTTCAGGCCAACTCCCTCAGTTCACCGTCAGGCGCAGGGCCAGATCCTGCGGGTAGGGGTCAAAATAGTTCTGCGCCTGCAGGTAGCGATCCGGATACTCGGCCAGATAGTGCTTAAGCAGCGTCAGCGGGGCGAGGATCGGCAGCAGCCCGGCGCGATAGTTGAGGATCACCTCCCGCAGTTCGCCGCGCTGGCGGCTGTTCAGCTGGTCGCGGAAATAACCCTGAATATGCATCAGCACGTTGGTGTGGTTTTTCCGCGAGGCGGGCTGCTTGAGGATCGCCATCAGCTTCTCGCGGTAAACCTCGAAGAACGCCTCCAGATCCTCCCATTCATGCAGCGAGGCGACGAACGGGCCGATCTCCCGGTAGCCCGCCTGGTGATGAGCCAGCAGTTGCAGCTTGTAGCGGCTGTGAAAGGCCAGCAGACCGTGACGGGTCAGGCCGCGGGCGCGCAGGGCGTTGAGTTCATGCAGGGCGAAAACGCGCTCGACAAAATTCTCCCGCAGCAGCGGATCGTGCAGCCGGCCATCCTCTTCCACCGGCAGCCACGGGTAGCGCGCCATCAGGGCGCCGGTAAACAGCCCCACGCCTTCCTTACGCCCGCGATTGCCTTTTTCGTCATACAGCCGCACGCGCTCCATCCCGCAGCTCGGCGATTTGGCGCAGACGATAAAGCCCGACAGCTCACCCAGGGTTGCGAGGTGGGCGCTGGCGAAATCAGCCATCTTCTCCGTCACATCCTCATGCGGGGCGTGGCTGAAGCGCATGCGGATCTCCCCGACCGGGGTCTGCACCAGGCGGAGCGCCGGGCGGGGAACGGGCAGGCCGATCGCCATCTCCGGGCAGACGGGTTTAAACGCCACCCACTGCGCGAGCTCATCCATCACAAAGCCCATACGCTTATGCCCGCCGTCGAATCGCACGGCTGAGCCGGTTAAACATCCGCTGATCCCAATGACAGGTTGCGTGTTCATGGCGCTGTCCTCTCTTCTGCTGTGGTTCGGGTAAAGAAAAGGGTCACGGTGGCGACCGTAATGCCGAATTTCTTCATCTCGGTTTTGTTAAATAAATGGCTGCCGTCCTGCAGGAACATCCAGTCGTCAAAGTGCAGCAGCCACCGGCTGCCGCTGGCCTCGACGTTCATGCTGTAGCGCCAGTGAAAGGCATTGCCTGCCGCCTGGCCGCTGGCCACGCCTTCGATATCCCCGGCGGTGCCCTGATAACGGTTATCGCCGGTGCGGCGAATGCGCCATATCCGCTGCTGCTTCTCGCCGTCGTCATAGACAAAGCGCTCATGGAGGGTCAGGGTGTCGCCGACGACGTCGCCATCGATCTCAACATGGAAGCGGCGCAGCTGCTTGCCGCTGCGATCCTGCACCATCCCCCACGCCTCGGTTCGCCCCTGAAAATAGTGAAAGATGTCGAGGGCGGGCTGCTGCTGCCGGTACTCCGTGACCTCGGTGCTGCAGCCGGCGAGGATCAGCATCAGCAGCGCCAGGCCAAGGGTCAGAATGCGTTTCATGGTGTACCTCCGATCAACTGCTGACGCAGTTCGGGATAAGTGGTGCGCGGATCGAGCCAGATGGCGAGAAAGCGGGTGCTGAACGCCGCCGACTGGCGCGGGCCGAGCGGGGTAAAGGCGGTCTGCGCGGCGCTGGCGCGATACCAGAACTGCCCCTCGCCGCCGCTGACCACGAACGCCAGCTGGCTGCCCGGCGCGACGTCCGGCCAGATCCCCTGCAGCATGCGTAGCCAGGCTTCGCTGCGCGGTTCCTGCTGCAGAATGCCCTGCGCCTGCCACTGGTCGCGGGTGGCCTCCACCAGCGCCTCGCGATCGATGTCGCGCCGGTAGGTGATGATCAGCGCCCGATCCTGCTGCGGGCCGTCATACCGGCCATTGGGCGTACGCAGCTGCGAGTGATAGACGGTGAACGGCCCCCAGGTGAGGGTCGCCTCGCCGACGCGGCGCCAGGCCAGCCAGTCGGCGGCGTGGGCCGCCGGGGCGAGGGTGGTCAGCCATAGCAGTAACAGGGCGAATCTCATTTTTGCCTCCCCATCCCCAGATGGAACAGCAGCATGAGCACCAGCCAGCCGCAGGCCATGGCGGCCACGGCAAGCGCCATCGGCACCAGCAGGGTCATGGCTCCGAGGCGAGCGCCGATCAGGTAGGCCACCGGGCCGCCGACGGTGGCGGCCGTGGCCAGCACCCAGCCGGGAAGCGTCGCGGTGCGGGTCAGTCGGGTCCAGACGACGGCGAACATCAGCCACAGGGCCACCATCCACAGGGGCAGCAGGCTGTCGCCGCGAAAATCGATCAGCCCCGCCAGCGCCCAGCAGGCGTCCAGGCCGCAGCCCGCCGCGGCCAACAGCAGGGCGGGTGGACGACTGGCCGCCGGCAACCGCAGCCAGGCGAAAATGGCCAGCGTCAGCCAGATCAGCAGACCGCGCTCGCGCAACATCACCACCAGCGTCCAGTAAACATCGAACGCGAGGGCCATCAGCAGGTGCTGCGCCGGGCGTGTCATACCCGCTCCGCGGTGAGCTGCACCACGCTGATGGTGCGGGCGTTAAATCCGGCTTCGCAGTAGCCGAAGTAGTAGAGCCACATCCGGCGGAAGCGCTCATCAAAGCCGAGCTTTTCAATATCCTGCCAGGCGTGGGTAAAGCGCTGTCGCCAGTGCGCCAGGGTGCGGGCGTAGTCCGGGCCCATGTCGAACAGGTTGCGCACCACAAAATCGGTATGGCGGGTCATCAGCTCGCTCATTGCCGTGATGCTGGGCAAAAAGCCGCCCGGGAAGATGTAGCGCTGGATAAAATCGACGCTTTTGCTGTAGTCGCGATAGCGCTGATCCTGGATGGTGATCGCCTGCAGGGCCATTCTGCCGCCCGGGCGCAGGCGCGCCTGGCAGGTGCGGAAGAAGGCTGGGAGGTAGCGCTGGCCCACCGCCTCAATCATCTCCACCGACACCAGTTTGTCGTACTTGCCGCGCAGATCGCGGTAGTCGCAGAGCAGCACCTCGACGCGATCCTGCAGCCCGGCGCGGGCCATGCGCTCGGTAGCCCAGCGGTGCTGCTCCCGGGAAAGGGTGGTGGTGGTGACCCGGCAGCCGTAATGGCGGGCGGCGTACTCGGCCAGCGCCCCCCAGCCGGTGCCAATCTCCAGCAGATGATCGCCGGGAGTGAGCGCCAGCTGGTCGCACAGGCGCGCCATCTTGGCCCGCTGGGCCTGGGTCAGATCCTGCTGGTCGTCGGTAAACAGCGCGCTGGAGTAGAGCAGGTCGTCATCCAGAAAATGGGCATAAAATTCGTTGCCGAGGTCGTAATGGGCGGCGATGTTCTCCCGCGCCTGGGCGCGGGTGTTGCGGCGGGTCCAGTGGCGCAGGCGGGCGACGGGCTTGCCCAGCAGACGGAAGCCGCGCTCCAGACGCCCCAGCACCTCGCCGTTGCGCGCGAGGATCTGCAGCAGCGTCGTCAGCTGGTGGCTCTCCCAGTCGCCGTCCATCCAGGCCTCGGCCGCCGCGAGACTGCCGCCGGTTAGCAGACGCCAGTACACCTCCGGCGTGCAGACCCGCGCCTCAGCGCGCAGCGCGGCGGCGGGGTCGCCAAAATGAAAAGTCTGCGCCCCTTCGCGCACGGTGAGCGAGCCTTCGCGGAGGCCGCTCAACAGACGAAAGAGCAGCCAGCGCGCGAGCCGCACGTTGCGCGGCACATCGGGTTCAAGCGCAAAGACGGGATCGGTCATGAGCGTTCACTCCTGCTGACAGGATGGTTGTACAGCGGCACGCGCTTCAGCCACAGCCGCAGCGCCTGCCAGTAGATGGCGAGGACGGTTTTCAGGGTCATCATCGGCAGACGCAGCAGCAGCCCGCGCAGATTGGCGCGGGTTAACGGCACGCGGCTCAGGGCCAGCGTGGCGTCGAACACCTTGCTGGCCTGATGGTTTTCAATGTGCATGTGTAGCGTTTTGCCCGGCGCGTTGAAGCGCCAGTGATAGACCATGTCCATCGGGTTAAACGGCGAAACGTGAAAGGCTTTCTCCAGCGGGCGCGCCTGCTGGCCGTCCACCGCGTAGTAATGACGCTCATTCCACGGCGTGTTGCGCACTTCGGCCAGCACCCAGCGCAGGGTGTCGGCTTCGTCATAGCAGTAGTAAAAATTGACCGGATTAAAATGGAAGCCGAAGTAGCGCAGCTGGGTCAGGAGCATCACGCGGCCCGCCGGGCGGCAGCCGGTCAGGCTCTCCAGCCGGTTCAGCACCTGGGCCTTCAGCGGCGCGCCCAGCGGATAATCGGCGTCGTACCAGGCGGCGGCGGCCAGGCGGTTGCGACGGATGCCCGCCTCAGGCAACCTGTCCAGTTCGTCGAGGTCGAGCCAGGCCATAAACAGGCGGTAGACGAAGTGGTGCGCCTTCGGCTGCAGGCGACGGTGGCGCAGGACGCCCTGATAGAGGCAGCTGTTCATTTCAGTTGTCCTCCGCCGCGGCGATGCCCTGCACCACGTCGAGCGCACTGCGTACCCCGTCCTCATGAAAGCCGTTGTACCAGTAGGCCCCGCAGTACCAGCTCCGCTGCTGGCCGTTAATCTCTTCGCGCCGCAGCTGGGCCGACCAGCTTTGCGGGTTAAACAGCGGATGCTCATAGACGAAGCGCTGCCAGACGTAGCGATCGTCCACCGGCGCGTCCGGGTTCAGGGTGACGCAGAACAGCGGCGCGCCCGCGGGCAGCCCCTGGAGAATATTCATGTTGTAGGTGACGCAGGCCCGGGCCCGATCCCCGTCGCTCAGGCGATAGTTCCAGCTGGCCCAGGCGCGCTGGCGCTCCGGCAGCCAGCGCGGATCGCTGTGCAGCACCACCTCGTTACGCTGCCAGCCGATGTCCCCGAGGACTTCTCGTTCGGAATCGGTGGGCGCCGCCAGCATCGCCAGGGCCTGCGCGGAGTGGCAGGCGAAGATCACCTGGTCAAAATGCGCCTCCCCGGACGCCAGCCGCAGGGTGACCCCCGCCGGGTGGCGGTCCACCTGCTGCACCGGCGCGTTGAGGCGTAGATCCAGGCGATCGCCGAGCCTGGCGAGCAGGGCGCGAACGTATTCCCGGGAACCGCCGGGCACCACGTACCATTGCGGGCGATCGCGAATATCCAGCAGACCGTGGTTTTCAAAGAAGCGCAAAAACAGCGGCAGCGGGAAGCGACGCATCTCCTGCAGCGACGACGACCAGATGGCCGCCCCCATCGGCAGAATATAGTGGCGGGCGAAGAAGGGGCTGAAACGGTGGCGGGTGAGGAAGCTCTCCAGCGTCGCGCCTGGATCCAGCGCCTCGGTCAGCGCCAGTTTCGCCAGCCGGTTGAAGCGGACGATCTCGCTCAGCAGTCCCCAGAAGGCCGGCTTCAGCAGATTGCGCCGCTGGGCGAAAAGCGAGGTCAGGCTGTGGCCGTTGTATTCCAGGCCGCTGGCCGGGTTGTGGACCGAGAAGCTCATCTGCGTTTTTTGCCCGCCGATCCCCAGCTCGCTGAGCAGACCCATAAAGCGCGGATAGGTGCGATCGTTGTAGACGATAAATCCGGTATCGATGGCCCAGGTGCCCTGCGGCGTGGCGACATCCACGGTGGCGGTGTGGCCGCCCGGCGTGGCGCCCGCTTCGAACAGCGTTACCTGATGGTGTCCGGCCAGTCGCCAGGCGCAGGTCAGCCCGGCGATGCCGCTGCCGATGATGGCGATATTCATGAGCGCACCATCCTGCGCAACAGCAGGCGCTGGATACCCGATGGCAGACTGGCCAGCAGACGCAGGGCCAGGCTGAAACCGGTGGGGAAGGCGATGTGGTTTTTGCCCTTCGCCAGACCGTGGCGGATCGCCGCCACCGCCCGATCCACGCTCACCCGGCCGGGCATGGCGAAGTCGTTTTTGCGCGTCAGCGGGGTGTCGACGAAGCCCGGAGAGACCACCGTGACGGCGACCCCTTTCGGCTCCCAGTCCAGACGCAGGCTATTGGCAAACCAGCTCAGCGCCGCCTTGGAGGCGCCATAGGCTTCCGCGCGCGGGAAGGGCAGCCAGTGCGCCATGGAGCTGACCAGCACCACCCGATCGCCAGCCTCCAGCTGCGTCTGCAGCGCCGCCAGGCAGTTCACCGGCCCGAGGAAGTTGGTGGCCATCACCCGCTCCACGAGGGCGGCATCCACCTGTCCGTGGTCGAGGTATTCGCAGGTCCCGGCGCAGAGAATGATCAGGTCGGCAAAACAGCCTGTCAGCGCCTGGCGACAGGCGTCCCTGTCTGTCATATCGAACAGGCGTACGCTGATGTTGGGGCTGAGCTGCTGGAGCGCTGCCAGGCGCGACGCATCGCGCCCGCAGGCGATGACCAGATGGCCATCCGCCGCGAAGGATTTCGCCAGGCCGGCGCCGATCCCGGAGCTGGCGCCGGTGATGAGCACCGTCATCATGAGCGCACCCTCCGCTTCACGCCGCGCACCGCCCAGCCCAGCAGGGGAAGATGCTCGTAGATCATCTCCCCGGCGTCGTAGTAGTCGCGCTGATGGAGAACCTGCTCCCCGGCGATGTCCACCACCGAGCAGCCCGGCAGGGCCAGGGTTTCTCCGCCGGCAATGCGCGGATGCGACCAGTGCATGGTCCAGGTCACGGCGAACCGCTGGCCGTCGCAAAGCGGCGTGTCGATGGTGAACCGGCACTGCTCCACGTTGGCCAGCAGATGGGTAAAGTAGCGCTGAATGGCGAACAGCCCCTGATGCTGACCAAAAGGATCGCTCAGCGTCGCGTCCGGATGGTACAGCGTGGCCAGCGCCGCGGGCGGCTGTGCATCCAGCCCGGCGTAGTACTCAACGAAACGACGAATCACGGACGGCGAGGTGCTCATGGATCACATCCTGGCTAGATACGGTAGCGTAATGGCATACTTAAAACTTACACAAATAAAATTATTTGTCCAAGTTTGTAGAAAAATATATTTTATTTGTGTTAAAAATCATGTTGTTATGATTGGTGTTTTAAGGAGTGAAAATCGCGGGTGGCGCAAAGGGCAAGCGTGAGCCCGCCGCGCCACCGGGTGCTGGCGGAACAGAGCGTGGAGGTAAGTGAAAACAGGGGGTTAGAGCGGGATCACCTCGAGGGAGACGACCTGCTGCTGCCAGAGTTCGACCTGCCTCTGGCGGGCAGCGGAGAGTTTGCCGCTGGTGACCAGCAGCCAGTTGCGCTGGGGAAAAATCTCCGGCGCCAGGGCGGCGGGAGGCACCGGCAGGACGTCGATGCGATGGCCCTGGCCGGTACGTTTGAGCGCCTCAAGCCAGATTTCGCAGGCGTCGGTCAGGTGCCAGCCGGTGATCAGAAAGTTGTCCCCGGGCGCCTTCTTGTCGCCTTCGAGGCAAAACGAGGTATAGGCGATGATGATGCCGTCGAGAATTTCGCGCAGCGTCATGATGGCCGGCACGTTGGCGGAGACCTGGCTGCGCAGCGGACGCAGCACTTCGGTTACCAGCTCCTGGCGCGGATATTCGCGCCCGGCGTCGTAGATCAGCTGGCGCAAGGACTCGATTTTTCCCTCTTTCAGCCGCTGCAGCATGGTCTCCTGCAGCGTCAACCAGTTATTGGTGCGCCGCGCGCCGGGGCGCGACAGCAGGGGTTTCACCTGGCTGACCGGCACCCCTTTTTTCACCCAGTCGAGGATCTTCAGCGCCTGCTGGACGTCGTCATCGCTGTACAGACGGTGTCCACCATCGGTGCGCAGAGGCTTAAGCAGGCCGTAGCGGCGCTGCCAGGCGCGAAGCGTGGTCGCATTTATCCCGCATAGTCGGGCAAATTCGCCGATGGAGTAAGGCATGGAGGCCACCTGTTAACAAAGAATATTCTCAATATACTACGAATCACGACGGCTGGCGTGAAGTGTAGTGGCTTTGCACTACACTTTCCCCAACCGCGTAAATGAAAGGAGTTCTCATGAAGCTATGGCCTGTTGTCACTGGCGTCGCTATCGCGTTAACCCTGGTGGCCTGTAAATCGCCCACGCCGCCGAAAGGCGTTCAGCCGATTAGCGGGTTTGACGCCAGCCGTTACCTCGGAAAATGGTATGAGGTCGCTCGCCTGGAGAATCGCTTCGAGCGAGGCCTGGAGCAGGTGACCGCCACCTACGGCGCCCGCAGCGATGGGGGGATCAGCGTCGTCAACCGCGGTTATGACCCGGTCAAAAAACGCTGGAATGAGAGCGACGGGAAAGCCTATTTCACCGGCGCCCCCACCACCGCGGCGCTGAAGGTGTCGTTCTTCGGGCCATTCTACGGCGGCTATAACGTGATCCGCCTGGACGACGACTACCAGTACGCGCTGGTCAGCGGCCCCAACCGTGACTATCTGTGGATCCTGTCGCGCACCCCCACCATTCCGGCGGCGGTGAAGCAGGATTACCTGAATACCGCGCGCGAGCTGGGCTTTGACGTCGATCGCCTGGTGTGGATCCGCCAGACGCCGCGCTAGCCTCGCCGCTTAGCGGCTGAGCAGATGGGTATAAACCACGTACAGCCCGGCCAGCGCCGCCACGTTGAGCGCTACGCTGATGAAAAACCGCGTCCGGAAGGGCTGCTTTTGCGTTTTATGGCGAAAGCACTGCTGGCCGAGGATGGCCCCCGGCCAGCCTCCCGCCAGGCCCAGCACCAGCAGCGTGGTTTCCGGCACCCGGCGCCAGGCTTTGCGCGCCGCCAGCTTGTCGGCGCCATAGATAAGCCATGTCAGAAGGCTGCTCAGTAAAAACCACATCGCCAGCGGGTAGGGCAGCAGGGCGCTGCCCACGGCGGTGAGCAGCAGCAGGGAATAACATACCAGGTTCAGATTCATAGGGACGTTCACGCCGGCCAGAAGAATGGCGCCACTATAGCCAATTTCCCGGACCGGCGTAAACGCGGCGGGCTATTGGCTACGCTTGCCCCGATGCCGATACAGCCACATCAGCTTATACGCCGCCGGAATGATAAACAGCGACAGCAGCGGGGCGGTGATCATCCCGCCAATCATCGGCGCGGCGATACGGCTCATGACTTCCGAACCGGCGCCGGTGCCCCATAAAATCGGCAGCAGGCCGGCGATAATCACCGCCACGGTCATCGCCTTCGGCCGAACGCGCAGCACCGCCCCCTGGTACAGCGCCTCGTCGAGCTTATCGACGCTGAAAGTCTGCGGATTCTCCAGCGATGGCTCGGCCTCGATGGCGTGGCGCAGGTACATCAGCATCACCACGCCAAATTCTGCCGCCACCCCGGCGAGGGCGATAAAGCCGGTACCGGTGGCCACCGACAGATGGAACCCCATCCAGTAGAGGAACCAGATCCCGCCCACAAGGGCGAACGGCACGCTGGTGATAATCAGCAGTGCTTCGCCGACGCGGCGGAACGCCAGATACAGCAGCACGAAGATAATCATCAGCGTCATCGGTACCATCAGCTTCAGCTTCTGATTGGCGCGCTCCAGCAGCTCAAACTGCCCGGAGTAGGACACACTGATGCCCGGCTTCAGCTTCACCTCCTTGCCGATGGCCTGCTGCAGATCGTGCACTACCGACACCATGTCGCGGTCGCGGGCGTCGATGTAGATCCAACTGGTCGGGCGGGCGTTCTCGGTCTTCAGCATGGATGGTCCGGTGACCACTTTCACCTCAGCCACGTCGCCGAGGACGATCTGTTGCTTCAGCGGGGTGAGGATCGGCAGCTGGCGCAGGGTCTCCGGGCTGTCGCGATAGCTCTGCGGGTAGCGGATGTTGATCGGATAGCGCTCGACGCCCTCTACCGTTTCGCCAACCATCGCCCCGCCGATGGCGGACGAGACGAACAACTGCACGTCGCCGACGGTCATCCCGTAGCGGGCCGCCTTCTCACGATGAATATCAATGTTAAGGTAGCGCCCGCCGACCAGCCGCTCGGCTAATGCCGAAGTGACTCCCGGCACGCTGCGCGCCACCACTTCAATTTGCCCGGCGATGGCGTCGATATCGGCCAGGTTGGTGCCGGAAACTTTAATGCCAATCGGGCTCTTGATGCCGGTGGAGAGCATGTCGATGCGGTTGCGGATCGGCGGCACCCACAGGTTCGCCAGTCCCGGCAGGCGCACGGTTTTATCCAGCTCCTCGACGATCTTCTCCATGGTCATCCCCGGTCGCCATTGATCCTGCGGCTTGAGCTGAATGGTGGTCTCCACCATCTCCAGCGGCGCCGAGTCGGTGGCGGTTTCGGCCTTGCCGGTTTTGCCGAACACCCTTGCCACTTCCGGCACCGTCATGATCAGCTTATCGGTTTTCTGCAGCATATCCGCCGCCTGCGCAGCGGAGATCCCCGGCAGCGTGGACGGCATATACAGCAGATCGCCCTCGTTGATCTGCGGCAGAAACTCGCCGCCGACCCGGTTAAGCGGCCAGGCAACCGTCAGGATCGACAGGAGCGCAATCAGCAGGGTAGTCTTCGGCCAGTGCAGGACCTTCAGCAGCAGCGGGTGATAAATGCGGATCAAAAAGCGATTCAGCGGATTGCTGCTCTCCGCCGGGATCCTGCCGCGGATCCAGAAGCCCATCAGGATCGGGATCGCCACGATCGCCAGCAGCGCCGCCCCGGCCATCGACCAGGTTTTGGTGAAGGCCAGCGGGCCGAACAGTTTGCCCTCCTGGCCTTCGAGGGTGAAAATCGGGATAAACGACAGGGTGATGATCAGCAGGCTGATAAACAGCGCCGGGCCGACCTCCACCGAGGCCTCGGTAATGATTTTCCAGCGTGTGTCGTTGCTGAGCTTCTCTCCCGGGTGCTGATGTTCCCACTCCTCCAGCCGCTTATGGGCGTTCTCAATCATCACGATGGCGGCATCGACCATCGCTCCCACCGCAATGGCGATCCCGCCCAGCGACATGATGTTGGCGTTGAGCCCCTGGAAATGCATCATGATAAAGGCGAAGCACAGGCCGAGCGGCAGCGAGATAATTGCCACCAGCGCCGAGCGCACGTGCCACAGGAACAGGGCGCAGACCAGGGCGACGACGATAAACTCTTCTAGCAGCTTGTGGCTGAGGTTGTCGATGGCGCGGTCGATAAGCTGGCTGCGGTCGTAGGTGGTGACCACTTCAACCCCTTCCGGCAGGCTGCTTTGCAGCGACGCCAGCTTCGCTTTGACCGCGGAGATCACTTCGCGGGCGTTCTTGCCGGAGCGCAGGATCACCACGCCGCCGGCCACTTCGCCTTCGCCGTTAAGCTCGGCGATTCCGCGGCGCATCTCCGGGCCGATCTGTACCCGCGCGACGTCGCCGAGATAAACCGGCACGCCGTTATCCCCGGTTTTCAGCACGATATTTTTGAAGTCGTCGAGCGTCTGCAGGTAGCCGCTGGCGCGCACCATATATTCGGCTTCCGCCAGTTCGACGGAAGAGCCGCCCGCCTCCTGGTTAGAGGCGTCCAGCGCCGATTTCACCTCGCCGAGGCTGATGCCGTACTGGGTCAGCTTCATCGGGTCGACGACAATCTGATACTCCTTGACCACGCCGCCCACCGACGCCACTTCCGAGACGTTAGGGATGGTTTTCAGCTCATATTTTAAGAACCAGTCCTGTAGGGAGCGCAGTTCGGCGAGGTCGTGCTTGCCGCTGCGGTCGACCAGCGCGTACTCGAAGACCCAGCCGACGCCGGTGGCGTCCGGGCCCATTTCGGCGCTGACCCCGGCGGGAAGTTTGCCCTGTACCTGGTTGAGATACTCCAGCACCCGCGATCGCGCCCAGTAAGGATCGGTGCCGTCTTCAAAAATCACGTATACGTAGGAGTCGCCGAATTGCGAGAAGCCGCGAACCGTTTTGGCGCCGGGGACCGACAGCATGGTGGTGGTCAGCGGCCAGGTGACCTGGTTTTCGACGATCTGCGGCGCCTGTCCCGGATAGCGGGTTTTGACGATCACCTGTACATCAGAGAGATCCGGCAGGGCGTCTACCGGGGTGTGGATGATGGTCCAGGTTCCCCAGATGCTGAGAAACAGCGCCGCCATCATCACCAGGAAGCGGTTGGCCACCGAGCGGCGGATAATCCATTCAATCATGGTTCCGTTCCTTAGTGCGCGTGGGCGGCAGAGGCCGCGGCATCAGGGGCCTGCGCGCGCATGCGCTCCAGCGCGCCGGCGATATTGGCCTCCGAGTCGATCAGGAACAGGCCGCTGGCGACGACTTTCTCACCCTCCTGCAGCCCGCTGCGAATGGCCGTGACGCCGGCGGATTCATGGAATACCTGCACGATTTTCGGCACGAAGCGGCCCTCGTTATCCACGGTAATCACTCGCTGCTCGCTGCCGCTGTCGATCAGCGCTTTGGAGGGGATTAGCAGCATCGGGGCGCTTTCGCTGGTCAGCTGCAGGTAGGCGTTCATCCCCGGCTTCAGCGCTTCATCCGGGTTGTTGACCTGCAGGCGCAGCTGCAGGGTGCGGGTGGCGCTATCGACGCTGGGGAGAAGGGTCCATTTGCTGATGCGGAAGGTTTTGCCCGGCCAGGCGGGAACCTGAATGCTGAACTGCGAGGCGTCTTTAATCAGCCAGGCGATGGATTCCGGGACCGCCACGCTGACCCACACCGGATCCATGCCCTGAATTTTCGCCACCACGTTATCTTTGGCGATGTTCATTCCGGCGCGCAGATCGAAGGCGGTAATAACGCCATCGATCGGTGCTTTGAGAGTAAAGCGGGTCTGGATTTTACGCGTGGCTTTCAGGCGGCGGATATCGTCATCCGGCATTCCGGCGAGACGTAGACGCTCGAGGATCCCCTCGACCTGCGTAGCGGTGCCCCCGGTCTCCTGCAATAGCAGATATTCGCTCTGCGCTTCCACCCAGTCCGGGATGGTCAGCTCGAGTAACGGCGTGCCTTGTTTCACTTTGTCGCCGACGGTCAGCGGATAGACTTTATTGATAAAGCCCGCCGCCCGCGCCTGCATAATCACATACTGGTACTCGTTATAGCTGATATTGGCCGGGAAGGTCTGAGCGTAGCGCAGCGGCCCGCGGGTGACGGCGACGGTTTTCACCCCAAGATTCTGGGTCTGCGTCGGGTCGATACGCACCCCCGGCGCACCGGCGGCGGCATGCTCCTCATCGGCGTATTTCGGCACCAGATCCATATCCATAAACGGCGATTTACCCGGTTTATCGAAGCGGGTGTTCGGGTACATCGGATCGTACCAGAACAGCACTTTACGCTGCTGCTCGGCCGCCGGAGCGGCAGAGTGGGTCGGAGCCCATCGGGCGTACAGCGCCGCGGTAAGCGCGCCGCCAATCAGCATGCTGCCGAGGATCAACGCCGTATTTTTAAGTGTCAGGGATGCCATGTGTCGTCCATTCAGTTGTTGAGGGGCCTACCGTCGCCGGGCCGTTATTGGGCGCGGATATCCTGTAACAGCGACAGATTGCCCTGCTGAATGAAGGTGAAGTCCACGCTGTCGCCATCCTTCACATTGTTGAGCTGCGTCTGCGGGGTGATGGTGAAGCGCATGGTCATCGGCGGCCAGTTCACCGCCGGGATGGCCTCGTGGGCGATAGTGATTTTTTTGTTATCCATATCAATAGCTTTGATGACGCCTTTGCCGCTGATGCTTTGCGCCTGCGCGGCGGCGGGCTGCTCGTGCATCGCCATGCCGGCATGCGGGTCGGCGGCCTGGGCGGCGAACACTGCGCCAGAGAGCAGGGTGAACAGGGCGATTTTAGACAGTGAATTCATAATCAAGACTCCTCGGGTTATTCCATCCAGCCGCCGCCGAGAGCGGTGAACAGGGTGATTTCATTTGCCTGACGGGAATAGTTGAGTTCCAGCAGGGTTTGTCGGGTGGTGAAAATATCGCGCTGGGCGCTCAGGACTTCGATATAGCTGACCGCACCGTGGCGATAGAGCGCAGTGGCGCGCTGCAGGGTGATATTCAGCGAGGCGAGATAGCGCTCCTGCGCGGCAATTTGATCGGCCAGGCTCTGGCGCAGGGCCAGCGCGTCGGCCACCTCTTTAAAGGCGGACTGGATTTTTTGTTCATAGTTGACCACCTGCTGCTGCTGGCGGATCTCCGCCAGATCGAGGCTGGCCTGATTACGCCCGGCGTTGAAAATCGGCAGTTCGATTTTGGGAATGAAGTTCCACATCGCGCCGCCAGCGTTAAACAGGCTGGAGAGTTCGCTGCTGCTGCCGGAGAGCGAGCTGGTCAGGGTGATCGACGGGAAGAAGGCCGCCCGCGCGGCGCCGATGTTGGCGTTGGCCGCTTGCAGGCTGTGTTCGGCCTCTAAAATATCCGGCCGCTGCAGCAGGATCGCTGAGGAGAGCGATGGCGGCAGGGTTACGCCTTGCAGGTCCACGGCGCTGCTGGCGCTATCGTCCGGCAGATGTTGATAGCTGCCGAGCAGCAGTTGCAGGGCGTTATTGGCCTGCGCCAGCTGGCCCTGACGTTTGGCGATATCGGCGCGGGTGCTTTCGATCATGCCGCGCGCCTGTTCCAGCGCCAGCACGGTGGTGCTCCCGGTCAGCAGCTGTTTTTCAACGAAGGCGTAAGACTGCTGATAGTTCTGTAAGGTATCGTTGGCCACCTGCAGCTGCGCTGCCGCCAGCCGCTGGTTGAAGTAGCTTTGTGAAACGTTAGCAATCAACAGGATATGCACTGCGCGCCGTGCCTCTTCGCTGGCGAAGAAGTTCTGTCGGTCGGCCTCGCTAAGGTTTTTCAGCCGGCCAAAGAAATCGAGGTCGTAGCTGAGGTTTAAGCCGGCGGCATAATCGCTGCTGGTGGTGGTGTCGCCTTTGAGCTTGCCGCCATAGGTGGTGCTGCCGTCACCGTTAAGCTGCGGGTAGCGGTCGGCGTCGGTTACCCGGTACTGGGCGCGGGCTTCCTGCACTTTCAGCGTCGCCATCCGTAGATCGCGGTTGTTGGTCAGCGCGGTGCTAATCAGGCTTTTCACCTGCGGGTCGACGAAAAAGGTGCGCCAGCCGGTCTCTTGATAGCCCACTTTCGCAGTAACCAGCTTGTTCTGGCTGAGAGAGAACTGCTGCGGTACCGGCGCTGCGGGGCGCTGGTAGTCCGGAGCGAGCGACAGACAGCCGGTTAAGGCAAATATCACGCTGAGGGTAAGTAGCTGTATTGAACGCATGGCGGCAGACGGTTTCGACGATTTATCCATGGCGGCTACTTTACGTAGCGGGCTCTGTTCAGGGCGTGACGGGAAAATGACAAAGCTGTCATTTTCCTGATATTTCATTGCTATCCGGAGGCGCTCCTCTAAAATTGAATACCCGCACAAAGCGCGCGTGAAGGAGCCTGCCGTGAAGATTTTGATTGTCGAAGATGAGAAGAAAACCGGAGAGTACCTGACCAAAGGGCTCACCGAGGCCGGCTTCGTCGTCGACCTGGCCGATAACGGCCTCAACGGCTATCACCTGGCGATGACCAGCGATTACGATCTGCTGATCCTCGACATCATGCTGCCGGATGTGAACGGTTGGGATATCGTGCGCATGCTGCGCGCCGCCGGGAAAGGCATGCCGATCCTGCTGCTTACCGCGTTGGGCACCATTGAGCATCGGGTGAAGGGGCTGGAGCTGGGCGCTGACGACTATCTGGTAAAACCGTTCGCCTTTGCGGAGCTGCTGGCGCGGGTGCGTACTCTGCTGCGCCGCGGGGCGGCGGTCATCGTCGAAAGCCAGTTTCAGGCGGCCGATCTCAGCGTCGATTTGGTCAGCCGCAAGGTGACGCGCGGCGCCACCCGCATCACCCTGACCAGTAAGGAATTCACGCTGCTGGAGTTCTTCCTGCGTCATCAGGGCGAGGTGCTGCCGCGGTCGTTAATTGCCTCGCAGGTGTGGGATATGAACTTCGACAGCGACACTAACGCCATTGACGTGGCGGTGAAGCGGCTGCGCGCCAAAATTGATAACGACTTCGAGCCGAAGCTGATCCAGACCGTGCGCGGCGTAGGCTATATGCTTGAGGTGCCGGATGGCCGCTAAGCGCCCCTTTTCCCTGGCCACCCGGCTGACCTTCTTTATTAGCCTCGCCACCATCATTGCTTTCTTTGCCTTCACCTGGATCATGATCCATTCGGTGAAGGCCCACTTTGAAGAGCGCGACGTTCACGATCTCAGACAGCTCAGCACCACCCTGGAGACGGTCCTCGACCACGCCGACTATCCGCAGGCGCGGCGTCTGGAGATCGTGAAGAATATCATTGCGGGCTACGCCAACGTCTTCATCTGCCTGGACGATGGCCAGGGCAATATTCTCTTCCAGTCGCCCAACGGGCCGGATCTCAGCCATATGCTGAGTACGCCGGGGCTGGCGATGCAGCTCCGCGACGGGAATGTGATTTCATGGACCGACCCGCAGCCGCGGGCAATGGCGCACGATAATCATCCACTGGAGACCCGCGCCTGGCGGCTGATCATGCTGCCGCTGGGCAAGCAGGCGGACGGTAAACCGGCGTACCACCTGCTGATGGCCTTATCCATCGATTTTCACCTGCACTATATTAATGAGCTGAAAGCGAAGCTGATCTCCGCGGCGTCGATAATCAGCCTGCTGATCATCGCCATCGTGCTGTTTGTGGTCTACCAGGGGCATAAGCCGATCCGCCAGATCAGTCGCCAGATCCAGAATATTACCTCGCGGGATCTCGATGTGCGCCTTGACCCGCAGGCGGTGCCTGTCGAGCTGGAGCGGCTGGCGCTGTCGTTTAACCATATGCTGGAGCGCATAGAGGATGTCTTTACCCGCCAGTCCAACTTCTCCGCCGATATCGCCCATGAAATCCGCACGCCGATCACTAACCTGGTGACGCAAACTGAAATCGCCTTAAGCCAGAGCCGCAGCCAGCAGGAGCTGGAAGAGGTGTTGTATTCCAATCTCGAAGAGTTCTCGCGGATGTCGCGGATGGTCAGTGATATGTTGTTCCTCGCCCAGGCGGATAATAACCAGCTGATCCCTGAGCAACAGGCGCTGGATCTGGCCGAGGAAGTGCATAAGGTGTTTGAGTTTTTCGAGGCGTGGGCGGAAGAGAAAGCGGTGGCGCTGCGCTTTGTCGGTAGCCCCTGCCGGGTGACGGGCGATCCGCTGATGCTGCGGCGGGCAATCAGCAACCTGCTGTCGAATGCGATCCGCTACACGCCGGCCGGCCAGGCGGTGACCATCCAGTTGAGCGAAAGCGCGGAGACGGTACGCCTGGTGGTGGAGAACCCCGGTACGCCGATTGCCGCCGAGCATCTGCCGCGCCTGTTTGACCGATTCTATCGCGTCGACCCCTCGCGCCAGCGCAAAGGGGAGGGCAGCGGCATCGGCCTGGCGATTGTGAAATCGATTGTCGGAGCCCACCACGGCAGCGTGGCGGCGCAGTCCGATCTGCGCTCGACGCGGTTTATTGTGGTGTTGCCGAAATAGGCGCAATCCGCGAGTGATAGTTGAGTATGTGGCTTTCTGTCGCTATATTAAATGTACGGAAAATAACCGTACATGAAGTTTGCAACAGGCCGGAGATAACGTATGCCCGCACTTAAAAAGCAGCGTATAGATTTGAGATTAACCGATGATGATAAGAGCATCATCGAGGAAGCTGCGGCAATTTCGAATCAGACGATTACCCAGTTTGTGGTTGCCAGTGCCTCAGAACGTGCTGCGGAAGTGATTGAGCAGCACCGCAGAATGGTCCTCAATGAGCAATCATGGAGCCTGGTGATGGAGGCGATTACCCAACCGCCAGCCCCGAATGATCGACTGAAACGTGCAGCGAAGCGTCTACAAACCAGGTAAGGTAGAGCTAATGGAGCAGCAACTGACGATTGAGATGATTGCCGATGCGTTCAGCTACGATATCACTGGATTTGATTGCGGCGAGGAAGCGCTGAATACGTTTTTAAAAGAGCACCTCAAGCGGCAGCACGATGGACAAATCTTAAGGGGTTATGCGCTGGTCTCCGGGGATACCGTTCCCAGGTTGCTGGGTTATTACACCTTATCGGGGAGTTGTTTCGAGCGAGGCATGTTGCCGTCTAAAACTCAGCAAAAGAAAATCCCGTATCAAAATGCGCCAAGCGTAACCCTCGGGCGGCTGGCCATTGATAAATCTGTTCAGGGGCAGGGCTGGGGAGAGATGTTGGTTGCCCATGCGATGCGAGTGGTGTGGGGAGCGTCTAAAGCCGTTGGCATCTACGGATTGTTTGTTGAAGCCCTTAATGAGAAGGCTAAAGCATTCTATCTTCGTCTGGGGTTTATACAGCTCGTGGATGAAAATAGTAACTTACTGTTTTATCCGACCAAATCGATTGAACAGCTCTTTACTGACGATGAGTCATAAAAGAAACCGGGCAGCGCCAGGCGGCTGCCCGCAGTATCGCGACTCTCTTACTCTTCGAAGTACCAGTAGCCCTGATTAATCAGCCGCGTCAGTTCGCTCACGAACGCCGGATTCTGCAGGCCGCTGCCGAGCTCTTCCTGGCCTAATGAGGTATAGCGACACAGCGCATCCAGCGCTTCGGCATCGGTGGTGTCGAGTTGTTCGCTATGCACGAAGAAGCTGTCGCCGATATGCAGAACGCGCAGGCCGCTCAGGCGGGAAAGCTTTTCACCACCCAGCAGCGCATCGACCACTTCCTCTTCTTCATACGGTGGTTCCGCCGGCGCAATATCCAGCTCGTGACGCGGGGTGGTGACGAAACTGCCGAACCACTGCTTGAAGTCTTCCGGCTGGCGAATCATATCGATCATCATGGTGCGCAGACGTTCGAGTTCATACTCTTCAACCCGGCCCGGATGCTCGCGGCAGGTGAGGTCCGGATCGCTGTAGTGCTCGCCGCCGAGATCGTTCTCCAGCACATAGTCGGCGAAGCTGCTGATCAGGTCGCGGCTGTTTGGCCCGCGGAAGCCGACGGAGTAGTTCAGGGCGGTTTCGTGGGTTATGCCGTCGTGCGGGAATCCCGGTGGAATATAGAGGATGTCGCCCGGCTGCAGATCTTCATCAATGATCGGTGGGAACGGATCGACGTGCAGCAGTGCCGGATGCGGACAGAACTGACGCATCGGCAGCTTGTCACCCACGCGCCACCGGCGGCTGCCCATGCCCTGAATAATAAAGACGTCATACTGATCGATATGCGGGCCGACACCGCCGCCGGGGACGGAGAAGGAGATCATCAGGTCGTCCAGGCGCCAGTCCGGCAGTACGCGGAACGGGCGCACCAGCTCGGCGGCCGGCATATGCCAGTGGTTTACCGCCTGGGCCAGCAGGGACCAACCGGTTTCGCCCAGCCCGTCGAAATGTTCAAAAGGACCATTGCTGGCCTGCCATTTGCCGTTTTTCAGGCTGACCAGCCGGCTGTCGACTTCCGGCTCCATGGCTAATCCGGCCAGCTCGTCCGGAGTAATCGGGTCGACGAAGTCCGGAAACGCGTTTTTTAATACCACCGGCTGTTTCTGCCAGTATTTTTCTAAAAACTCGGGCCAGTTAATGTTGAGTTGATAAGCCATCGATTATTACCAGTAAGAAGAAACGGGCCTGATTATAGAAATGAGGGCCGGGCGGGCGCATTGTCGTGGGTCAAGAGTGGTGCTTAATTCACCATCGGCGCGATAATGGCGTTGGGTAAGAGAGAAAAATCACATTTTTGCCAAAAACCGATCTTAGCGTAAATTGCGCTGCAGGCCGCATGAACACTGGGATTGAGCCTTTAATGG
>NZ_JAGRQZ010000032.1:0-26339 GCF_018223915.1 Klebsiella sp. 64
TGAAGTGTACATCCTGTCCAAAGACGAAGGCGGCCGTCACACTCCGTTCTTCAAAGGCTACCGTCCGCAGTTCTACTTCCGTACTACTGACGTGACTGGCACCATCGAACTGCCGGAAGGCGTAGAGATGGTAATGCCGGGCGACAACATCAAAATGGTTGTTACCCTGATCCACCCGATCGCGATGGACGACGGTCTGCGTTTCGCAATCCGTGAAGGCGGCCGTACCGTTGGCGCGGGCGTTGTAGCTAAAGTTCTGGGCTAATTCGTTAGCTTTGAATTAAAAAGGGCGCTTCGGCGCCCTTTTTGCTGTCTGTCATTCAGCGAAAAACGGATTTTTGCTGGCTATTCATATCGTGCGTTGCGGCGGATAATGAGCAAATGGTCTATTGTAATCATAACCATTCTCATTTAATATTTGTGCATAAATTGAACGGGAGTTTCTATGTACGTTTGTTTGTGCAATGGCGTCAGCGATAAAAAAATTCGTCAGGTTGTGCGCCAGTTTCAACCGCAATCTTTTCAGCAATTACGTAAGTTTGTTCCCGTGGGAAATCAATGCGGTAAGTGTGTTCGTGCCGCGCGTGAAGTGATGGAAGATGAATTAACCACCATGCCGGAATTCAAAGAAATCGCCTGAAGTCCACGCTTCTCTTTTGACATCCCTATAGGCCGGACTACGCTTCAATGAGTGGAAGCGGAGGGACTATATAATGAAAGGTGATGTCAAAATCATAAGTTATCTCAATAAATTATTGGGAAATGAGCTAGTCGCAATTAATCAGTACTTTCTTCATGCGAGAATGTTTAAAAATTGGGGCCTGATGCGCCTCAACGATATTGAGTACCACGAATCCATCGACGAAATGAAGCACGCCGATAAGTATATCGAGCGTATTCTTTTTCTCGAAGGTATCCCTAATCTGCAGGATCTCGGCAAACTTGGCATCGGTGAAGATGTGGAAGAGATGCTGCGGTCCGATTTGAGGCTGGAGCTGGAAGGGGCGCAAAATTTGCGTGAGGCTATTGCCTATGCCGACAGCGTCCATGACTACGTCAGCCGCGATATGATGATTGAGATCCTGGCGGATGAAGAAGGCCATATCGACTGGCTGGAAACCGAACTCGATTTGATTGGCAAAATCGGTCTGCAAAATTACCTGCAGTCGCAGATCAAAGTGTCAGACTAGCCAGCGTCTGCCACCCGCACCAAAAACCCGCGGCCGCCAGGAATGGCCCAAACGGCAGCGGGTTGCTTCTTCCCCATTTGCTCTTCCTGCCGCAACTGGCGTATAAACCTGCTCCTGCCCACGCTATGCCGGCGAGTAGCGAGGCAACCAGGACTAACTGCGGCAGCAATCGCCAGCCATGCCAGGCGCCGAGGGCGGCAAGATATTTTATATCTCCATAACCCAACCCTTCATAGCAGCGGATACCGCGGTATAGCCAGTAAATCGCAGCCAAAGAGAGATAGCCCGCTATCGCCCCCCAGACGGCATCATGCAGCTGGTGCGGCGCCAGACAGAGATAAAAAAGTAAACCACTCCACAGCAGGGGACAGGTGTAACGGTCGGGCAACAGACCGTGGCGCAGATCCTGGTGGCATAATGCCACGGTCAAACCGCTATAGCACAGCAAGAAGGGGAGGGCGGCGAGCATAGTTGACCCCGCAATGATCGATGAACATTGCGTCACTATGCTCATCCTCTCCCGTTCAGCACAAAAGGCATTTTCCGGGAATGGAGCCCACAATCCGCACTCTTACTCCGCATTGCAGCCCCGTACAGTGCGCTAATGCGAAGGCGCGCAAATCCTGGTGATGATTTTCTAAACAGCACTTGCGTCGCGCCAGAATTTGCGTATAATGCGCGGGCCTGTCAAAGTTGACGGCCGGTTCAATATGAACCCTGGTAATCGCATTTGGGTTATCAAACAATGTCCCCAATCGGGGGACTATGTAAGAACGGTTACACTCTCCCATCAATCGTAATGGGTATGAGGAGTAATCATTTCGTCTATAAAATAATTGGAGCTCTGGTCTCATGCAGAACCAAAGAATCCGTATCCGCCTGAAAGCGTTTGATCATCGTCTGATCGATCAATCAACCGCGGAAATCGTCGAGACTGCTAAGCGCACTGGTGCGCAAGTCCGTGGTCCGATCCCGCTGCCGACCCGCAAAGAGCGCTTTACCGTTCTGATCTCCCCGCACGTCAACAAAGACGCGCGTGACCAGTACGAAATTCGCACTCACAAGCGTCTGGTTGACATCGTTGAGCCAACTGAAAAAACCGTTGATGCTCTGATGCGTCTGGATCTGGCTGCCGGTGTAGACGTGCAGATCAGCCTGGGTTAATCAGGTCATCGAGCGATTGAGAGGTTGAAACAATGATTGGTTTAGTCGGTAAAAAAGTGGGCATGACCCGCATCTTCACTGAAGATGGCGTTTCTATCCCAGTAACCGTAATCGAAGTTGAAGCAAACCGTGTTACTCAGGTTAAAGACCTGGCTAACGATGGCTACCGCGCAATCCAGGTTACCACCGGTGCTAAAAAAGCTAACCGTGTAACCAAGCCGGAAGCGGGTCACTTCGCTAAAGCTGGCGTTGAAGCTGGCCGTGGTCTGTGGGAATTCCGTCTGGCTGACGGCGAAGAATTCACCGTAGGTCAGAACATTAGCGTTGAACTGTTTGCTGACGTTAAAAAAGTTGACGTAACCGGTACCTCTAAAGGTAAAGGTTTTGCTGGTACCGTTAAGCGCTGGAACTTCCGTACCCAGGACGCTACTCACGGTAACTCCTTGTCCCACCGCGTTCCGGGTTCTATCGGTCAGAACCAGACTCCGGGCAAAGTGTTCAAAGGCAAGAAAATGGCAGGTCAGCTGGGTAATGAGCGTGTAACCGTTCAGAGCCTGGACGTAGTACGTGTTGACGCTGAGCGCAACCTGCTGCTGGTTAAAGGTGCTGTCCCGGGTGCGACCGGTAGCGACCTGATCGTTAAACCAGCTGTGAAGGCGTGAGGAGATAGCAATGGAATTAGTATTGAAAGACGCGCAGAGCGCGCTGACTGTTTCCGAAACTACCTTCGGTCGTGATTTCAACGAAGCGCTGGTTCACCAGGTTGTTGTTGCTTATGCAGCCGGTGCGCGTCAGGGCACTCGTGCTCAGAAGACTCGTGCTGAAATCACTGGCTCCGGTAAAAAACCGTGGCGCCAGAAAGGTACCGGCCGTGCGCGTTCTGGTTCTATCAAGAGCCCGATCTGGCGTTCCGGTGGCGTGACCTTCGCTGCTCGTCCGCAGGACCACAGTCAAAAAGTTAACAAGAAGATGTACCGCGGCGCGCTGAAAAGCATTCTGTCCGAACTGGTACGTCAGGATCGTCTGATCGTTGTCGAGAAGTTCTCTGTTGAAGCGCCGAAAACTAAGCTGCTGGCACAGAAACTGAAAGACATGGCTCTGGAAGATGTGCTGATCATCACCGGTGAGCTGGACGAGAACCTGTTCCTGGCCGCACGTAACCTGCATAAGGTTGACGTACGTGATGCGAACGGTATCGACCCGGTTAGCCTGATCGCCTTCGACAAAGTCGTAATGACTGCTGATGCTGTTAAGCAAGTTGAGGAGATGCTGGCATGATTCGTGAAGAACGTCTGCTGAAGGTGCTGCGCGCACCGCACGTTTCTGAAAAAGCGTCTACTGCGATGGAAAAAACAAACACCATCGTTCTCAAAGTTGCTAAAGACGCGACCAAAGCAGAAATCAAAGCTGCTGTGCAGAAACTGTTTGAAGTCGAAGTCGAAGTCGTTAACACCCTGGTTGTTAAAGGGAAAGTTAAACGTCACGGACAGCGTATCGGTCGTCGTAGCGACTGGAAAAAAGCTTACGTCACCCTGAAAGAAGGCCAGAATCTGGACTTCGTTGGCGGCGCTGAGTAAGTCGGAGGAGTAATACAATGGCAGTTGTTAAATGTAAACCGACATCTCCGGGTCGTCGCCACGTCGTTAAAGTGGTTAACCCAGAGCTGCACAAGGGCAAACCTTTTGCTCCGTTGCTGGAAAAAAACAGCAAATCCGGTGGTCGTAACAACAATGGCCGTATCACCACCCGTCATATCGGTGGTGGCCACAAGCAGGCTTACCGTATTGTTGACTTCAAACGCAACAAAGATGGTATCCCGGCAGTTGTTGAACGTCTTGAGTACGATCCGAACCGCTCCGCGAACATCGCGCTGGTTCTGTACAAAGACGGCGAGCGCCGTTACATCCTGGCCCCGAAAGGCCTGAAAGCTGGCGACCAGATTCAGTCTGGCGTTGATGCTGCAATCAAAGCAGGCAACACCCTGCCGATGCGCAATATCCCGGTTGGTTCTACCGTTCATAACGTAGAAATGAAACCAGGTAAAGGCGGTCAGCTGGCTCGTTCCGCTGGTACTTACGTTCAGATCGTTGCTCGTGACGGTGCTTATGTCACCCTGCGTCTGCGTTCTGGTGAAATGCGTAAAGTCGAAGCAGACTGCCGCGCGACTCTGGGCGAAGTTGGCAATGCTGAGCATATGCTGCGCGTTCTGGGTAAAGCAGGTGCTGCACGCTGGCGTGGTGTTCGTCCTACCGTTCGCGGTACTGCGATGAACCCAGTAGACCACCCACATGGTGGTGGTGAAGGTCGTAACTTTGGTAAGCACCCGGTATCCCCGTGGGGCCTGCAGACCAAAGGTAAGAAGACCCGCAGCAACAAGCGTACTGATAAATTCATCGTACGTCGCCGTAGCAAATAATTTTAGAGGATAAGCCATGCCACGTTCTCTCAAGAAAGGTCCTTTTATTGACCTGCACTTGCTGAAGAAGGTAGAGAAAGCGGTGGAAAGCGGAGACAAGAAGCCCCTGCGCACTTGGTCCCGTCGTTCAACGATCTTTCCTAACATGATCGGTTTGACCATCGCTGTCCATAATGGTCGTCAGCACGTTCCAGTATTTGTTTCCGACGAAATGGTCGGTCACAAACTGGGTGAATTCGCACCGACTCGTACTTATCGCGGCCACGCTGCTGATAAAAAAGCGAAGAAGAAATAAGGTAGGAGGAAGAGATGGAAACTTTAGCTCAACATCGCCATGCTCGTTCTTCTGCTCAGAAGGTTCGCCTTGTAGCTGACCTGATTCGCGGTAAGAAAGTGTCGCAGGCCCTGGATATTCTGACCTACACCAACAAAAAAGCTGCTGTACTGGTCAAGAAGGTACTGGAATCTGCCATTGCTAACGCTGAACACAACGATGGCGCTGACATTGATGATCTGAAAGTTGCGAAAATTTTCGTAGACGAAGGCCCGAGCATGAAGCGCATTATGCCGCGTGCTAAAGGTCGTGCAGATCGCATCCTGAAGCGCACCAGCCACATCACTGTGGTTGTGTCCGATCGCTGAGACTCTGGAGACTAGCAATGGGTCAGAAAGTACATCCTAATGGTATTCGCCTGGGTATTGTCAAACCATGGAACTCTACCTGGTTCGCGAACACCAAAGAATTCGCTGACAACCTGGACAGCGATTTTAAAGTACGTCAGTTCCTGACTAAAGAACTGGCTAAAGCGTCTGTATCTCGCATCGTTATCGAGCGTCCGGCTAAGAGCATCCGTGTGACCATTCACACCGCTCGCCCGGGTATCGTTATCGGTAAGAAAGGCGAAGACGTAGAAAAACTGCGCAAGGTCGTAGCGGATATCGCTGGCGTACCTGCACAGATCAATATCGCCGAAGTTCGTAAACCTGAACTGGACGCAAAACTGGTTGCTGACAGCATCACTTCTCAGCTGGAACGTCGCGTTATGTTCCGTCGTGCGATGAAGCGTGCTGTACAGAACGCAATGCGTCTGGGCGCTAAAGGTATCAAAGTTGAAGTTAGCGGCCGTCTGGGCGGCGCGGAAATCGCACGTACCGAATGGTACCGTGAAGGTCGCGTACCGCTGCACACTCTGCGTGCTGACATCGACTACAACACCTCTGAAGCGCACACCACTTACGGTGTAATCGGCGTTAAGGTATGGATCTTCAAAGGTGAGATCCTGGGTGGTATGGCTGCTGTTGAACAACCGGAACCGGCTGCTCAACCTAAAAAGCAGCAGCGTAAAGGCCGTAAATAAGGAGCGTCGCTGATGTTACAACCAAAGCGTACAAAATTCCGTAAAGTGCACAAAGGCCGCAACCGTGGTCTGGCGCAGGGTACGGATGTTAGCTTCGGCACTTTCGGTCTGAAAGCTGTTGGCCGTGGTCGTCTGACTGCACGTCAGATCGAAGCAGCACGTCGTGCTATGACCCGTGCAGTTAAGCGTCAAGGTAAGATCTGGATCCGTGTATTCCCGGACAAACCGATCACCGAGAAGCCGCTGGAAGTTCGTATGGGTAAAGGTAAAGGTAACGTGGAGTACTGGGTTGCCTTGATTCAGCCGGGTAAAGTCCTGTATGAAATGGACGGTGTACCGGAAGAGCTGGCCCGTGAAGCATTCGGCCTGGCAGCAGCGAAACTGCCGATCAAAACCACCTTTGTAACTAAGACGGTGATGTAATGAAAGCAAAAGAGCTGCGTGAAAAAAGCGTTGAAGAGCTGAACGCTGAGCTGCTGAACCTGCTGCGTGAGCAGTTCAACCTGCGCATGCAGGCTGCAAGTGGCCAGCTGCAACAGACTCATCTGCTGAAGCAAGTGCGTCGTGATGTTGCACGCGTTAAGACTTTACTGACTCAGAAGGCGGGTGCGTAATGACCGATAAAATCCGTACTCTGCAAGGTCGCGTAGTTAGCGACAAAATGGAGAAATCCATTGTTGTTGCTATCGAACGTATGGTGAAACACCCGGTTTACGGTAAATTCATCAAACGTACGACCAAACTGCACGTACATGACGAGAACAACGAATGCGGTATCGGCGACAAGGTTGAAATCCGCGAATGCCGTCCGCTGTCCAAGACTAAGTCCTGGACGCTGGTTCGCGTTGTAGAGAAAGCGGTTCTGTAATAGAGTACGCATTCTCGATACGGATAAACGGCTCAGCGATGAGCCGTTTATTTTTTCTACCCATATCTGGTTTGTGGTGTTATAATGCCGCGCCCTCGATATGGGGCTTTTTAACGACCCTAATTTTCGGGTCTCAGTAGTAGTTGACATTAGCGGAGCACTAAAATGATCCAAGAACAGACTATGCTGAACGTCGCCGACAACTCCGGTGCACGTCGCGTAATGTGTATCAAGGTTCTGGGTGGCTCGCACCGTCGCTACGCAGGCGTAGGCGACATCATCAAGATCACCATCAAAGAAGCAATTCCGCGTGGTAAGGTCAAAAAAGGTGATGTGCTGAAGGCGGTAGTGGTGCGCACCAAGAAGGGTGTTCGTCGCCCGGACGGTTCTGTCATTCGCTTCGATGGTAATGCATGCGTTATTCTGAACAATAACAGCGAGCAGCCTATCGGTACGCGTATTTTTGGGCCGGTAACTCGTGAACTTCGTACCGAGAAGTTCATGAAAATTATCTCTCTGGCACCAGAAGTACTCTAAGGAGCGAATCATGGCAGCGAAAATCCGTCGTGATGACGAAGTTATCGTGTTAACCGGTAAAGATAAAGGTAAGCGCGGTAAAGTTAAGAATGTCCTGTCTTCCGGCAAGGTCATTGTTGAAGGTATCAACCTGGTTAAGAAACACCAGAAGCCGGTTCCGGCTCTGAACCAACCAGGCGGCATCGTTGAAAAAGAAGCTGCAATTCAGGTTTCTAACGTTGCAATCTTCAATGCGGCAACCGGCAAGGCTGACCGTGTAGGCTTTAGATTCGAAGACGGTAAAAAAGTCCGTTTCTTCAAGTCTAACAGCGAAACTATCAAGTAATTTGGAGTAGTACGATGGCGAAACTGCATGATTACTACAAAGACGAAGTAGTTAAGAAACTCATGACTGAGTTTAACTACAATTCTGTCATGCAAGTCCCTCGGGTCGAGAAGATCACCCTGAACATGGGTGTTGGTGAAGCGATCGCTGACAAGAAACTGCTGGATAACGCAGCAGCTGACCTGGCAGCAATCTCCGGTCAAAAACCGCTGATCACCAAAGCACGCAAATCAGTTGCAGGCTTCAAAATCCGTCAGGGCTATCCGATCGGCTGTAAAGTAACTCTGCGTGGCGAACGCATGTGGGAGTTCTTTGAGCGCCTGATCACTATTGCTGTACCGCGTATTCGTGACTTCCGCGGCCTGTCCGCTAAGTCTTTCGACGGTCGTGGCAACTACAGCATGGGTGTCCGTGAGCAGATCATCTTCCCAGAAATCGACTACGATAAAGTCGACCGCGTTCGTGGTTTGGATATTACCATTACCACTACTGCGAAATCTGACGAAGAAGGCCGTGCTCTGCTGGCTGCCTTTGACTTCCCGTTCCGCAAGTAAGGTAGGGTTACTTAATGGCTAAGCAATCAATGAAAGCACGCGAAGTAAAGCGCGTGGCTTTAGCTGATAAATTCTTCGCTAAACGCGCTGAACTGAAAGCTATCATCTCTGATGTGAACGCAACCGACGAAGATCGTTGGAATGCCGTTCTCAAGCTGCAGACTCTGCCGCGTGATTCCAGCCCGTCTCGTCAGCGTAACCGCTGCCGTCAAACAGGTCGTCCGCATGGTTTCCTGCGGAAGTTCGGGTTGAGCCGTATTAAGGTCCGTGAAGCCGCTATGCGCGGTGAAATCCCGGGTCTGAAAAAGGCTAGCTGGTAATTGTCACCAATTGAATCACGGGAGTAAAGACAGATGAGCATGCAAGATCCGATCGCGGATATGCTGACCCGTATCCGTAACGGTCAGGCCGCGAACAAAGCTGCGGTCACCATGCCTTCCTCCAAGCTGAAAGTGGCAATCGCCAACGTGCTGAAGGAAGAAGGTTTTATCGAAGATTTTAAAGTTGAAGGCGACACCAAGCCTGAACTGGAACTTACTCTCAAGTATTTCCAGGGCAAAGCTGTTGTAGAAAGCATTCAGCGTGTCAGCCGCCCAGGTCTGCGCATCTATAAGAAAAAAGATGAGCTGCCGAAAGTTATGGCCGGTCTGGGTATCGCAGTTGTTTCTACCTCTAAAGGTGTTATGACTGATCGTGCAGCGCGCCAGGCTGGTCTTGGTGGCGAAATTATCTGCTACGTAGCCTAATCGGAGGAAAAAATGTCTCGTGTTGCTAAAGCACCGGTCGTTGTTCCTGCCGGCGTTGATGTAAAAATCAACGGTCAGGTTATTACGATCAAAGGTAAAAACGGCGAGCTGACTCGTACTCTCAACGATGCTGTTGAAGTTAAACATGCAGATAATGCACTGACCTTCGGTCCGCGTGATGGTTACGCAGACGGTTGGGCTCAGGCTGGTACCGCGCGTGCCCTGCTGAACTCAATGGTTATCGGTGTTACCGAAGGCTTCACTAAGAAGCTGCAGCTGGTTGGTGTAGGTTATCGTGCAGCGGTCAAAGGGAATGTAGTAAACCTGGCTTTAGGTTTCTCTCACCCGGTTGATCATCAGCTGCCTGCGGGTATCACTGCAGAATGTCCGACTCAGACTGAAATCGTGCTGAAAGGCGCTGATAAGCAGGTGATCGGCCAGGTTGCAGCAGATCTGCGCGCCTACCGTCGTCCTGAGCCTTACAAAGGCAAGGGTGTTCGTTACGCCGACGAAGTCGTGCGTACCAAAGAGGCTAAGAAGAAGTAAGGTAACACTATGGATAAGAAATCTGCTCGTATCCGTCGTGCGACCCGCGCACGCCGCAAGCTCCAGGAGCTGGGCGCAACTCGCCTGGTGGTACATCGTACCCCGCGTCACATTTACGCACAGGTAATTGCACCGAATGGTTCTGAAGTTCTGGTAGCTGCTTCTACTGTAGAAAAAGCTATCGCTGAACAACTGAAGTACACCGGTAACAAAGACGCTGCAGCAGCTGTGGGTAAAGCTGTCGCTGAACGCGCTCTGGAAAAAGGCATCAAAGATGTTTCCTTTGACCGTTCCGGGTTCCAATATCATGGTCGTGTCCAGGCACTGGCAGATGCTGCCCGTGAAGCTGGCCTTCAGTTCTAAGGTAGAGGTGTAAGATGGCTCACATCGAAAAACAAGCTGGCGAACTGCAGGAAAAGCTGATCGCGGTAAACCGCGTATCTAAAACCGTTAAAGGTGGTCGTATTTTCTCCTTCACAGCTCTGACTGTAGTAGGCGATGGTAACGGTCGCGTTGGTTTTGGTTACGGTAAAGCGCGTGAAGTTCCAGCAGCGATCCAGAAAGCGATGGAAAAAGCCCGTCGCAATATGATTAACGTCGCGCTGAACCACGGCACCCTGCAGCACCCGGTTAAGGGTACTCACACGGGTTCTCGTGTATTCATGCAGCCGGCTTCCGAAGGTACCGGTATCATCGCCGGTGGTGCAATGCGCGCCGTTCTGGAAGTCGCTGGGGTTCGTAACGTTCTGGCTAAAGCGTATGGTTCCACTAACCCGATTAACGTGGTTCGTGCAACTATCGACGGTCTGGAAAACATGAAGTCCCCGGATATGGTCGCTGCCAAGCGTGGTAAATCCGTTGAAGAAATTCTGGGGAAATAAACCATGGCAAAGACTATTAAAATTACTCAAACCCGCAGTGCAATCGGTCGTCTGCCGAAACACAAGGCAACGCTGCTTGGCCTGGGTCTGCGTCGTATTGGTCACACCGTAGAGCGCGAGGATACTCCTGCTGTTCGTGGTATGGTCAACGCGGTTTCCTTCATGGTTAAAGTTGAGGAGTAAGAGATGCGTTTAAATACTCTGTCTCCGGCCGAAGGCTCCAAAAAGGCGGGTAAACGCCTGGGTCGTGGTATCGGTTCTGGCCTCGGTAAAACCGGTGGTCGTGGTCACAAAGGTCAGAAATCTCGTTCTGGCGGTGGCGTACGTCGCGGTTTCGAGGGTGGTCAGATGCCTCTGTACCGTCGTCTGCCGAAATTCGGCTTCACTTCTCGTAAAGCGATGATCACCGCAGAGATCCGTCTCTCCGATCTGGCTCACGTAGAAGGCGATGTAGTAGACCTGAACGCGCTGAAAACGGCTAACATTATCGGTGTCCAGATCGAGTTCGCGAAAGTGATCCTGTCTGGTGAGGTAACTCGTCCGGTAACTGTTCGTGGCCTGCGTGTGACTAAAGGTGCTCGTGCTGCTATCGAAGCTGCTGGCGGTAAAATTGAGGAATAAGTAGCAGATGGCTAAACAACCGGGATTAGATTTTCAAAGTGCCAAAGGTGGCCTTGGCGAACTGAAACGCAGACTTCTGTTTGTGGTCGGTGCGCTGATAGTGTTCCGTATTGGCTCTTTTATTCCGATCCCTGGTATTGATGCCGCTGTACTTGCCAAACTGCTTGAGCAACAGCGAGGCACCATCATTGAAATGTTCAACATGTTCTCTGGTGGTGCTCTCAGCCGTGCTTCTATCTTTGCGCTGGGGATTATGCCGTACATTTCGGCATCGATCATCGTGCAGCTGCTGACGGTGGTTTATCAACCGCTGGCGGAACTGAAGAAAGAAGGGGAGTCTGGTCGTCGTAAGATCAGCCAGTACACCCGCTACGGTACTCTGGTGCTGGCGATATTCCAGTCGATCGGTATTGCTACCGGTCTGCCGAATATGCCTGGTATGCAAGGCCTGGTGATTAATCCAGGCTTTGCATTCTATTTCACCGCTGTTGTCAGTCTGGTCACAGGGACTATGTTCCTGATGTGGCTCGGCGAACAGATCACTGAACGTGGTATCGGTAACGGTATCTCGATCATTATCTTCGCCGGTATCGTTGCGGGACTCCCGCCGGCCATCGCCCATACTATCGAGCAAGCGCGTCAAGGCGACCTGCACTTCCTCCTGTTGCTGTTGGTTGCAGTATTAGTATTTGCAGTGACCTTCTTTGTTGTATTCGTTGAGCGTGGTCAACGCCGCATTGTGGTAAACTACGCGAAACGTCAACAGGGTCGTCGTGTCTATGCTGCACAGAGCACACATTTACCGCTGAAAGTGAATATGGCGGGGGTAATCCCGGCAATCTTCGCTTCCAGTATTATACTGTTCCCGGCAACCATCACGTCATGGTTCGGGGGTGGTACTGGTTGGAACTGGCTGACAACAATTTCGCTGTATTTGCAGCCTGGGCAACCGCTTTATGTGTTACTCTATGCGTCTGCAATCATCTTCTTCTGTTTCTTCTACACGGCGTTGGTTTTCAACCCGCGTGAAACAGCAGATAACCTGAAGAAGTCCGGTGCATTTGTACCAGGAATTCGTCCGGGAGAGCAAACGGCGAAGTATATCGATAAAGTGATGACTCGCCTGACTCTGGTTGGTGCGTTGTACATTACTTTTATCTGCCTGATCCCGGAGTTCATGCGTGACGCGATGAAAGTGCCGTTCTACTTCGGTGGGACCTCGCTGCTTATCGTTGTTGTCGTGATTATGGACTTTATGGCTCAAGTGCAAACTCTGATGATGTCCAGTCAGTATGAGTCTGCATTGAAGAAGGCGAACCTGAAAGGCTACGGCCGTTAAAACTGGTCGCCCGAGAAGTTACGGAGAGTAAAAATGAAAGTTCGTGCTTCCGTCAAGAAATTATGCCGTAACTGCAAAATCGTTAAGCGTGATGGTGTCATCCGTGTGATTTGCAGTGCCGAGCCGAAGCATAAACAGCGCCAAGGCTGATTTTTTCGCATATTTTTCTTGCAAAGTTGGATTGAGCTGGCTAGATTAGCCAGCCAATCTTTTGTATGTCTGTACGTTTCCATTTGAGTATCCTGAAAACGGGCTTTTCAGCATGGTGCGTACATATTAAATAGTAGGAGTGCATAGTGGCCCGTATAGCAGGCATTAACATTCCTGATCACAAACATACCGTTATCGCTTTAACCGCTATTTTCGGTATCGGCAAAACCCGTTCTAAAGCCATCTGCGCTGAAACGGGCATCGCTGAAAATGTTAAGATCAGTGAGCTGTCTGAAGAACAAATTGATATTCTGCGTGAAGCAGTAGGTAAATTTGTCGTTGAAGGTGATCTGCGCCGTGAAATCACCCTGAGCATCAAGCGTCTGATGGACCTTGGTTGCTACCGTGGTTTGCGTCATCGTCGTGGTCTCCCGGTTCGCGGTCAGCGTACCAAGACCAACGCACGTACCCGTAAGGGTCCGCGTAAACCGATCAAGAAATAATCGGGGTGATTGAATAATGGCAAAGGCACCAATTCGTGCACGTAAGCGTGTAAGAAAACAAGTCTCTGACGGCGTGGCTCATATCCATGCTTCTTTTAACAACACCATCGTTACCATCACTGATCGTCAGGGTAACGCACTGGGTTGGGCAACAGCCGGTGGTTCCGGTTTCCGTGGTTCTCGCAAATCCACTCCGTTCGCAGCTCAGGTTGCAGCAGAGCGTTGCGCAGAAGCCGTAAAAGAATACGGCATCAAGAATCTGGAAGTTATGGTCAAAGGTCCGGGTCCGGGTCGCGAATCTACCATTCGTGCACTGAACGCCGCTGGTTTCCGCATCACTAATATTACTGATGTGACTCCGATCCCTCATAACGGTTGTCGTCCGCCGAAAAAACGTCGCGTATAACGCTGCGTTTTCCAGGTTAGTTGGAGAAAGAAAATGGCAAGATATTTGGGTCCTAAGCTCAAGCTGAGCCGTCGTGAGGGCACCGACTTATTCCTTAAGTCTGGCGTTCGCGCGATCGATACCAAGTGTAAAATTGAACAAGCTCCTGGCCAGCACGGTGCGCGTAAGCCGCGTCTGTCTGACTATGGTGTGCAGTTGCGTGAAAAGCAAAAAGTTCGCCGTATGTACGGTGTGCTGGAGCGTCAGTTCCGTAACTACTATAAAGAAGCAGCACGTCTGAAAGGCAACACCGGTGAAAACCTGTTGGCTCTGCTGGAAGGTCGTCTGGACAACGTTGTATACCGTATGGGCTTCGGCGCCACTCGTGCTGAAGCACGCCAGCTGGTTAGCCACAAAGCGATTATGGTAAACGGTCGTGTTGTTAACATCGCTTCTTATCAGGTTAAAGCGAATGACGTTGTCAGCATTCGTGAGAAAGCGAAAAAGCAATCTCGCGTGAAAGCCGCTCTGGAGCTGGCTGAGCAGCGTGAAAAGCCAACCTGGCTGGAAGTTGATGCTGGCAAGATGGAAGGTACGTTCAAGCGTCAGCCGGAGCGTTCTGATCTGTCTGCGGACATTAACGAACACCTGATCGTCGAGCTTTACTCCAAGTAAAGCTTAGTACCAAAGAGAGGACACAATGCAGGGTTCTGTGACAGAGTTTCTAAAACCGCGCCTGGTCGATATCGAGCAAGTGAGTTCGACGCACGCCAAGGTGACCCTTGAGCCTTTAGAGCGTGGCTTCGGCCATACTCTGGGTAACGCACTGCGCCGTATTCTGCTCTCATCGATGCCGGGTTGCGCGGTGACCGAGGTTGAGATTGATGGTGTACTGCACGAGTACAGCACCAAAGAAGGCGTTCAGGAAGACATCCTTGAAATCCTGCTCAACCTGAAAGGGCTGGCGGTGAGAGTTCAGGGTAAAGATGAAGTCATCCTTACTTTGAATAAATCTGGCATTGGCCCTGTGACCGCAGCCGACATTACCCACGACGGTGATGTCGAAATCGTCAAGCCGCAGCACGTGATTTGCCACCTGACTGATGAGAACGCTGCTATTAGCATGCGTATCAAAGTTCAGCGCGGTCGCGGTTATGTGCCGGCTTCTGCCCGAATTCATTCGGAAGAAGATGAGCGCCCAATCGGCCGTCTGCTGGTCGACGCCTGCTACAGCCCTGTAGAGCGTATTGCCTACAATGTTGAAGCTGCGCGTGTAGAACAGCGTACCGACCTGGACAAGCTGGTCATCGAAATGGAAACCAACGGCACAATCGATCCTGAAGAGGCGATTCGTCGTGCGGCAACCATCCTGGCTGAACAACTGGAAGCTTTTGTTGACCTACGTGATGTACGTCAGCCAGAAGTGAAAGAAGAGAAACCAGAATTCGATCCGATCCTGCTGCGCCCTGTTGACGATCTGGAATTGACTGTCCGCTCTGCTAACTGCCTCAAGGCAGAAGCTATCCACTATATCGGTGATCTGGTACAGCGTACCGAGGTTGAGTTGCTGAAAACGCCGAACCTGGGTAAAAAATCTCTTACTGAGATTAAAGACGTGCTGGCTTCCCGTGGACTGTCTCTGGGCATGCGCCTGGAAAACTGGCCACCAGCAAGCATTGCTGACGAGTAACCGGATCACAGGTTAAGGTTTTACTGAGAAGGATAAGGTCATGCGCCATCGTAAGAGTGGTCGTCAACTGAACCGCAACAGCAGCCATCGCCAGGCTATGTTCCGTAACATGGCAGGTTCGCTGGTTCGTCATGAAATCATCAAGACGACCCTGCCGAAAGCGAAAGAACTGCGTCGCGTAGTTGAGCCGCTGATTACTCTTGCCAAGACTGATAGCGTTGCTAATCGTCGTCTGGCATTCGCCCGCACTCGTGATAACGAGATCGTGGCAAAACTGTTTAACGAGCTGGGCCCGCGTTTCGCGAGCCGCGCCGGTGGTTACACTCGCATTCTGAAGTGTGGCTTCCGTGCAGGCGACAACGCGCCGATGGCATACATCGAGCTGGTTGATCGTGCTGAGCCGAAAGCAGAAGCTGCTGCAGAGTAATCTGTAGTAACGTAAAAAAACCCGCCCTGGCGGGTTTTTTTATATCTACCCCATCCCCATTTCACTACACTATCTGTACTCTTTTTGTTCATCCCCTGGAGCCGTAGAATGTGGTTGCTGGATCAGTGGGCGGAACGTCATATCCTCGATGCCCAAACCAAAGGTGAGTTCGATAATTTACCCGGCAGCGGAGAACCGCTGACTCTCGATGACGATTCACATGTGCCGGCGGAGTTGCGGGCAGGCTATCGCCTTCTGAAAAATGCAGGATGTCTTCCTCCGGAACTGGAGCAACGCAAAGAAGCGTTGGCTCTGGCAGACTTACTGAACGGCGTCCGTCAGGACGATCCGCGTCATGCCGAACTTAGCAAACGCCTTGCCCTGCTCGAGCTGAAGTTACGTCAGGCAGGTCTGAACACCGACTTTTTACGCGGTGAGTACGCCGATGCGTTGCTGCAAAAAATAAATCAGGAGTAAATATGTATCGTATTGGTGAATTGGCAAAACTGGCTGACGTGACGCCTGATACCATCCGCTACTATGAAAAGCAGCAGATGATGGATCATGACATACGCACCGAGGGAGGATTTCGTCTGTACTCGGATAACGATCTTCAACGGCTGCGCTTTATTCGTTATGCCCGACAACTGGGTTTCACCCTGGAAGCGATCCGCGAATTATTGTCGATCCGCATCGATCCGGAGCATCATACCTGTCAGGAGTCGAAAGGGATCGTTCAGGCGCGATTAAGTGAAGTCGAGGCGCGGATTAAAGAGCTACAGACGATGCGCCGCTCTCTGCAGCGGCTCAACGATGCCTGTTGCGGCACTGCCCACAGCAGCGTTTACTGTTCTATCCTTGAGGCCCTTGAACAAGGGGCCAGCAACGGCAATGGCGGACGTTGATTTTTTAAACGCGCGGATCTACACTCGCGTCGAGTTTATACATATACCGGAGTAACTATGAGTCGCTATCAGCATACTAAAGGACAAATTAAAGATAACGCCATTGAGGCACTTCTCCACGATCCGTTATTTAGGCAGCGCGTAGAGAAAAACAAGAAAGGGAAAGGAAGCTATCAACGTAAAGATAAACATGCAGGAAGGGTTGATCGGGAGGCCAGTGGCAAGCAAGCGAATCGCTTTTTTACCACTGGCCTTCTGCTTTCTCTGCTGATTAAGAACGGTTGTTTTGTTCTTTCAGCAGATCGCGAATTTCGCTCAGCAGAACTTCTTCTTTAGAGGGAGCTGGCGGTGCCGCCGGAGCCTCTTCTTTCTTACGATTTAACTTATTCATCAATTTAATCGCCATGAAGATGGCAAACGCGACGATGATGAAATCGAAAACGTTCTGAATGAATACCCCATAATGCATCACCACAGCCGGGACATCGCCCTGGGCATCACGTAGCGTGACGGCAAACTGTTTAAAATCGATCCCGCCAATCAACAGGCCGAGTGGCGGCATAATAATATCCGCGACCAGTGATGAAACAATTTTACCGAATGCTGCACCGATGATCACACCTACTGCCAAATCGACAACGTTCCCGCGCATCGCGAATTCGCGAAACTCTTTTAAAAAACTCATTTTATTCTCCTTGTGCCAGCTGACGTTGTAAGTTTAACAAATGTATTTTCATTTGCCATTCCCAGCAGATAGTTACTGCAAAATATTAACCTTTGAATAATAAGGGATAATAAAAAGGCGCCTGTTCGGCGCCCTGGGAATTACAGGAAGAAAGGACTTGGCTGGAACAGCCTTTCGACATCGGAAATAAACTTCTTATCGGTCAAAAACATGATCACATGGTCGCCCTGCTCGATCCGTAGATTATTATTGGCGATCATCACGTCATTGCCCCGCACGACGGCGCCGATGATCGTGCCCGGTGGAAGTTTGATCTCATCGATCGAACGCCCGACTACCCGGGAGGTGCTCTCATCGCCGTGCGCGACTGCCTCGATCGCTTCTGCAACGCCGCGGCGCAAGGAGGAGACGCCGACAATATCGGCTTTACGGACATGACTGAGGAGTGCGGAAATTGTGGCCTGCTGAGGCGAAATCGCAATATCGATGACGCTACCCTGGACCAGATCCACGTAGGCTCTGCGCTGGATTAGCACCATCACTTTTTTCGCGCCCATTCGCTTGGCCAACATAGCCGACATAATATTGGCTTCGTCGTCGTTAGTGACGGCAATAAACAGGTCCACCTGGTCAATATGCTCTTCAGCCAACAGCTCCTGGTCCGATGCATCCCCGTAGAAGACGATAGTATGCTGCAGCTTTTCCGCCAGCTCAGCGGCTCGCTGCTGATTACGTTCGATAAGCTTAACGCTGTAATCTTTTTCCAGCTTATGGGCCAGACCCGCGCCAATATTGCCCCCGCCGACCAGCATAATACGCTTATACGGCTTTTCCAGTCGCTGCAGTTCGCTCATGACCGCGCGAATATGCTGCGAGGCGGCAATAAAGAAGACTTCATCTCCGGCCTCGACAATCGTCGAGCCCTGCGGGCGGATGGGGCGATCGTGGCGGAAAATGGCGGCCACGCGCGTATCGATATGCGGCATATGCTCCCGCATAGTGGATAAGGCATTCCCCACCAGCGGGCCACCATAATAGGCTTTTACTACCGCGAGACTGACTTTTCCTTCTGCGAAGTTCACGACCTGCAGCGCGCCGGGATATTCGATCAGACGGTGGATGTTGTCGATGACCAGTTGTTCCGGAGCGATTAAGTGATCGATGGGTACCGCTTCAGAGTTGAAGAGCTTTTCCGCATCACGAACGTAATCAGGCGCACGAATACGCGCTATGCGGTTTGGCGTATTGAACAATGAATAAGCGACCTGGCAGGCCACCATGTTGGTTTCGTCCGAACTAGTGACCGCTACCAGCATATCGGCATCATCGGCCCCCGCCTCACGCAGTACGCGAGGGTGAGAGCCATGCCCCTGGACGACACGCAGGTCGAACTTATCCTGCAGGCTGCGCAGACGGTCGCCATTGGTATCAACCAGCGTAATATCATTGTTCTCGCCGACGAGGTTTTCCGCCAGCGTGCCGCCGACCTGGCCGGCGCCCAGAATAATAATCTTCATCTGCAGTAACCCATTAGTTCCGACGTTTGATTAGCTTAGCGTAAAAGAAGCCATCACCTTCTTCCACGCCCGGCAGATTTTGCTGCCCGGGGCTCGCCGGCGTGCCGGTTGCGTGAAGTTCTGCATCCGGAGTTCGCGCGAGGAAGGCGGCAATTTGCTGACTGTTCTCTTCCGGCAGAATAGAACAGGTTGCGTAAACCAGCGTGCCGCCTGGCTTCAGGTGCCCCCAGATGGCATTGAGGATCTCGGCCTGCAGTTGGGCTAACTCGGCGATATCCCGATCCCGGCGCAGCCATTTGATATCCGGATGGCGGCGAATAACGCCGGTTGCGGAGCAGGGGGCATCCAGCAGAATACGATCGAACTGCTCATTGCCACACCACTGCTCAGGGAAGCGGCCATCGCCCTGCTTGACTTCGGCTTTCATGCCCAGCCGTTTCAGGTTGTCATAGACGCGGGACAGACGCTGTTCATCAATATCCACTGCCATAACCTGAGCCTGGGGAGCGACTTCCAGAATATGCGTCGTCTTCCCGCCCGGTGCGGCGCAGAGATCGAGAATGCGTTCGCCGTTTTCCGGCTGCAGATAACGTATACAGCCCTGGGCCGAGGCGTCCTGGACGGTCACCCAGCCTTCGGCAAAGCCTGGTAACGCGTGGACCGGGGCAGGGGTGGCCAGGCGTACGGCGTCCGGATAATCAGGGTGGGTAAAGCCCTCTAAACCGGCCTCGTTAAGCAGGGCAAGCCACTCATCCCGGGAATGATGGTTGCGGTTAACGCGCAGCCACATCGGCGGACGCTGGTTGTTCGCCTCGACGATCTCCTGCCACTGCTCCGGCCAGGCCTGCTGCAGGCGTTTCAGCAGCCATTTGGGATGAAGATAGCGGTTTTCATGCTCAGCAAATTCGGCTAACAACGCTTCCTGCTGGCGCTGGAACTGGCGTAGCACGCCGTTGATTAGCCCTTTAAGCTGCGGGCGTTTAATGGCCACCGCGCCTTCTACCGTTTCCGCCAGCGCGGCGTGTGGTGGAATGCGGGTGTAGAGTAACTGATAGAGACCAACCATGATCAGAAAGTGCACGGTGCGCTGTTTGCCGGTCATCGGACGCGCCATTAGCTTGCTGATAAGCCACTCCAGCTGGCTTAGAGTACGTAGTACACCAAAGCACAACTCCTGCAGTAGCGCTTTATCTTTATCGCTGACTTTCTGCTGTAGAGGGGGCAGTACGTTGCTTAAAGACTGCCCTTTTTCAACAACTTGCTCGATAGCCTGGGCGGCCAGGCTGCGTAAATTTATATTCTTTTTCATAAGCGCAAAAATAAAAATGCCCGGCGAACCCGGGCTTCAGAAGAGACGACCGTCAGGCGAGACGGGTGCCAGGGATAAACCACTCCCGGCGGGAATTGAGTAAGTCCTGGGCGCTCATCGCTTTTTTACCCGCAGGCTGTAGCGACTCCAGGCTGAGGATCCCATCCCCCGTGGCGACCTGAATACCCTGTTTGGTTGCTGCCACGATAGTACCCGGTTCGGCGTGAGCGGCTTCGGCGATGACCGATGCTCGCCACACTTTTACCGGTTGTCCGTCAATTTCCAGCCAGCTCATTGGCCACGGATTAAACGCGCGGATGCAGCGTTCCAACTGCGCAGCGGAAAGCGACCAATCGATACGAGCCTCTTCTTTACTCAGTTTTTCGGCATGGCACACCAGCGATTCATCTTGTACTTCAGGCCGTGCGGTGCCGTTGGCCAGCTGGGCTAACGTTGCCAGCAGCCCCTGAGGGCCGAGCTCGGCCAGCTTATCGTACAGGCTGCCGCTGGTATCCTCTGCGGTAATGGGACAGGAAAGCTTATACAGCATATCCCCCGTATCAAGGCCGACGTCCATCTGCATGATGGTTACGCCAGTTTCGCTATCCCCCGCCCACAGTGAACGCTGAATAGGCGCTGCGCCACGCCAGCGCGGTAGCAGCGAGCCGTGAACGTTGATACAGCCCAGACGGGGCATCTCCAGCACCGCTTTAGGCAGAATCAGACCGTACGCCACTACCACCATAATATCGGCGCCGAGATCGGCGACTAACCGCTGGTTATCCTGCGGACGCAGGGAGGATGGCTGGAACACAGGTAAGTTATGGGCTTCTGCCAGTACTTTTACCGGGCTTGGCATCAATTTTTTGCCGCGACCAGCAGGGCGATCAGGCTGAGTGAATACGCCAACAACCTGATGTTCAGACGACAGCAGCGCATCAAGATGACGCGCTGCAAAATCAGGGGTGCCGGCGAAAATGATACGTAGTGATTGTGACACGGTATTCCTTGTTATCAGGCACGGGAACGTAAACGATCCAGTTTCTCTACCTTCTGACGAATGCGCTGTTGTTTGAGTGGTGACAGATAGTCAATAAACAGTTTGCCGACCAGGTGATCCATTTCATGCTGGATACAGATAGCCAGCAGGCCATCGGCCTCCAGTTCAAACGGCTTACCATCGCGATCCAGTGCGCGGATCTTCACTTTTTCCGCACGCGGCACCAGGGCGCGCTGTTCAGGAATGGACAAGCAGCCTTCTTCAATACCGGTTTCGCCATCTTTCTCCAGCATTTCCGGGTTAATTAATACCAGCTGCTCTTCACGATTTTCCGACACATCAATAACGATAATGCGCTGATGGATATCGACCTGGGTTGCGGCCAGACCAATGCCTTCCTCGGCGTACATGGTGTCGAACATATCATCGACGATACGCTGAATTTCCGCATTCACTTCTTTGACCGGCTCGGCGACTTTGCGAAGGCGCTCGTCCGGAATATGTAACACTTGCAAAACTGCCATAAAGTTCCAGAGTCGTATTCAGGAGTTGATAAGATTATTAGCTCTATTCTAGACAAAACCCCCTGCAATTGACAGTCTCACTGTCCAATCGCAAAGATTGTCAATACCGCTTATGGCAGGGGGTAAGGATGACGCCCGACGAGATTTGGCTGCGGCTGATGAAGGTCAGTAGCTTGTATGGCGACAGGATGGTAGAGATCGCTCAGCGCTTATGCGCAGCCGCCAGCGTTGATCGTGAAGCGCTGCATGCCGTCGGGATGACCGCGGCGCAGGCAAAGTTATTTTTCCGGCTTGACGAGCATGAGCTTGACGAGACGCGGCGCTGGCTGGAACAACCGGATCATCATTTGTTACGGGGTGACGATCCGCGCTATCCATTGCGGTTAAAGGCTATCGCTGATTACCCCGGCGCGTTGCTGGTCAGCGGCGGCCTCGCCCTGCTTCACAGCGCGCAGCTTGCCGTTATTGGCAGTCGCTCGCACTCCTGGTATGGCGCCTGCTGGGGGAAACTGTTTAGCGAAACGCTGGCGCATAAAGGGATTACCATCACCAGTGGGCTGGCGTTAGGCATTGACGGGGTCGCGCACCGCGGCGCGCTGGCGGCGGAGGGTAAAACTATCGCGGTACTGGGCAATGGGCTGAGTCAGGTTTATCCGCGGCGCCATGCAACTCTCGCCCGGCAGATCATCGACAATGGCGGTACGCTGGTATCTGAATTTCCACTTGTTACGCCGCCGCTTCCCGCACATTTCCCCAGGCGCAACCGGATTATCAGCGGCTTAAGCCTGGGCGTGCTGGTGATTGAGGCGGCGTTGCGAAGCGGATCGCTGGTCACCGTCCGCTGCGCCCTGGAGCAGGGAAGGGATGTGTTCGCCCTGCCTGGCCCGATAGGCAATCCGGGATCGGAAGGCCCGCACTGGTTAATTAAGCAAGGCGCGGTGCCAGTGACCTCGCCAGAGGATATTGTGGAATACTGGCATAACGAGCTGGCCTGGCTGACTGATACGTCTGATTCGATAAATATTTGCGTCGATCAGCCGTCTGTAGCATTGCCATTTCCGGAGCTCCTGGCTAACGTAGGAGATGAGGTAACACCTGTTGACGTTGTCGCTGAACGTGCCGGCCAATCTGTGCCAGTAACCGTAGCTCAGCTACTTGAACTGGAGTTAGCAGGCTGGATCGCAGCTGTACCCGGCGGCTATGTCCGATTAAGGAGGGCAAGCCATGTTCGACGTACTCATGTATTTGTTTGAAACTTACATCCATAGCGAAGCAGAAATGCGCGTGGATCAGGACAAACTGACGCGGGATCTTACCGATGCGGGTTTTGAGCGGGAAGACATCTATAACGCGTTAATGTGGCTCGAGAAACTGGCTGATTATCAGGAAGGTCTCGTTGAACCCATGCAGCTCGCTTCCGACCCGCTCTCTCTTCGGGTATATACCGAAGAGGAGTGCCAGCGTCTGGATGCCAGTTGCCGGGGGTTTTTACTCTTCCTCGAGCAGATTCAGGTGTTGAACCTCGAAACGCGAGAAATGGTGATAGAGCGCGTACTGGCGCTGGATACGGCGGAATTTGAGCTGGAAGACCTGAAATGGGTCATCCTGATGGTACTGTTCAATATTCCGGGCTGTGAAAACGCCTATCAGCAAATGGAAGAATTACTCTTCGAAGTAAATGAAGGTATGCTGCATTAATCTTTTTGCAGCAACATCGAGTTGTTATGACCAAATCAGCACTGTTTTCGGTGCGTAAAAATGAGCCCTGCCCGCAGTGCGGGGCCGAACTGGTGATCCGTTCCGGGAAACATGGCCCGTTTCTCGGCTGTTCGCATTATCCGGACTGTGACTATATTCGTCCCCTGAAAAGCCAGGCGGACGGGCATATCGTTAAGGTGCTGGAGGGGCAAGAGTGCCCATCGTGCGGTGCGGTTATGGTGTTACGCCAGGGGCGTTTTGGGATGTTCATTGGCTGTAGCCGCTATCCGGAATGTGAACATACCGAGCTGATTGATAAACCCGATGAGACGGCTATCGCTTGCCCGCAGTGCGGACAAGGCCATCTGGTCCAGCGTCGTTCCCGTTTCGGTAAAACCTTTCACTCCTGCGATCGCTATCCTGATTGCCAGTTCGTTATCAATTTTAAACCGGTGGCGGGCGAATGCCCTGAATGCCATTACCCGCTGTTAATAGAAAAGAAGACGGCGCAGGGGCTCAGACGCTTCTGTGCCAGTAAACAATGTGGAAAGCCGATCCCGGCGGAATAAATCAGTGAACAATAACCTGCCCTCAGAAGCCGTCGCCCATGCCGTGGCGGTCCTGAAAAATGAACATGTCATCGCCTATCCCACCGAAGCCGTGTTTGGCGTCGGCTGCGACCCTGACAGCGAAACGGCCGTTATGCGCCTGCTGGAGCTGAAGCAGCGTCCTGTTGAGAAAGGATTGATCCTTATCGCCGCCAGCTTTGAGCAACTGAAGCCCTATATTGATGATTCACGGTTAAGTGACTCACAGCGGGAAGCCATCTTCTCTTGCTGGCCGGGACCGGTGACGTTTGTATTCCCGGCGCGTCCTGAAACGCCGCGCTGGCTGACTGGACGTTTTGATTCACTGGCCGTACGCGTGACTAACCATCCGCTGGTAATCGAATTGTGCGAAACCTACGGAAAACCACTGGTTTCGACCAGCGCCAATCTCACCGGGCAACCACCGTGCCGTACTACCGCAGAGGTCCATGCTCAGTTTGGCGACAGCTTCCCGGTGGTGGATGGCGCCACGGGCGGCCGGCAAAACCCATCTGAAATCCGTGATGCCCTGACGGGTGAACTGTTCCGCCAGGGGTGAACCATGGAAACCTATGCCGTTTTTGGTAATCCGATCGCGCACAGTAAGTCGCCTGCTATTCATCAGCTGTTTGCCCGCCAGTTAGGAATTACTCATCCTTATGGACGTGTACTGGCGCCGCTGGATGATTTTGTCTCTTCTCTGAATCAGTTCTTTGCAGAAGGAGGAAAGGGGGCCAACGTCACCGTTCCTTTTAAAGAGGAAGCCTTTGCGCGTGCCGACGAACTGACAGAACGCGCAGCGCTGGCGGGAGCAGTAAACACCCTGAAACGCCTGGAAGATGGCCGTTTACTGGGGGACAACACCGACGGTATTGGTCTTCTGAGCGATCTTGAACGCCTGGGATTCATTAAGCCGCGCCAACGGATCCTGCTTGTTGGTGCTGGTGGGGCATCTCGCGGGGTTCTTTTGCCGCTTCTGTCGCTGGGATGCGCCGTCACGATCGTGAATCGCACCTATTCTCGTGCCCGTGAGTTAGCCACTCTCTTCGCCCATACCGGGAGCGTTAGCGCAAGGGAGATGGATACCTTATCCGGGGAAACATTCGATCTGATCGTCAATGCGACGTCCAGTGGAATAGACGGTGATGTACCAGCTATCCCGGCATCTATTGTCAACGCTGACGTATATTGCTATGACATGTTTTACCAGAAAGGGCCGACACCGTTTCTTCACTGGTGCCAGCAATATGGCGCAGTCCACTGTGCCGATGGGCTGGGAATGCTGGTGGCGCAAGCCGCCCATGCTGTTCTGCTATGGCACGGCGTTCTGCCGGCTATCGCTCCGGTCATTGAAACGCTGCAGCAGGAACTGAATGCATGAATCAGGCGATTCAGTTTCCTGACCGGGAATCATGGGATGCCGAACGGCAGGGCGTGGTTTTTCCCGCGCTGGTGAATGGGATGCAATTAACCTGCGCAATTTCAGGGCAAATCATGCAGCAGCGTTTCGGCGCAGAGGGGCCAGCGCAGTGGCTGGCCGCCTTCCAGGAACATCGTTGGGATCTAGAGGAAGAGGCAGAAGCATTGATCCGCGATGGTCAGGAAGATGCTCAGGGCTGGATCTGGTTATCCTGATCCAGGTACTCATTTTTCCATTTCACATAGTTATTTGCTGAATACTTGAGTCCTTCCCGTTCCGCCTCTGTCAGGGGGCGGATCTGTTTGACCGGATTGCCAAAGTAAAGGTAGCCGCTTTCCAGCTGTTTGTTCTGCGGAACCAGACTGCCCGCACCAATCATGACGTCATCGCCAACGACGACACCATCTAATAAGATCGAACCCATACCAACCAGTACGCGGTTGCCGATAGTGCAGCCGTGCAGCATCACTTTATGACCAACAGTTACATCCTCACCAATGATCAGCGGATTTCCCTCCGGCTTATAAGAGGACTTATGGGTCACATGGAGAACGCTACCGTCCTGAATATTGCTGCGTTGACCTATCGATACATAGTTGACGTCGCCGCGAATGGCCACCAGAGGCCAGACGCTGACGTCATCGGCAATTCTGACATCGCCGATGACAACGCTGGATGCGTCAATCATGACGCGAAGACCGATTTGTGGGAAAAATGCTTTGTAGGGGCGCAGCTGAGCAGACATATAGACCTCAAAATACGGGAACGTAAGAAGACTTTGGTGGCTTTTATCTCCCTGTGCAACCCCTGAAAACGGTGAAAATTGAGCAAATCGTGCAATTACACGGCGAAAAGGGTGAAAAATCACCATTCAGAAAAAAAGATCGAAAAAAGGCTTGTGCAAAAAAATGGGATCCCTATAATGCGCACCCACTGACACGGCAGATGTGAATCACTTCACACAAACAGTCGGTTCGGTTGCAGAGAAAAATCC